>NZ_JBFAPK010000010.1:0-198761 GCF_040676675.1 Micromonospora sp. NPDC049559 | reverse complement strand
GGCAAATCCACGTGATTAGAAATCGACTAACGAGGATTTGCCCTAGATCGACGAGGAGGGGGCGGCGGGGCGGGGGCGGCGGGGCGGGGCGGGGGCGCGGGGCGGTCAGCGGCCGGCCAGCGCCCGGGTGGACTCGATGGCCTCGACGAAGACCTCGGAGCGGTGCTCCCAGTTGCGGAACCGGCCGTAGCTCGGCGCGGCCGGCGAGAGCAGCACCACCCCGCCGGCCGGGGTCAGCTCGCGGGCCAGCCGCACCGCCTCGACCAGGTCCTCGGCGAGTTCGGTACGGACCTCAGGCAGGTCGCGCAGCTGGTCGACGATCCGGGGGCCGCTGTCCGGGATGCCGATGACCGTGATGGCGCGGGTGGACAGGTGCTCGCGGAGCGGGCCGTAGTCCAGCCCCCGGTCGGTACCGCCGACGATCACGGTCAGCGGCCGTCCCTCGTACGCGTCGATCGCGTGCATGGTCGAGTACGGGCTGGTGGCGAGCGTGTCGTCGACGAAGGTCAACCCGGTCGGGTCGGCGATCTCGGCCAGCCGGTGCGGCAGCCCCTGGAACCCGGCGACCGCCTCGGCCAGGGTCTCCCGCCGGGCCACCGTGTCGACGCCGAGCGCGTCGAGGACCGCCAGGGCGACGCAGAGGTTGCTCTCGTTGTGCCGGCCGACCAGCGGCAGCGCCGCGCGCGGGAAGAGCGGTTCGCTCCCCGCGTGCAGGTACGGGCGGCTGTCCGGGCCGGGCGCGACGTGGAAGTTCTCCGGCCCGCCGGCCCGTACCGCCGGCCGGTCGCCGAGCTTGTCGCCGAACCGCTCGTCGACCTGGGCGAGCAGCCGGGCGTCGGTGCCGTTGAGCACCACCGTCTCCGGACCGTGCCCGAGCAGGTTGAGCTTGTCCCGGTAGTACTCCTGCTCGCCCCCGTGCGCGTCGAGGTGCTCCGGGAAGAGGGCGGTCACCACGGCCACCCGGGGCGAGTCGGTCAGGTCGCTGCACTGGTAGCTGGAGAGCTCCAGCACGTACAGCTCGGCGTCGGGCAGGTCGAGCAGCGGTACGCCGATGTTGCCGCCGAAGACGTTGGGGCGCCCGACGGCGGTGAGCAGGTGGCTGATCAGGCTGGAGGTGGTGCTCTTGCCCTTGCTGCCGGTGACCCCGACGGTGCGGGCGGCGTGGTCGGCCATCCAGAGGGCCGTGCCGCTGGTCACGGTCACTCCGCGTCCGCGCAGCTCGACCAGCCACGGGTGGGTCTGCGGCACCCCCGGGGAGCGCACCACCACGTCGGCGGCGGCGAGCCGCCCGAACGCCTCCGGGCCGGTGTGCAGCGGGGCGGCCTGCGCGAGCGGGCCCGACCAGGGCAGCGAGAGGAAGTTGGCGCTGTCGTCGACCGCGACCAGGCTGGCCGGCCCGTGCGCGGCGATGGCGGTCACGGCCGCGCGGCCCTCCCGCCCGGTCCCCCAGACGGCCACCGAACGTCCGCGCAGGTCAGACAGGCGCAAAATGATCTCCTCGTCCTCGGTCACCCGGCCGGTGGGGTCCCGGCGGGCGGTGTGCGTCTCGTGGGAGGCGGGCCGGGGCCCGCGAGCCACGGCCTAGTATGGCGTGTGCCTAACGGACAGCTCGGGCAGATGGCTGCCTTCACCTTCCCGTCCTACTCCCTCGATCTCGCCACCGGCGAGGCGCGGTTCGACTACGCGCTCACGGGACCGGACGGCGAGCTCCGCTTCACCGAGGTGATCACGTTTCCGCTGCCGTCCGTCCCGCCGGGCGAGGCCGGACTGGCCACCCTGCACCGGGTGCTGGAGCTGCTGCACCTGGTGGCCGGGGTGAGCTACTACAAGGCCGCCGCGCCGCCCCGGCTGGTGGCGCCGGCGCCGCTGGGCGAGGCCGCCGCCGCGCTGGTCACGGCCGTCTACACCAAGGGCCTGGCCGAGTACGCGTACCGCAACGACCTGCCGTACGTGCTGGAGCTGGTGCCCGAGGTACCGGGCGGCACGGTGCCGGCGCCGACCCCGGTGAACAACTCCGACCGGCGCCCGCTCTCTGCCGTCGGCGGCGGCAAGGACTCGATCGTCGGCCTGGAGACCCTGCGCCGGGCCGGTTTCGACCCGGTGCCCTTCTCGGTCAACCCCAACCACGTCATCGACTCGGTCAACGAGGCGTCCGGGCTGACCCCGCTGGCGGCCCGGCGCCGGCTCGACCCGGCGCTGTTCGAGCTGAACGCGGCGGGCGCCCGCAACGGGCACATTCCGGTCACCGCGATCAACTCGCTGATCGCGGTGGCGACCGCCGTGCTGCACGGGCTCGGCCCGGTGGTGATGTCCAACGAGCGCTCCGCCTCCGACCCGAACCTGATCTGGAACGGTCACGAGATCAATCACCAGTGGTCCAAGGGGGTCGAGGCGGAGGGGCTGCTCCGGGCCGCGCTCGCCGGGCACGCCGGGCTGGAGGAGCCGTACTTCTCGCTGCTGCGCCCGTTGTCGGAGCTGCACATCGCCCGGCTGTTCAGCCAGTTCGCCCGGTACGACGACGTGGTGACCAGCTGCAACGCCGCGTTCAAGCTGCGGGACGCGAGCGCCCGCTGGTGCGGTAACTGCCCGAAGTGCCGGTTCGTCTTCCTCGCCATGGCGCCGTTCATGCCCCGCGAGCGGGTGGTGCGCATCTTCGGCACCGACCTGCTCGACGACGCCGACCAGGTCCCGGGCTACCTGGAGCTGCTCGGCATCGACGCGCACAAGCCGTTCGAGTGCGTCGGCGAGGTCGAGGAGTCGGTCGTGGCGCTCGGGCTCCTGGCCGAGCAGGAGCAGTGGCGGGACGCGGCGGTGGTGCGCGCGCTGATGGCGGCGGTACCGGCCGAGGCGTGGACGGCGGCGGCCGGCTCGGACGTCTTCACGCCGGGCGGCACCCACTTTGTCCCGGCCGCGTACGCGAAGGCGCTCGCCGAACTGACCGGCTGAGTGCCCGGGCCGGAGCGCCCGCCGGTACCTGGTGGGCATCCGCGCGGCCGGGCGGGAGCGGGGGAACGCGGACGGACCCCCGCCGGTGCGGGGGCCCGTCCGGGCGAGCGGTTCGGGCGGTCGCGGCCCGTCGGCGGCCCGCTCACCGCCCGACCGGGGTGAAGGTGCGACGCTCCTGGTGGCGGACCGCGACGGCCAGCGCGGCGACGATGGCCACCCCGACCAGCGCGTCGGCGAAGGGCAGGGCGAAGCTGAGCAGCGCGTCGAGGTGCAGCTGGGCGGGGGTGGCGGTGACGGCCAGCCCCTCGCGGGCCCGGGCCCACTGCTCGGGCGTACCGGTCAGGTGCAGGGTGAGCCAGGCGGCGGCGAGGTCGGCGGCGTCCCAGAGCGCGTGCAGGGCCACGACCAGGGCGTACGCGCCGGCGACCGGCAACGCCCAGAGTGTGGTACGGCCACGGCGGGCGGCGACGGCGAAGAGCGCGGCACCGGTGACGGCGGTCCACAGCCCGTGCCCGAACGGGGTCAGGATGCCGCGCAGCAGCTCGGTCTCGACCACGCCCAGCAGTGACAGCCCGCCGCCCTGCGCGTTGAACAGCGCCTGGAAGGCGTACCCGGCGCTCTCGAACGCCGCGAAGCCGAAGCCGACGGTCGCGCCGAGCACCAGGCCGTCGCGCATCGTGTAGCGGCCCAGCCGGCGGGCCATCGCCCAGAGGACGAGCAGCTTGACGCCCTCCTCGATCAGCCCGACCCCGAGGAAGCCGACCATCGAGGTGTTGTGCACGAAGGCCGCTTCGAGCACCGAGGCGCCCAGCACGCCCAGCACGCCGCCGTAGAGGAAGGCGCTGAAGATCTTCGACGGGGTGAGCAGCGCGTCGGCGCGGCGGAACGCCCAGGCCACGAACGTGACCGGCACCAGGAACGCGCCGACCAGGATGATCGTCGGTACCAGGTTGACGTTGCCGGTGAAGAACGTGATGACCACGGTGGCCAGCCACAGGGCGCCACCGCCGAGGAGGATCCGCGCCCAGGACGGCAGGTGGTGCTGCCGACGGGCCGCCGCCACCGGGGTGAAGGTCGTCGGGTACTGCGTGAGGATCGCGTGTGTCGCCATTGCGGGCTCCCGGTCTCGCGGGTCCGCTGGATGCGGACCGTCACGGGGAACAGCGTCCCGCTCCGGGCCCGGTCGGCGCTTCGACGCCAGCCGCCATCGTCGTATGCCGGCTAGCCGGTACCGCCCGTACCGGCCTGCCAGGAGATCGGTATCGACGCGGTCAGCGTCGTGCCCTGTCCCGCCTCGCTGACCAGCGTCATCCGCCCGCCGGTGGCGTCGATCCGGTCGGCGAGGCCGACCAGCCCGGTACCGCCGGCGCGGTCGGCGCCGCCCACGCCGTCGTCGGCGACGGTCACCCGCAGCAGCCCGGCCTCGATCCGCGCGGTCACCTCCACGTATGAGGCGTGGGCGTGCTTGGTCGCGTTCGTCAGCGCCTCGGAGACGAAGTAGTAGGCGGCCGACTCGACGTCCGCGGGGAGCCGGTCGGCGAGGTCGATCCGTACCTCCACGGGGAGCGCCGCGCGCCGGGCCAGCGCCCGCAGCGCCGCGCCGAGGCCGCTCTGGGTCAGGGCCGCGGGCTGGATGCCGTGGACGAAGTCGCGCAGCTCGTTCGTCGCCTCGACCAGCCCGGTCGCGACCTCGTCGACCTGTTCGCGCAGCTCGTCGGGGACCTCGGCGCCGAGTCCGCGCACGTCGAGCGCCAGCGCCACCAGCCGCTGTTGCAGGCCGTCGTGCAGGTCCCGTTCGATCGCGCGCCGGGCGCGGTAGTCGGCGGCGACGATGCGGGCCCGGGACGCGGTCAGCTCGTCGCGGGCCGCCGCGAGCGACGCCGCCATCCGGTTGAGCGCCCGCTGCAGGTCGCCGATGTCGCCGACGCCGGTCACGGGCAGGCGGGCGCGGAGGTCGCCGTCGGCGAACTGTCGCGCCACCGCCCCGGCCCGGCGTACGGGCAGCGCCACGGCGCGGGTCAGGTAGATGCCGACCAGCACGACGGAGACCAGCGAGGCGAGCAGACCGGCCACCCCGGCCGCCACCGCCCACCGGGCGTCGGCCGCCACGGCCCGTTCCTGCGCGGCGACGACGTCCTGCTCCTCGGCGAGGAACGCGTCGAGGTGGGCGGCGAACTCGGTGACCCGCGCCGGGTCGGTGGCGGGCAGTCCGGTACGGGCGGGCGCGCCGGCCGCGACCGGGCCGGCGACGCGCCGCGACTCCTGGAGGTACGCCTCGGCCGCCGCGGCCAGCCCGGCGGTCCGGCGCCGCTCGTCGGCGCCGTCGACGCGCAGGGCCGCCAGCGCCTCGGCCCGCTCGTGCACCCGCTGGCCCGCCGCGGACCACGCTCCGGCGCCGCCGAGGTCACCGAGGAGCAGACCCCGCTCACTCGCGGTGAGGTCACCGACCGCGCGGGACAGGCCCTCGGCCGCGACCACCGTCTGGTGCGAGGCGGAGACGCGCTCCTGCGCCCGCCGCGCCCCGTCGATCGCGCCGAGCATCGTGGCGAAGGCGGTGACCGCGACCACGGTCGGTACCCCGGCGCCCAGCAGGACCCTCCCGACGAGACCGACCCGCACCCGCCCGCCTCCCTGCCCCGCATCGACCCAGCTCAAGATCGTCGCAGTATTATATTGGCCGCCTGAGCGGCGACGACACCACGACGGCGGCGACGAAGACACGACAGCGGCGACAACGCGACGACAGCGGCGGCGGGGGCGGGGGCGGCACGAGATGACCATCAGCGCGGTGCTTGCCGACGACGACGTGCTCCTGCGGGAAGGGCTCGCCGGCCTCCTCGAACGGGCCGGCATCCGGGTCGTCGGCCGGGCCGGCGACGCGGACACCGCGGTCGAGCTGGTCGCGCGGACGGCACCCGACGTGGCGGTGCTCGACGTCCGCATGCCGCCCGACCAGACCGCGGGGCTGACGGCGGCCGGGACCATCCGCGCGCGCCACCCCGGTACGGCGGTGCTGGTGCTGTCGGCGCACGTCGCGGTCGAGCACGCCCTCCAGCTGCTCAGCGCCGACGGCGGCGTGGGCTACCTGCTCAAGAACCGGGTCACCGACGTCGACAGCTTCGTCGAGGCCGTCCAGCGGGTCGCCGCGGGCGGCTCGGTCATCGACCCCGACCTCGTCCGGGAGCTGGTCAACGCCCGGCGCCGGGTCGACCCGCTGGCGCCGCTGAGTCCGCGGGAGCGGGAGGTGCTCGCGCTGATGGCCGAGGGCCGGTCGAACGCCGGGATCGCCCAGCGGTTGTGGCTAGCCGAGGGCACGGTCGAGAAGCACGTCCGCAGCATCCTGAACAAGCTGGAGCTGCCCGAGACCGAGGCCGACCACCGGCGGGTCCTCGCCGTGGTGCGCTACCTCCAGTCGATCTGACCCCCGATCACGGCCCCGGCACCTGCCTGGCTGTGACGGGAGGAACCGGGTCCACCGGGACGGCCGTAACCCGACCATGACCTGAACTCGCCGAGCCAGTAACGGTGCGTGACCGGTCGTGACCGGTGGTTCGACGAGCATCCGATATTTCCAGGTCGCCCTGGTGCAGCCGGCCTACTCCGTCACGACCACCTGCGCCACGGTCACGGCCTGCTTCCGGTGGTCACGGGGCCGGCGTCAGGATCGCGCGGATCGCCGCCACCGAAATGTCGGATTTCGGGAGGAATCCCACGGCCGCGCTCTGGGTGACCACGTCGACCACGTCCTCGGCCGCGCGGGTCGAGACGAGCAGGATCTTCCCGCCCAGGCCGCGCCGGGACAGAGCGTCGGCCACGTCCGCCCCGTTCTCCCCGCCGAGGTACACGTCGACCAGCGAGACGTCGACCGGCGTGGCCGTCGCGGCGGCGATCGCGTCGTCGCCGGTGGAGACGGCGGCCACCACCGTCGCGCCCTCGCGCTCCAGCAGTCGACGGGCGGAACGCAGGAACCGTTCGCTGTCGTCGACGATGAGGTATCGGTACGTCACGCCACCACGATGGCCCGCCCGGCGGCGTACGGCATCCCGGCTAGCCGGCAATTCGCCGCCCGCCGCGCCGGTCAGGGGTTCCCGCCGCACCGGTCAGGGGTTGCGGACCGCGTCGAGGGCGAGCAGGGCGACGTGCAGGGAGAGGCAGACGTCGATCGAGTCCAGGTCGGCGCCGAGGATGCGGCCCACCCGGCCGAGCCGGTCGTAGAAGGCCGGCCGGGACAGGTGCGCCACCGCGGCCGCCGCCGACTTGTTGCGCCCCTGTTCGAGGTAGACGCGCAGGGTGCCGAGCAGTTGCTCGCGCGGGTGCTCGGCGTCGTAGGCGAGCAGCGGGCCGAGTTCCCGCTCGACGAAGGTCTGTAGGCGCGGCTCGTCGCGCAGCAGGTGCAGCAGGCCGGCGAGCCCGACGTGCGGCAGCCGGTAGACGGCCAGGTCACCCCGGCGCCCCCGGCGGGCCGCCTCGGCGATCTGCCGCGCCTCCAGCAGCGACCGGCGGGCCTCGGCCAGGGTCGCCACCCCCGACCCGGCGGCCACGATCACCTCACCGGGGGCTCCGGCGGCGTCGTGGGCCGGCTCCGCGTCCAGGCGTACGCGTCGCAGCGCGGCGGCGAAGGCGGCCAGCGCCCCGTCCTCGGCCCCCGGGTCGCGCAGCGCGAGCAGCACCCCCACCGCCTGCTCGTCGAGCGCGCTGGCCAGCCCGCTGAGCCGGGCCTCCCGCAACGCGTCGCCGACCGCCTCGGCCAGGTCCCGCAGCCGCGCCTGGGCTGCCTCGGTGCCGGCCTCGTCGGCGCGGTGGCGCACCACGACGCCGACCAGGTGCCGGCGCTCCAGCGTCACGCCGAGCGCCCGCGCCCGCAGCGCCACCTCGCCGACCGGGCGGGCGTGGTCGAGCAGGGCGGTGAGCAGGGTGCGGTGGATCTGCCGTTCCAGCCCCTCGGCGTCGCGGCGGATTAGCCGGCCCAGGGCCAGCGTCGAGGCGGCGCGCTCCAGCAGGATCGTCAGCCGGGTCGGCGGCGCCCCGGCGACCGAGGAGAACTCGTCGCCGGGCCAGCGCAGCAGCAGCCGGCCCCAGTCCTGTCCGCGGGCGCCCACCGTGGTGACGAGCCAGCCGGCGTCCGGGTCGTACGCGGTCCGGCCGGCGGGCCGGATCCGGCGGGACTGCTGCTCCCAGCCGGCGAGCAGCAGGTCGGCGCGGTCGCCCGCGGCGTCGTACGCGAGCACCTGCCGGGAGAGGTTCTCCAGTACGACGGGGCAGCCGGCCAGCTCGGCGGCCTGGCGCACCACCTCGCCCGGTTCCGCGCCGTCCATGGAGAGTTCGGTGAAGCGCTGGTGGATCTCCTCGGTGGCCCGCAGCTCGGCGAGCTGGGCGTCGACGATCAGCCCGTGCACCGCCTCCGTGATCCGTACGAACGGGGTCGGCCGGCGCAGCTCGACCAGCGGAAGCCCCCGCCGCTCGGCGGCGGCGACCATGACCCGGGGCACGCTCGTGGGGTAGCGCCGGCCAAGTTCGACCACCAGCCCGGAGACGCCCACGTCGGTGAGGTCGCCGATGAAGGCCCGCAACCCGCCGTCGTCGGCGGGCAGGCCGATCCCGGTGCTGAGCACGAGTTCGCCCCCGCCGAGCTGCGGGGCGATGTCGGGCACCTCGGCGACGTGTACCCAGCGTACGGCCCGGTCGAGGCCGTTCTCGCCGGCCACCAGGCGGGGCCCGCCGTGCCGCACCGGGTCGAGGGCGAGCACCTCACGGACCGTAGGGAACACGACCGCCACGCTACCGCCGCCCGCCGGTTGGCATGATGGGGCGGTGCCATCCCTCGTACCCCCGGTCCTGCCGGGCGGCGCCCTCAGCGGGCGGGAACAGCCAACCCTGTACGCCGACGGCGCGCTGACGCTGCGGCCGTTCCGGCCGGCCGACGCGCCCGCGGTGGCGCTCGCCTTCACCGATCCCGCCATCCAGCGCTGGCACACCCACGCGATGGCCTCGGCGGACGAGGCCGTGGCGTGGATCAACCAGTGGCGGGTGCACTGGGCGGCCGAGCGCGCCGCCTCCTGGGCGGTCACGGACGCCGACGACGCGCTGGTGGGCCGGGTCGGGCTGCGCGAGATCAATCTCTTCGACGGGGTGGCCGAGGTCGCCTACTGGGTGCTGCCGGAGGCCCGGGGCCGGGGTGTGGTGGTACGCGCCACCGAGGCGCTCGCCCGCTGGTCGTTCGAGGAGCTGGGGCTGCACCGGTTGACGCTGCGCCACTCGACGCTCAACCAGCCGTCCTGCCGGGCGGCCGAGAAGGCCGGCTTCGCGCTGGAGGGTGTCGAGCGCAGCGCCCTGCTGCACACCGACGGCTGGCACGACATGCACCTGCACGCCCGCCTGACCGACCTCGCCTGACCCACCCCCGGCCCCGACCTCTCCCCGTCGATCATGGAGTTGTGGTCAGCGATTTGCCGCTATTGGTGCGGTTTGCTCCGACCACAACTCCATGATCGACACGAGCGGGCCGGGGCGGGTCAGGCCACCACGCCGACGAAGGACCGGTACTGCCCCGCCGGGTAACTGCGGAGCGTGTCCATGCCGGTCGCCTGGCCCGTGCAGTCGTCGGTGGCGAAGAAGCGGAAGGCGTTGACCGGGGACGTCGGGTAGCCGACGTGCGACTCGGCCTTCGGTGGCACCGGCAGGCACCGCGTCACGTCCCGGTAGTGCCCGACCTGCTCGGTGAACCAGCCGGAGTAGAAGTAGATGCCGACGGGGTTCGGCTCGGGCCAGTCGTCGGCCGAGGCCGGCGCCGCCGCGACGGTGGCGCCGACGGCCGCGACGGTGAGAGCGGCCAGCGTCGCACCGATCCTCGCTGTCAACCTACGCATGGTGGACCTCCACAACCATCAATGGACAGTTGTCTTGATCCTCACGTGATCTAGTTGAACTCACAAGTAGTCCCGGGACGACCGTCGCGGCGGGCCGGCGCCGGCGCCGGCGGGCGTACCGGGTCCGGGCGGGCAGGTACGCCGCGCCACACGGCATCGGTGCTGGTCGCGGCGGGTGCGGCGCACCCCGTACGCAGCATGGCGGCCAACCGTTCAACGGGGACGAATGGCCTTTCTCACCACCGCATCTCCCCTCCCTTCCCGGGTGCTCTCTCCTCCGTCCGCCGACGACTGCTACATCTCGTGCTCCCAGAAGCCGCGCGTGTCGACGTCCGCGGCATCCCCCAGCGCCTCCAGCTCCGCGATCTCCTCGTCGGCGAGTTCGATGCCGCGGGCCCGGATCAGCCCGTCGAGGTAACTCGTCTTGGTGACCCCGATGATCGGGGTGGTTCCCTTGGCGATGGCCCAGGCGGTGGCGATGTCGGCGGCGGACGCGCCCCGGTCCTCGCCGATCGTCGCCATCCTGTCCGTCAGCGCCCGCAGTCGGGGAAGGATGCCGTTGTACACGGCCGCCCGGCTGCTGCCCTCCGGCAACGGACGGGCCGGGCTGTACCTGCCGCTCAGCGCGCCCTGTTCGAGGACCATGTAGGAGAAGAACCGCACGTCGTGCTCGCGGCAGTAGTCGAGAATGCCCGCGCGCTCGGAACTGCGGTACAGGAGACTGTAGTGGTTCTGGACCGCCTCCACGCGGAAGCCGGCCGCGCCGAGGATCTGGTCGGCCAGAGCGATCTGCTTCAGGTTGTGGTTCGAGACGCCGACGTGCTTGACCCTGCCGCTGCGCAGCAGTGGAATCAGCAGCGGTGTCCAACGTGCCACGTCGGCGGGGTTGTGGATCCAGTACAGATCGACATAGTCCGTACCCAGTCGGTCGAGGCTCTGCTCCAGCATGTCCGCGACCGGATCGGCGCCGTTGCCCGCGGCCTGCGGGGTGAACTTCGTCGACAGCTGGTACTCGCCGCGGGCGTAGCCCTTCAGCGCCTGACCGAGGACCGTCTCCGAGTGACCCGTGCCGTACACCACCGCGGTGTCCCACAGCGTGAACCCGGTCGCTTGTGCCTTCTCGACGATCTCTCGCAGGCCGGACGCGGTCAGCCGACTGCCGAAATAGCCGTCGCCCAGCTCGCCGCTGTCTCCCCAGGCCCATGTGCCCAGGGCCACCGCCGGCGCGGTCAGTGTCTTGCTCGTCATGTCCCCTACCTCCGCCACTTCCTCGTCGGGGTCCTGCTGGAACGTTCGATCGCCAGAGGACCGCACTCGCCGCCACCGGAGAAGGCCGCGTCTATCGGGGGTGTAACCTCAGCCCCCCTCGTGCCGTGACCAGCGGCTACCGTGAAGGACATGGACCCGCAGCCCGGAAACCGCGGCGAGATCCGGGACTTCCTCGCCAGCCGACGCGCCAAAATCACCCCGGCACAGGTCGGGCTGCCGACCAGCGCCCGTCGCCGGGTCGCCGGGCTGCGACGCGAGGAGGTCGCCGTCCTCGCCGGCGTGAGCACGGAGTGGTACACGCGGCTGGAGAAGGGGCACATCGGCGGCGTGTCCGAAGGCGTCCTCGACGCGGTCGCCCGCGCCCTGCGACTGGACGACGACGAACGCACCTACCTGTTCGACCTGGCCCGGTCGTCGCGGCCGGAGAGTCGCACGCCGTCGCGTCGCAGGGAGGTCGAGGTACCGACCCGGGTCCAATGGCTGCTCGACTCCATGACCATGTCCTCGGCGTTCGTACGCGACGGCCGCACCGACGTCATCGCCAGCAACCCCCTGGCCCGAGCCCTGTACGCACCGATGTTCGACAGCGCCACCATCGACAAGCGCGGCCGCCCCAACATCGCCCGCTACATCTTCCTCGACCCCGGCGCACACGACTTCTTCGTCGACTGGGACGCCGCCGGCACCGCCACCGCCGCCCTGCTGCGCGCCGAGGTCGGCCGCGAGCCCCGCGACCGGGCACTGCGCGACCTCATCGGCGAGCTGTCCACCCTCAGCCCCGAGTTCCGCAGCCGATGGGCCGCGCACGACGTCCTGATCCGCCACGACGGCGTCAAACGGCTCCAGCACCCCGACGTCGGCCAGCTGGAGCTGACCTTCCAGCACCTCGACCTACCCCTGTCCGGTCGAGCCGTGCACAACCTGGTCATCTACACCGCCAAACCCGGCACCGCCTCCGAAGAGCGGCTCAAACTTCTTGCCAGCTGGGCGGCTACGCCGTCTCGGGCGGCGGAGCCCACCCGCCACTCCCCTCAGCCCGGTCCGCTCTGATCCGTGCACCGACCCCGACTTCACCGCGAAGACGCACGGCCACAACGTCGACGTGACGAGGAATTATTTGCTGTGGCGCCCTCTGTTGGCTCTGCTGTTGTCGGTCGAACTGATCAACCGTGCTGTGCGGCGGCACCGCTTGCCAGCTGCCACATCTCATCGTTCCCGCATTCTGCGGTGATCTCGGCCGTCTCGTGAGCCGCGGCGAGGAAGTCGTCGATCACCAGCGAGGTGCGCGATGCCGCCACCGCGAGGCACACCTGATCGGGCGCCAGATCCGTGACGGGTACATAGCTGACACCGAAATCGTTACTTGCCCCTGTACGGCGTGAGCTACCGCTCCGGCCGCGCCGAGCCCGACATCGTCCTCCGGGCGACAAGGCGTGATCGGGCCGTCATTGGCCTCCCACCGGAACGGGCGCGGACCCGGTGGTTCCGCGGTCACCGCTGGGCCGCCGAGGAGATGGCGCGGGGATGGCGTTGTCGATGAGGACGGCGGCGATGGCGGCGGCGGTGGGGAAGGCGTCGGCGTTGAGAACCCGGGTCCGGGCCGCGGCGCCGTCGAGGAGCAGCGCGAGCTGCTCGCCGAGCTGTTCAGGGTCGGCGGCGCCGGCTTCCCGGGCGGTGTCGGCGAGCCGCGCGGCGACGGCTTTCTTGTAGTCGCGCGCGTACCGGGATGCGGGGTGCTCGGGGTCGTGGAGTTCGACGGCGGCGCCGATGTAGGGGCACAGGGGGGTGGTGGGAGGGACGTCGAAGGCGGCGAGGAGCCGTTCGCGGGGCGTGAGGTCGGTGCGGTCGAACACGCCGGACAGCACGGAGGGGTCGAACCGGCGCAGGTACTCGGCGACGAGTTCGTCCTTGCCGGTGAAGTGCTGGTAGGCCGTGCGCTTGGACACCTGGGCCGCCGCGCAGAGCTGGTCCATGCCGGTGCGGTTGATGCCCTGCTCGCGGAACAGCTGCTGGGACGCGCTGAGGATGCGCTCGCGGGCACCCCGGCCACGGCGGCGCCCCTGGGGGCCCTTCTCCAGCTCCGTCATGGGTCCATCGTACCCCAGCTGGGTAACGACCGGTGTACATAGTTTGCGTCCCGGCCGCCCACCCCGTACCGTAAGCACACAGGGCGGTGTACATAACGTCGTCGCCCCAGGTGCGCACGGCACCACCGACCCAAGGGAGCGATCATGGGGAAGCTTGACGGCAAGGTAGCGGTCATCACTGGCGGCACCACCGGCATGGCGCTGGCCGGCGCGAAGCTGTTCGTCGACGAGGGAGCGCACGTCTTCATCACCGGCCGCCGCCAGGACGCCCTGGACGAGGCCGTGAAGCAGATCGGCCGCAACGTCACCGGGGTCCAGGGCGACGCCGCCAACCTGGACGACCTGGACCGTCTGTACGACACCGTCAAGCGGGAGAAGGGCAGCCTCGACGTACTGTGGGCCAGCGCCGGCGGCGGCGAGCCCGCCCCGCTCGGTGAGATCACCGAGGCCCAGTTCGACACCTGGTTCGGGCTCAACGCCCGGGGCACCCTATTCACCGTCCAGAAGGCCCTTCCGCTCTTCAACGACGGCGGCTCCATCCTCATGACCGGCTCCAACGCCTCCCTCGGCGCCTTCCCCGGCTGGAGCCTCTACGCCGGCAGCAAGGCCGTCCAGCAGGCCTGGGCCCGCGTCTGGCTCAACGAACTGCGCGACCGCAAGATCCGGGTCAACGTCCTGACCCCCGGCCAGGTCGCCACCGCCAAGCAGGAAGAACTCTTCGACGAGGCCACCAAGCGCCAGTTCGAGTCCCTCATCCCCCGCGGAAAGATGGGCCGCCCCGAAGAAATCGCCACCGTCGCCCTGTTCCTCGCCTCCGACGACTCCAGCTACGTCAACGGCCTGGAACTCGTCGCCGACGGCGGCACCACCGCCATCTGAACCACAGAGCAGGAATGCCCGGGCACAGCCCACGACAACCCAAGGAAGAGAGCACACCTCATGAGCAGCATCACCCTCATCGGTACGGGCAACATGGCCCGTACCATCGGCACGCTCGCGGTGGCGGGCGGCAGCACCGTCGAGGTCATGGGACGCGATCAGTCCAAGGCCGACGACCGGGCGAAGGCGCTGGGCGGCGGCGCGACGACGGGCAGGTGGGGCGCCGTCCCGGCCGGGGACATCGTCATCACGGCCCTGTTGTACGACGGTGTCGTTCCGGTCGTCGCCGAGTACGGAGACGCCCTCGCGGGCAAGGTCATCGTCGACATCAGCAACCCCTTCAACGCCACGTTCGACGGACTGGCCCACAGCGAGGAGACCTCGATCGCGCAGGAAGTCGCCAAGGTGGCCCCGGCCAGCGCCAGCGTGGTGAAGGCATTCAACACCATCTTCCGTAATGTGCTGGAGAAGGGCCGGCCCAACGTCTTCATCGCGGGCGACAGTGCGCAGGCCAAGGCGGCCGTGGCGGCATTCGTCGAGAGCCTCGGGCTGCGCCCGCTGAACGTCGGCGGCCTGAAAATGGCGCACTGGCTGGAAGGAATGGGCGTGGTCACGGTGGGCCTTGCCGGCAACGGGGTCGGCCACTGGGACTTCGCCCTCGGCGTCAACGAATTCACCGGCTGAGCCCCGAGGGCCGAGCAGTCGGCGAACGCGTTAGTAGCGGGCCCCGACGACCTGAGCGGCCAACTCGTCCAGCGCCGCGATCTCCTCGGCCGTGAGTCGCACCGCCAGGGCGGCGGCATTCTGCTCGACCCAGGCGACCCGCTTGGTGCCCGGGATCGGCACTACCGGGATGCCCAGCCTCCCGCTCTGGGCGGCGACCCAGGCGATAGCGACCTGGCCAGCGGTGGCGCCCCTGCTCTCCGCGACCCGCCTGACCCCGTCGGCGACGGCCTGGTTGCCTGCCGCCGCCTCGTCGCTGAAGCGGGGCAGGCGGCGGCGCCCGTCGTCCGGGGCCAGTCGGGCGGGGTCGACGGTGCCGGTGAGGAAGCCCCGCCCCAGTGGGGAGTACGCGACGAGGCCGACCCCCAGTTCGCGGGCCGCCTCGGCCACCACCGTCTCCGGGTCCCGCGTCCAGAGGGAGTACTCGCTCTGCACCGCCGCGATCGGGTGGATCGCGTGTGCGGCGCGCAACTGGTCCCCGGTGACCTCGGAGAGGCCGATGTGACGCACCTTGCCCTCTTGGACGAGTTCGGCGAGGGCACCGATCGAGTCCTCGAAGGGCACCGCCGGGTCCACCCGGTGCAGGTAGAAGAGGTCGATGTGATCGGTACCCAGCCGCAGCAGCGACGCATCCGCGGCGGTCTTGATGGCGTCGGGTTCGTTCCTGACGACGACCTTGCCACGCCCGGTGGTGAAGTCCAGGCCGAACTTGGTGGCCAGCTGCACCTCGTCCCGTCGGCCCGCGATCGCACGCCCGACCAGCACCTCGTTGTGCCCGATGCCGTACGCGGCGGCCGTGTCGATCAGGGTGACGCCGAGGTCGAGTGCCCTCCGGATGGTCGCGACCGACTCGTCCCAGTCGGCCGCGCCGTACACCGAGCTCATTCCCATGCAGCCGAGCCCCTCCGCGGAGACCGTGAGACCGCCGAGCCGCACCCGTTCCACGCTGCCCGCTCCCTTCTGCCGATGTGCGAACCAGAGCCCGAGGGCCCGAGGCGTCAAGGTTGGCTCCTCCGGATCTCCCGCGACAGGTCCCCGTTCTCCTGGGACCGTCGGGGACAGTCTCCGAGGAGGTCGGCCGGGCGCGTGCCGGTGCCATGGGGGCGAGCGCCGCCGACACCGACACCACACCGACGACGTACCCGGCCGGCGGCGCCGTCACGCCGAGCCGGGCCGGACCGGCGGGTCGCCCCTACTGGCCGGTTGCGGCCACCGGGTGGAGATCGACGCCCGCCCCGGAGTCGAATCGGAGGTATCCCGGAGTGGGAGCGGCGTGAGCCGGGAAGAGCGCCTGAGGGGTACGAAGAGATGGACGACGGGGTCGGGATCGCGCTCGCGGTCGTGCTGCTCGTGGTGGTGCCGGTCGGCGCGGGCGTCTGGGCGTACCGGCGGGCCCGCGCGCGGGAGCAGGCCGAGTTCGCCGCCCGGGAGGCGGCCCGGCCAACGCGTACCCCGCGCACCGGCGGCCCCGCCACCACGGTCGCGGACCTGGGCGAACCGGTCGAGCGTCACGAGGTCGACCGGTCCCGCCGGGGTCGTACGGCGTCGGGGAGCGCCGCGGTCGGGCTGGTCTGCCTGCTGTTGTTCCTCGGGTTGGCGGTACCGACCCTGATCGCGGGTGCGCCCGTCGGGATGTTCGGGGTGGTGCTCGGACTGTTGCTCGGCTTCGCGCTGACCTGCCTCTGGTCCGGCATCGAGCAGGGGCTGCGCTACTTCACCCACGGCGCGGAGACGTTCGCCCTGCACGAACGCGGTCTGCTGCATTCCCACGCGCGCGGGACGCGGGCGTTCACCTGGTCGGAGGTCAGCAAGATCAACCAGTTCCACCGGGAGAGCTGGCTGCTGCACGCGCTCGGCCGCGACGTGATCTGCCGAATCCGGCTCGACGACGGCTCGCGGGTCACCTTCAACGGTTTCACCCGTGACGCCGACCGGTTGGCCCACGCCGTCGACCAGGCCGTCTACCACGGCAACGCACCCCGCCCGGCCCGGCCCGGCGGAGTGCCACCCGAGCGGCCCTGACGGCGAGGCGCCCTTCCGCGCCCGAGCCCGTCGCGGTGTCCCCGCCGCCCGGCCGGCGCCGCCCCCAGCCCGCGCCGGTTCCGGTCGACCCGCCCGGCCGAACTCCGGCCTATGCCAGCAACGGCAGCACGAGCAGCAGGAACACCGCCGTGGCGATCATGGCGGCCGGTGCCGTGCGGGTCACCGGGCGCGGGGGTCGGGGCGTCCGGTTCGAGCGAGCGCTCGGGCGGGACTCAGCCCTCGTCGGCGACACCGGCCCGTTCCTCCAGGCGTTCGATCCGGCGCAGGAGCGGCTGGAGTTCCTGGCGTACGGCGTTCGCCAACGCCGCCGCGACGGCCGGCCCGCCGACGCCCGCCGCCCCCGCGCCCGGCCCACCGACGCCCGGGACGCCCACTGCCGGTGCGCCACCGCCCGGGGCACCCGCCGCCGCGGTGCCGGCCGCCGCCGTCTGCGCCCGCAGATGGACGTACCCGGCCAGCGCCGCCGCCACGCCGCGCCGGGCCAGCCGCAGCTCGACCCCGAGCGCGCGCAGGACCTGACCGGCGACGCCGTCCGGCTCCGCGACCAGCCCGAGCAGCAGGTGCTCGCAGCCGACGTAGTTGTGCCCGAACGCGGTGGCCTCGGTGACGGCGAGTTCGAGCGCGTTGGCCGCCGCCCCGCTGAAATGCTGCGAGTCGCCGTCGCCCGGGGCGCCGGGCTCGGCCAGGGACCGCCGGGCGAGGTCCCGGCCGACCCGCTCGGGCTCGATCTCCAGTGCGGCCAGCACGCGCAGGGCGAGGTTGTTCCCCTCGGCCAGCATGCCGGCGAGGAGGTGGCCGCTGCCGACGGCGGCCGACCCGTCGGCGCGTGCCTGCTCGATACCGAGCCGGAGCGCGGTACGGGCCCGGGCGGTGAAGCTGGGCAACCGGGCGGCCAGGTCCTCGTCGTCGGCGGTACCCAGCACGGTCTCGCGGATCGCGGTCACCCGGCGTACCGCCTGCTCCAGGGCGCGCTGGCAGACGGCGGAGACGGGCACACCCGCCTCCCGGACCGCCTCGGCCAGCTCGTCCGGGAGATAGACGTTGATCTTAGGCACCACGGAACCTCCTACGCGTCGCGGATCGATAACCCCTTTATACCCCCACTGGGGTTACACATCCAGGGCGCGCCTGCTCCACGTTCCCTTCCCGCCGAGCACACCAGGGCATCCGCCCGCTCGTTTCGGCCGGTGCCGGTCCCCGCCTCGCGGTCAGGTCCGCCCCGGCGGGAGTCGGGACGGCGCCGGCGCCTCCAGCGGCCGGCCCCGGGCCTGTCGCGCGTCGGCCAGGGCCATGCCGAGCAGGACGACGGCGGCAGCGGCCAACGCGATCAGCGGCGTACCGAACGACAGCGGCGGCCCCAGGAGCAGCAGCGCGGCGATGACGACAAGCCGGCGTACGGCGAGCCGGTCGAAGACCACCCGCTCCAGCCCGATCCGGCCGACCAGGAACACCACCGGCCCGCCGAGGATCACGACGAGCCAGGACGGGCGTACCGGTTCGGTCGAGTGTTTCAGCACGAGCTCGTACCCGATCGCCACGAAGACGGCGCCGAGGACCATCAGCAGGTGGACCCGGCCAACCGACCGGCCGGCACTGGCCCGGTCCCCCGCCGTGCTCACCGCCTCGGGGAGCACCTGGCCGGATCGGTAGAAGTAGATACGCCACAGCAACACGCTGGTGAGGAACCCCACCAACAGCGCCAGGGTCGTGGCGAGGGTTACCGGCACGGCCGCGTACGTCGTTCCCAGCGACAGCACGGTCTCCCCGAGCGCGATCAGCAGGAGCTGCTGGTACCGGTCGGCGAGGTGGTGGGGTTTGCCGAGGGCCCAGGCGCTCACCAACTGCCGGCCGAGACCGGGCACCGGCCAGCTGAAGCGCGCCGCCACGAGCTCGATCGCGATGGCCAGCCCCCACAGCGCGACCCGGGCATGTCCCGTGACCGTGACGCCGGCCAGCCACGGTACGCCCGACACGGAGAACCAGATCGCCGAGCGCAGATAGAGCGCTCGCAACCGGGCGTTACGCAGCAGCGTGATCAGGAGTACGGGGCGGCCGACCTGCAAGAGCACGTAGGTCAACGCGAACGCGATCCCCCGCCCGACGAACGCGTACGGCAGGGTCGACGCCATCATCACCAGCCCGAGGGCGCTGACCAGCACCATCACCTGGATGAGCGGCCGGCGCGGATCGAAATGGCTGGTGATGTGGGCGGTGGTGGTCCACAGCCACAGCATCGGCAGGGCCAGCACCGGGACGTAGAGCAGCGCCGTCCAGCGGTGGGTCACCGAGGCCGAGGAGAGGTCCGGCTGTACCCGCGAGACGACGCCCAGCAGAGCGAAGACCAGCACCAGGTCGAAGAACAACTCCAGGAAGTTCGCGTAGCGGGTGCTCCCCGCGCTTCCCAGCGTCCCCGCCCCGTCCCCGCCGACCGGTTCATGATCCGGCTGCCCGCGCTCGGTCACGACCGGCGGCCAGCCGCGTCCTCGGTCACCGCCTCATTCTTCCGCCCGCCACGATCGGCTACCGGAAAACCCGCAACCCGGCACCGCCGCGGCCAGGCCAGGGCCGGGGTTCATCGGGCCACGCCCTGATGCGGGTGTCTGGCCGCAGATAGGGTATCGATCATGACGCACTGGGAGCTCCGACCGGCCTCGGCGGCGGACGTCGACGCGGTGGCCGAGCTGCGGGCCACGGTGCTGCGGGCGGATCTGGAGCGGCTCGGACGCTACGACGAGCAGCGGGTGCGGCAGCGCCTGCGGGAGCGGTTCGCGCCCGCGCACACCTGGGTGATCGAGGTGGGCGGCGAGTTCGCCGGCTGCGTGGCGCTGCGGCCGGCCGAGGACGCCCACTGGCTGGAGCACTTCTACCTGGCGCCACACGTGCAGGGCGCCGGCATCGGTACCGCCGTGCTGCGCGAACTGCTGGAGCGGTGCGACCGGGACGGCGTCCCGGTGCGGCTGAACGTGTTGCGGGGCAGCCCGGCCCGGCGGCTGTACGAGCGGCACGGCTTCACGTTGGAGAACGAGGATCCGGTGGACGTGTTCATGGTGCGCGGGCCGGCGGGGCGGCGCCGGCCCGAGCAGACTCGGGTCTGCCCGGCCGTTACTTGCCGGACCACGACCAGAGGGGTTGGAGTTCCATGACGTAGTACTGCTCCAGGTACCCCGCGGACGCGGCGTGCCCGGTTGCCTCGACCCAGTCGAAGTTGCACCTGGCCCAGGTGCCGTAGCCGTGGTTGTTCCGGCAGAAGCGGGTGAGGATACCCTCGTCGGAGCCGACGTAGCCGATCGCGGCGTAACCGTCGGACCTGCCGTCCCGGACGTAGACGTAGTCGCCGTAGTAGTCGACGCAGATCTGCGTGGATGCGTAAGCGGTGTTGGCGCCCATGCACTGGCCCTGCGGGAGTCCGACCTCCACGCCGGTCTGGCAGGCCACGTTGTCGTACTCGCAGCTCTTGTAGAAGGTCTCTTCGGCGAAGGCCGCGGACGGCACGGCGAGCACGGCCACCATGGCGGCCGCGAGTAGGACCGCGCCACGCGTGAAGGTCCGGTTCAGCCTGTGACGCAGTCGATTGGTGAGGGTCTTCAAGTACGGCATCCATTCTGGACAGATCATCGCGCTCTGCGATCACCGCACTATACGCATCTGCGCAACATGGTATTAACCGGATGTTCAAAGGCGTCTGAAAATCGCTCGCCGGCTCCGCGCCGAAGCGCCTCCCGCCGTGGACACGACTCAGATGGCGTTGATCCGCATCCGGCGGGCCAGGTCGGCCACGGACGCCGGTGGCCTGCCCCGGCTGCGGCGGACGATCTCGGCGACGAGTTGGTGCGCGTCCGGCCGGTGCCGGATCTCGGCGGGGGCCAGCCGCTCGCCGGCCAGCAGCATCCGGCCCGCGTTCTCCGCGTCGCCGTACTGACCGTAGCCGCGCGCCACGTCGAGCAGGTGCTGAGCCCGGCGCTCCGGCAGCAGGGCGGCGAACCGCAGCGGGTCGATGGCGTCGTGCACCTCGACCGCCCGGCCGCCCTCGCCGAGTTCCACCTCGGCCGCCGCGCGGTGCAGTTCCACGTTGGTCGGCCCGAAGCTCGTCCAGTAGCGGTTCTCGTCGGCACCGAGCAGCGCCGCGCTCCGCTCCGCCTCCCGCAGCAGGTCGGCGACGGTCGCGTTGTCGCCGAGCCGGGCGGCGGCCATCGCGGCCTGCAACAGCAGTGCACCGTGCACCGAGAGCCGGTCCGGGTCGGCGTCGGCCACCGCCGGGGCGAGCCGGTTCGCGAAGGTCAGGTGCAGTTCCAGCGCCGTACGCGGACGGCCGAGCGCGAGCAGCGCGTTACCGGTGCGGCACGCCGCCACCCCGGCCAGCAGCGGATCGCCGCAGCGGGCCGCCACCGCCATCGCGCGGTCCGCGGCCAGCCACGCCGAGTCGTACGCCCCGAGCTTGCGCAGCGTCGACGACGCCACCTGGTAGACCTGCGCCAGCAGGTGGGCGACTGCCGGGCCGTCGTCGTCCGACGATCCGTGGTACGCGTCGGCCGCCTGCGCCTCGGCGAGCAGCTTCGGCAGCAGTCGGGTGAGCGTGTCGTAGCCGCCGTGCTGGAACGTCAGCCAGGCATGGTCGACCGCCTGGCGCAGCCGCGACGGCGACGGCGACTCGTCGGGCGGGCCGGCCGCCGGGGCGTACCGCTCCAGGACCGCGCGGAGGGCCTCCAGGTCGAGCCGACCGGCGTGCCGGCCCCCGGCGGCGGCCGGGTCGGCCTCGCCGTCGAGCAGTTGCCCGACGTCGATGCGGAGCACGGCGGCGATCTCCTGGAGCACCGAGAACCGGTCCAGCGCCCGCGCCCCGCGCTCGATCTTCTCGACCCAGCTCTTCGACTTGCCGAGCCGGTCGGCGAACGACTGCTGAGTCAGGTTCCGGCGGCTGCGCCAATAGGCGACCCGACGGCCGACCGGAAGGTCCTTCGACGGGTTTCCCTCGACCATTCAAAACCCTCCGTCAGTAATACGACGGTCCGACTCTTTGGGCCCTGGATGGGTCGCCCTCCGCCCCTTTCGAAGGGCGACCCGTACGGTTCCGCCCGTCCTTTCGGTGCCGTGCCACATCCGAGCGGTTCCGCTAGTGACACTGTGGTGGCCGAGGCACTACTGTCGATAGACGTTTCATCCGTACGCGCAGGTCAGCGCCGTGGATGAGCACGCCCTGACGGCGCGCCCGAACAATCCGAGCAGAGATTGGGGAATCGATGGGGATCGCAACCGAGTACATTCTGGAGGAACTTCGCCTGGCCCGCGCGTCGCGCGGGATGAGTCAGGAGGAATTCGGAAAGACGATCAACTATTCGGGGTCTCATGTCAGCTCGGTGGAGACCGGCGGGCGGCCACCGACCGAGCCATACATGATCGCAATTGACGACGCGTTCGGCACCGGCGGAACCTACAAGCGCATGCTGGAACGCCTCGCCCACCTGGACGCCACCCCGGTGTGGCTCCGCGAGTGGATCGAGTTCGAGCGTATGGCCACGCTGCTGCGTTGGTACGAGCCCGCCTTCGTGCCAGGGCTGCTGCAGACCGAGGCATACGCGCGCGCAACGTTGATCGGCGTGCGTCTCACGCCGGAGGAAGTCGACCAACGGGTTGCCAGTCGGCTTGGTCGCCAGGCGCTGCTGGCGGCTACCACCCCACCGCAACTCGTCTTCGTAATCGACGAGATGGTGCTCCGTCGCCCCATCGCAGGACAACCCGGCGTGCTCGCCGAACAGCTCGAACACCTGGCTAAGTGCGCCGAGCTTCCGCATGTGCAGGTACTCGTGGTCCCCGCAGAGGTAGGCGTCTACCCCGGGTTGCAGGGAGGCTTCATCCTCGCCACGCAGCCCGACAGCTCCCTGGCAGCGCACCTCGATCATCAGATTCGAGCGCAAATCATCGATCAGCCGGCAGAGCTTGCTAGCCTTCAAAGCACATGGGAGACCATCAGGGGCGAAGCGCTTCCCAAGCGGCAGTCACTTGATCTGATAAAGGAAGTGGCGAAGACATGGACATGACCGGCGCGAAATGGCGGAAGTCGTCCTATTCCGGCTCCAACGGCGGGTCGTGCGTAGAGGTGGCCGACAACCTGGCCGGCGTCGTGCTCGTACGCGACACCAAGGACCGCGACGGCGCCACCCTCGCCGTCAGCCCCGCCACCTGGCAGTCCTTCGTCAACCTCGCGAAGACCCTCGGCCCTACCGCCTGACCGACTCCCCCATCGACGGCCCGCCCGCCCCGGCGGGCCGCCCGATCCTCGCGACCACTGAGTTCTGTTCATCCTGAACGTGCGGGTCACGGGGAGTGGCGTGGACGGGTGACGCCGTGCTCGTGCTGGTCGTCGCGGTCTGACCGGCATGCCAGGTCTTCACGTGCGCGAAGGCGTACTCACACACCGCCCGTTCTGCCGCGATCAGCTAGTTGACCAGCTTCTTCGCGGATGGGAGCTTGTCGCCCTTCGGCTTGTTGTCCGCCGCGGCAATGTCGTTCGCGGGCCGATCGCCCTTCCACACCGCAAGGCCATAGGAGATGGCGGAAATTCCCGCCGACGTCACGGCGCTGACCAGCACCGACTTGCCGCGACCGGCCGGCGGCGGGCGGCTGCCGTCACCAGCTATGAGCGGACTGCGGCATGAGCGGACGCGGTCAGTGGCCGTCCGGCAGGTGTGGCGCGCTTCGGCCGCGTACATGCCATGCAGCACGGGCAGGTCGGTCGTTGTCGAAGGCGTGATCATGCCCAACAGCCTGGCCGACGACGGCGGTCGGCCGCCCTTCGACCCCTTCCTCCGCCGGTTGGCGGCCTGATCGGCCTTGATCGGGATCGTGGCCGAGATACCGCGCCGGCGCAGGTACTCGCGGATCGCGCGACAGCTGTACGCCTTGTCCGCCAGGACCCGGTCAGGTCGGGTACGAGGCCGACCACCCTGCAGGCGCGGTACCCGGATACCGGCAAGGACCGGGCGAACTGCGGGCTGTCACCACGGTGCCCCGCGATCAGCAGCATGGCCAAGGGCTTACGTCCCTGCTCACAGCCCAGGTGCAGCTTCGTGGTCCAGCCGCCACGCGAACGCCCCAACGCGTGATCATCCGGTTCGACCCGCACCCCACCCGGAGACTCCTTCTGCGACCGCCCCCGGGCGCGGGCACCAGCCGCGTGCTGGTGAGCCCGGCGTTCGCTACAGGGCGAACACCTGCGCCGCCCGACGGCGAAGATCGGCGTCGGTAAGGAAGTCGATCGCCGTCATCGCAAGCGCTTTCGCGCCGTCGATGACCGCCTTGTCGCCCTCGGGCGAAACGGCGGCTGCGGTGAATTCGCGGGTGTGGAGCATGACGTGCGGCGGGGCGCACGCGATCGTTCCGTGTAGGACCGGAACCCGGTGGCTGATGTTCGACATGTCCGTTCCCGCGACGGGGTATTGGTCGTAGGGGGTGAATACCCGGCCGAGCATGGTGGCGTTGCGCTCATATGCGTCGGCGACGGGTTCGTTGATGCGCATATCGAGGTAGTCGGGTTCCGTCCAGGTCACATGCAGCTCACACCCGGCCGCGTCCGCGGCACCGCGTAGACAGGCCTCCGCCCGCCCCTTGAGGACCTTCAGGTCGCCCGTGGTCGCAGCTCGGATGAAGTACTTCGCGGTCGCCTTCTCTGGCACGACGTTCGGTGCCGCGCCCCCTTCAGTCAGCACGCCGGTGATGCGCTCGGAGCCCTTGAGGTGCTGCCGTAGCTGGGCCAGGGCTTGATAGGCGAGAACCAGTGCGTCAAGGGCGCTTCGGGCCGCCTGCGGCGCCAGTGCCGCATGAGCGGCACGGCCGATGAAGGTGACTTCGAATTCAGCTAGACACTGGGTGCGCACCGCCTTGAGGTTCACGTTGGCGGGGTGAAGCATCATCGCCGCATCGACCCGATCGAAGGCGCCGGCACCGGCGAGTAGCTCCTTGCCGCATCCCCGCTCCTCGCCCGGCGTGCCCAGGTACCTGACGGATCCGGGCAGACGGTCACCGAGGCGATGCAGGGCCAACGCCGCGCCCAGGCCGATGGTCGCGATGATGTTGTGGCCGCATCCATGGCCGATGTCGGGCAGCGCGTCGTACTCGGAGACGAGCGCAACCCTCGGCCCAGTCGACGAGCCGAAGTCCGCGGCGAAGGCGGTGGGGAGTTCGAAGGCCGGCGTTCGCACAGTGAGCCCGGCTTCCGTGGCGGCCCGCACCAGCCGCGAACAGGCGTCGAACTCCTCGAACGCGAGTTCCGGCGTGGCGTGGATGCGGTGGCTGAGGTCCAAAAGCGTGGTCGCCAGGTCGTCGACGGTCTCGCTGATCCGCTGTTTGAGCTCCTCGCTACCGTCCTGCGGCGCGGCGTTCATGCCCGCTCCCTTGGCGCGCGCAGGAAGTCGAGGACGATCGAGGCGGTCTCGTCGGGACGCTCATAGTGCGGGAGGTGTCCCACGCCGTCGAGTAGCCGGACGTCGGCGCGCGAGAACACCGAGCGAACCACATCCTCCCCCGGCATCGGGGTGACCGGGTCCTCCCGTCCCCAGATCACCTGGACGGGCACGTCGCCGGTGTTGACGAAGCGGTAGAGATACTCGGCCCCGTGCACCGGTACGTTCCGGAGCGCGGAGATCAGGCTCCGTTTGAAGCCTTGGTATCGCAGCTCAGGCAGGAACCGCGCGCGGATCCGGGCGACTACGCGCTGGTCACGCGAATACCCAGGGATCCGTGACTTGAGCGCCCGGTCCCCGGTGAGTTGGAAGAACGGTTCGCCGATACCAGGCAGGAGCGACAGGCGCAGTCCGAGGTTGAGCGGGGTGGCGAAGCCGTCGGGGGAGACCAGACACAGGCGGGAGACCAGCTCGGGGTGGTGCACGGTGAACTGCGCGGCTATCGGACCGCCGAATGCGAGCGCGACGAGGGTCACCGGGCGGTCGACGCCGAGCGCTTCCAGCAGGTCGATGATCTGCCCCTCGAACAGGGTCTGGTTGTACTCGATGTCGGGGCGGTCGCTGAACCCTATGCCGTAGCGGTCGTAGCGGATGGTGCGGTAGCCGGCGCGGGCTAGCCGTTCGAACAGGCCGTCCCAGACCCACAGGGACAGGGATGCTCCGGGGATGAACAAGATGGGTTCCCCATTGTCCGGGCCGTCGACCACGACGTGCGTCATGCCGTGGCTGAGGCGGACGAACGAGCCGGGCGCCTCCTGCCGGGCCTGGGTGTCCATGGGGGTTGACTCACTGCGGAGGCGGCGCAGGAGCAGCGGCAGAGCGATGGCTCCGCCTGCCAGGGCGAGTCCGGTACGGAGTTTCATCGAGTGTGGTCCTCCAGGTCGGAGAGCGGTAGGCTAATGACCGCGGGTCAGTCCACTGACCGGCGGTCAGTCTGGTCCAATGACCGGCGGTCAGTCAACTCCGGATCGAGGATCGGCATGAGCGGGGCGCCCAGCGCCACAAGGAAACGTGTGATCAAGCCAGCCGAGGAGCGCCAGGCTGACCTGTTGGATGCGGCGCTGGCGGTCTACGCCGAACGCGGTATCGCCGACGCCACAGTGAGTGAGATCACCAACCGCGCGAACGTCGCGAAAGGCACGTTCTACCTGTACTTCGAATCGAAGGACCACGTCGTGGCCGTCCTGTGGGAGCGGTACGTGACCGGCTTCCTCGAACTCGCCGGGGCCACGATCGGGAACCGGACCCCCCAGGGTGACTGGGGCAACATCCTCGCCTCGCTCATGGAGAGGCTCATCGACCATGCGCTGGCGCACGCGGATCTGCACCGCATCGTTTACGGATCCGCCGACGCCAAAGCGCTCGCCCTCTGCTCGGAAACCAACCAACAAGTCATCGCCCTAATCACGGAGGCGATTCAACGCGGCATGACCGCCGGAGTCCTCCGTGCCGGCAACGCCGAGATCCTCGCGCGCATCATCTACCACGGCACTCACGGCATGCTGCACGAAACGATCTCCGGCATTGCGGCACACGACCGCGACGACGTGGTTGCGACGGTCCGGGACATCGTTGACCGAGTACTGGTGTCCTGAGTCCGTAGTTTCCTGTTAGTTCCGGTTTCGTTGATGGTCGCGGGCCGATCGTGGCAGAAGCGGACGCCGGCCAGGCAAATCCACGAAGATGGCTGCGTGAAGGCGATCTACCCAGACAACGGCGATGGCGAGCGGGCTCGCTCGGAGGCCGTGCCCGGCCTGCGCTCCGAAACCGAAGGTGCGGCCGACGTCACGTCGCTCACGCTTGAAGTCGATGGAGAAATGTTCGCCCTTCGCCCAAACGAGTTCGGCGGTACCGACTACACGTGGCTTAGCGGGCCGAACCCGGGCTACGGATTCGGCGTGAGTCCGACCCCGAACCTGTCGCTCGACGAGCACATGGAGAACATCCGGGACTTCCTGGCCATCGTTGACCCCACCACGGGATACATCGAAGACGACTGAGCAGTAGAGCAGTTTGACGTTGCAGTCCACCATGCGCGCACATCGGCAGAAGGTGTGGCGCAGCATGCGTGGGTGCATCCTCGGCATCCGGATCCCGGCGTGGGCGGCCAGGTGCTTGAGCCGGCGGGGACAGACCGCCAAGCGGCATGAGCGGGCGCTTCGCCACGCCGATCACTGTTGGCCGCGGCTACGAGGGGAACCGCCTCCAGTGCCCCTCGGAAACGACCTCGACGGTGCCGTCGGTCACCTTGATGGCCGTCTGGTCGTCGATTGCGTACGCCGGACCGGCGATCTCGGCTGCCCATCTCTCGGCACCAGCCATGGTGTTGTCCGGCTCGAGACCTAGGTGCGGGAAGATCGAGAAGTCGACGACCCCCAGTGTGCGGTCGTCGGGCGCGGACTGCCACTCGACGAAGTCCGTACCGATCCTGGGGGTCAGCACCATGCTCCCAGCACTCAACCCCACCCAGACAGTGTCCCGCAGCGACGGCAGGAGATCCGCCAGCCCGGACTGCTGCATCCAGTGGCACAGGTACGTCGCATCGCCGCCGGCCACGAGCATGACGTCAGCCTCCCGGACCCAGGGGACCCACCGCTCCTCGCCGATGCTGGGCAGCGCTGTCAGCTCGAGGACGCCCAGCGACTTCCAGCCCAGGTCGCACATGGGTAGCGGCGTCTGACCGGTGATGAAGCGCCAGGCCGAGGCTGGCCCGCCCATGGGGTGGGCCGCCGTAGGGATGCAGAGGGCACTGGAGTCGGCGATAGGCTTGCCCAGCAGGTCGACCAGCGCATCGCGGATGCTCGGGTTCTGGACGCCCGCGGACGTGAGAAGAAGTTTCACGCTTGCCTCCTGTGCGTAGCGGTCATGACGCTCTCCCCGAGAGTTGGAAGATCGGGTGCATGGGAGTGCAGACTGGACACCATAGCGAAACTCATCGCCGTGGCGACCCCTCAAGCCCCCCGCACGCTCATCGGCGGAAGCGGATGGGTCGGTCAGCTCGACGCCGCGTCGCCGGTTACGGAAGGTAACGACGGCCGCCGGCCCTTCCGGTAATCTCGCTGAGTCCGCGTTTGCCGCTGAACGCGGTCGCTACCCGTACCCGGTCAGCGGGGGTGAGCCGGCCCCGCCGTCGCGGTCGAGCGGGGCGAGGCCGGCCCGGCGGGGCCCGTCGTCGTTACGGCCGCGGCCCCAGGTCGAGCTGGTACTCGATCGTCTGGTGCGTCGGCGTGTAGCCGAGCGCGTCGTTCACCGCCCGCATGTGCCGGTTCTCGTCAGCGGTGTCGGTGAGCAGCCCACCGAGCTCCGGATGGCGCTCGCGCGCCTGCCGGATCGCCTCGGCCTTCATCCACCGGCCGAGGCCGTGTCCCCGGTGTTCGGGCAGCACACCGGTGCCGTAGTGCCGACCGTCGCCGGTTCCGTCGCCGGGGACGACCAGCTCGCTGAAGCCGACGATCGAGCCGTCGGACTCGTCGACAGCCACCACGGTGTGCAGCAGATCACCGCGCTCGGCGACGGCCCGCGCCGCCGCCCGTACGCGGTCGACGTCCCAGGTCACTGTGCCGTAGTCCACCTCGCCCATCGGCATGTCGTCCATCGCCCGGCGCGACGCCGCGAACGTCTCGGCCAGCTCGTCGGGGACGACGCCGGCCCAGGTCGCCAGGCGGTAGCCCGGATGCCGTCGTCCGGCAAGCTCCGCGATCCTGGCAAGGTCCGCGTCGGCGAGGGCGAGCCGGGCGTACGTCAGGGTCAGCGCCTTGCGAAAACCGCGAGCGGCCAGAAACCCGTCGCCGGGCGACCCGGCCTCGGCCTGGGCGAGGACGGCCCGGCGCCCTTCCGCGCGGGCCGCCTGCACGGCCGCGTCGAGCAGTCGTGATCCGGTGCCGGTACGGCGTTCGGCCGGGTGGACGTGGAGTTCCAGCTCGGCCAGGTGGTCCTGTCCCGGCCTCGTGAACAGCCGGAGGAAGGCCGAGCCGACCGGGTTCCCGGCGGAGTCGGAGGCCAGCCAGGCCAGACGGCGACTGGACGGACGGTGCTCGGGGTCAGTCAGTGGGGTGACGCGAATCGACAAGGTGGGGCTCCATCGGAGGTCGGAGGGGATGAGAACCAAGATCCGAGAGCTCCACACTCGTGCGCATCTGCCGCACACCTCCTCCTGCTCCGCTGGCCCGTCGGACGCCTCTCCGCTGGCCGGCCGGACGGTGTCCGGCCGGCCGGACGCTAGCCAACCCGGCCCGCCGGACGCAACCGAGAATCAGTAGCCCGGCGGACCGCCCCGCTGGGCTACCAGCCTCGCCTCAGCGACGCCCCCTGACGTGGCCCTCGTCGATCATTCGGTGCGACTGATTTCGTCTCGCGGGTTCGCCGACCTCGCCGCGACGAGCGCGACGACCAGGGCGACCCCCGAGCCGAGGATCATGAGTACCGACGGAGACGTCGCGTCGATCACCACGCCGCCGAGGACCGCGCCAAGTGCGATGGTGGCCTGAAACGACGCTGTGAACAGCACGGACGCGGCCTCGCTCGCGCCTGCGGCCGCGAACCAGGACTGCGAACAGATCGGCACCGCCCCGTAGGCGAGGCCCCACACGGCGAGCAGGATCACCGCGCCGATCGTCTCGGTGCCGAACACGGGCAACAGCGCGGTGGCCGAGGCCAGGCCGACGGCGCTGGCGATCAGGGTGGCCCGCAGTCGCAGCCGCACGGTCGTGCCGGCGACGAAGTTGCCCACGACGCCGGCAATGCCGTAGACCAGCAGAAATGGGGTGACCGAATCAATCCCGGCGACCTGCTGGAGGAACGGGGTCACGTAGGTGTAGGTGCCGAAGTGCGCGGTGACGACGAGGACGGTCAGGACCATCGCGGTGCGGCTGGTGCGACCCCGCGCCAGGTCCACCAACGCGGCGAGCCTGACCGGCAGCTCGGCCGGCAGCGGCGGCAGTACCGCGGCCAACGCCACCAGCACGATCACGCTGAGCACACCGAGCACGGCGAACGCGGTACGCCAGCCACCGTACTGGGCGATGAAGGTCCCGGCGGGAACCCCGAAGACCGATCCCAACGGTACGGCCGAAAAGATCAAACTGGTTGCCACACCGACCCGTTCGGGCCGCACCAGCCGTGCCGCGAGGCCCGCGGCGATCGACCAGAAGCCGCCGATCACGACGCCGACGAGCGCTCGGGACGCCACCACGACGGGATAGGACGTCGCGGTGGCAGCCAGGAAGTTGGCCATGGCCAGCAGCAGCATCAGGCCGCACAGCAGTGCCTTCCGGTTGAGCCGGCCGACGGCGATCGCGACCACGGGAGCCGACACGGCCGCCAGCAAGCCCGGCATGGTCATCGTCAGACCAGCCGTGCCGTCGGATACGCCAAACGTGTGCCCGATCGAGGTCAACAGGCCGATCGGCAGGATCTCGGCGGTGACGATGGCGAAGATGCCCATCGCCACCCAGAGCACGGCCAACCAGCCGAGAAGCGGTGACCTGCCGGCGGCACGATGCGCGGTGGCGGTCGAGGGTGAAGTCAAGGTCGGCATCCACCAAGCCAACAATGATTGACGCGAGATTGCTGGCGGCTTCCAGCCGCGACCATTTCCTGACGGGGTGCCCGCCCGCACCTGGTCCGGTCCGAGGCCGGCACGCCCGCCGGACTGGCCGGTGGGTTCCTCACCCCCGGTAGCGGGCCGGAAAGTAAGTCGTGCTTTTCTCTCGACAACATCGATGAGGTGATCACAACGAATTCGATGTGGAAAGAAAAGAGCGACTTACTTCCGTCAGGGTCACCCTGCGTGTCCGCGGAGAGCGGGTGACAGGACACGGCCTATGGTGGCGCCCGGCCGGTCAGGCTGTTGTGCACGAGTTCGGTGCGATACCCGGCGGGCTCCCCGGTCATTCCCGTCAGGCCGGGTGAGCGTCAATGGACGCGGCGCCGGCGGGCTGGGGCCAGGCGGCCCGGACCCTTTCCAGGTCCACGGCTGAGCCTGGCCCCACCACTCCCACCAGCGCGTACCCGCCATCGAGCGGGTCGCGGCCATCGGACGCCGAGTGTCGGCTCAGCAGACCGCGGGCGGGATGCTCTGCTCGTACTGGAAGATGTTGTGCGGGTCGTACTTCGCCTTGATTTTGCGTAGCCGGTCGAAGTTGTCGCCCCAGTAGGCGGTCTCCCACTCCTGCATCCCGATGTTCGGCACGTTGACGTAGGCGCCGTCCACGTACGGGCGCAGCGCCTGGCTGAACTCGGCGATCCAGGCCTGCGCGACCGGAGTGAGGGCGTCGCCGCTGTTCGGCTCGCCGCGAGTGCCCCAACCGGCCCCGGGCTCGGAGTAGAAGAGCACGTCGCGGTGCGGGAACGCCGAGCCGCCGCGCGGTTCCCTCGTCTGGGCCCCCGTACCGAACGCCTGGGTGAAGAAGTTGCTCTCCTCCGTGGGGGCGTCCTCCATGAATCCCCGGATCACGCTCACCGCCTGCTTCGGGAAGGGCTCCCGGGCGAACTGCGAGAAGAACTTCCAGTTCGCCGGATCGTCCTCCGGCGGTACCTGGAACCCGGCGTAGATCTCGCCCCAGCCACCGGTCTGCACCGTGACCTCCGGCGTACCGACCGACAGGACCGGCCCCAGCAGTTCCCTTATCGCCGCCTCCGTCCCCTCGGCGAGCACCCCGAAGAGCAGGATCTGCGACTTGTGGACCTCAAGCTGGGTGCCGAGGCGGTTGTCGGCGAACGGCGCGGTCCGCTGCCACGAATCGAAGACCCCGTACAGGTCGCCGAGGCCGTCCCAGGTCGCCTGCAGGTAGGCGACCTGGTTCAGCGGAGCGACCTTGTAGGTGAGCGACGTGACGATCCCGAAGTTGCCGTTTCCCGCTCCGCGAAGTGCCCAGAGCAGGTCGGGGTAGTGCTTCAGGTCCACCTCGACGGCCTTGGCGCCGTTGGCACCCGACGCCAGGACGACCTCCGCCCCGACCAGGCTGTCACAGGCCATGCCGAGGTACCGGGTGAGGAAGCCGAAGCCGCCGCCGAGGGTTGCGCCGGACAGGCCGACACTTCCCTCCGTACCGGTCGTCGCGGCCAGGTCGTGCTCGGCGAGCGCGGTAACCGCCTCCAACTGGTTGAGCCCCGCGCCGACCCTCGCGATGCGGTTGGCGGTGTCGATGTCCGTCGACTTCAACTCGCTGACATCGATCACGATGCCGTTGTCCACATTCGACCAGCCCTCCAGGCTGTGCCGGCCGCTGCGTACCCGGAGCGCGACGTTGTTCTGCCGCGCCCACGTGAGGGCGTTGACCACATCCTGGGTCTCCTGGGCGAAGACGATGACCAGCGGGTAGTGGGTGAACAGTTCGTCCCAGCCGAGGCTCGCGGTCGGGTAGTCGGGGTCCCCGGGACGGACGATGCGGCCGGTCAGCTCGGCCGGTGGACTTTCCGCGCCGAGTGGCGCTCCGGAGCCGTCGGTGGCCCCGGCGCCTTGGGCACCTGGGGCACCTTGGGCACCTTGGGCGCCCGCGGCGATGATGCCCGGGACGGCGACGGCCCCGGCCCCGACGGCGGTCGCCTTGAGCAGTTCGCGACGAGAAATGTCATGCATGGTCGTAGCCTCTCGATCCGGTTACGCCAGCATTCGACTAAGGGAATTCGATCTCCCACCTGGCGCGCGAACCCAACGTAATATCCGAGGCCAGGTCGGATATCGGGAAACCCGGGCCGGAACCCGGTCGGGTGATCCGGACCCGTGGCGGGCGGAAACAGCCGGACCCGGGCGACCAACTCGGCCGCCGCCGGGGCGACGTCGTAGGCGCGGTCTAGGGTCTGCGCATGGTCGTCCACCGCCTGACCAAGACCGAGGCCCGCCGAATCGCGATCCACGCGCAGTTGCTGGACGCCCCGCGCCCCACCGACCTGGTCGCCGTCGTCGAGCGCCTCACGCTGCTACAGATCGACCCCACCGCGGCCGTCGCCCCGAGCGCCGACCTCGTCCTGTGGAGCCGGCTCGGCTCGACCTACGACCCCGCCGCTCTGGTCAAGGCGGTCGAGATCGATCGCAGCCTGGTCGAGACCGTCGCCTACATCCGGTACCCCGGGGACCTGCCGGCCGTGATCGCCGAGGTCTCGGCCCAGATGCACCCGGTCACGCGCGCCTGGCTGGAGAAGAACGAGCCCTTCCGTCGCGACGTCCTGGCGTTGCTGACGGAGAAGGGCCCGCTGCTCTCCCGCGACATCCCCGACACGAGCGTCGAGCCCTGGCCCTCGTCGGGCTGGACCAACAACCGCAACGTCACGAGGATGCTCGAATCCCTGGCGCGGCTCGGGGTGATCGCGATCTCCGGCCGCAAGGGGCGGCAGCGCTACTGGGACCTGCCCGAGCGGGTCTACCCCGCCGACCTGCCGACCCTCGACGTCGAGGCCGCGGTCCGCCTCCGCGACGAACGCCGGCTCGCCGCGCTCGGCATCGCCCGGTCCGCCGGCACCCAGCTGCCGGGTGAATCGGCGTACGTCGGGAACGCCGGCGAGGAGGCCGTCGTCGAGGGCACGCCGGGGACCTGGCGGGTCCACCCGGCGTACGTGGGCCTGCCGTTCGAGGGGCGCACCGCGCTGCTCTCGCCGTTCGACCGGCTGATCCACGACCGCGTCCGCACCGAGCAGCTCTTCGGCTTCGAATACCTCCTGGAGATGTACAAGCCGAAGGAGAAGCGCCGGTGGGGCTACTTCGCCCTCCCCGTGCTGCACGGTGACCAGCTCGTCGGCAAGCTCGACGCGACCGCCGACCGGAAGGCCGGCACCCTGGTCGTCAACGCCGTCCACGAGGACGTCCGCTTCACCCCGGCCATGGGCGCCGCCGTACGGGCCGAGATCGAGGACCTCGCCACCTGGCTCGGCCTTGCGGTCGCCGGCACGGCGTGACATCTCCGGCGCACCGGTCAGTCCAGCACCTCCACGGTGTCACCGACGCTGACCGTACGACCGTCGGGGGAAGGTACGCCGGGGTCGGCCCGTACCGTCAGCTGGAGGCCGAAGAGCAGCTTCCGGCCGATGTTCCGCCGGACGGCGAGCGTCCGCAGCGGCTCCCGCCCCCGGCCCCCGGTCTCCTGGTCGATCGTCGAGACCAGGCAGCGGCCGCACTCGGCGGCGCCGTGGAACACGGCCCCGCCGATCCTGATCCGCCGGCCGACCCACCCGCCCTCGGCCCAGGGCGCGGCACCGCTGATCACCAGGTTGGGGCGGAACTGGGCCATCGGCAGCGGCCCCTCGGTGCTGCCCGACTCCAGCAGCCAGTGGTTGAAGGCGTCCAGCGAGGCGGTGTTGGCCAGCAGCAGCGGGGTACCGTCGGCGAAGCTCACCTCGGCGCCGGTGCCCGCCGCCACCGTCCAGGGAACGAGGTTGCCGGCCGGGTCGCCGAGCCAGACCAGCCGGGCGGGGCGCCCCAACAGCCGCCTGAGCCAGTCGTCCGCCTCGGGGCCGGCGGCGCGTACCCGGGAGGGCGGTCGGCTCCGGAACACCCGGACCTGGATCGCCTCGCCGCCGGTCGGTTCGGCCAGGTCGAGCGGGGCCAGGCCGGGCGCCTCCAGGGTCAGCCCGCCCGGCCGGGACACCGCCCGCATCGTCACCAGTTCCCGGTGCTGGCGCTGGGTCAGGCCGACCCCGTCCTCGTTCACGATCAGCCAGCGTCGGTCGCCGTCCAGGCCCCACGGCTCGACCCGGGCCGTGTCGCGGTCCATCCGGTGGCACCCCTTCACCGGGTACGTGTGAATCGAGGCGACTCGCATCCGGTCAGGATGACACGACGGGGCGTGACGCGGGTACCCTCGCTCCGGCGGCCGAGCCGTCCACTCAGGACACCGACTTCGCCTTCTTGGCGCCGCCCCACAGCGAACCCGGGTTCGCCCGGCGCGGATACCGGTCGAGCATCGCGGCGTACAGCTCCTCCGCCGTCGTGGTGCGGGCGTCGAGGTCGTTGAAATCGCGCAGGTAGGCCGCGGTTTCGGCGAGGATGGCCGGGTCGTCGGCCCGGTCGGGGTTCTTGTGCCCGGCGACCACGGCGACCGGGTCCAGCTCGCGCAGCCGGTCGGCGGTGGCCGCCCAGTGAGCCCGCGTCTCGGTGCTGCTTTCGGCCATGTACTGATGGGTGTCGTTGTAGGCGACGTCGCCGGCGACCAGCAGCCGCAGGTCGGGCACCCACATCACCGCGGACCCGGCCGTGTCGGTGAAGCCCGCACCGATGGCCTCCAGCCGGTGTCCCTCCAGCTCGATGACGTCGTCGTCCAGCGTCTCGGGAACCGGCCGCTCCTGCGGGATCTGGCCGGGGAACAGCTTCTCCCAGAACGAGCCGACCGCTTCCGGCCCGACCTGGGCCACGGAGCCGGCGACGGTCTCCTTCGTCGCCACCGCGCGTACGCCCGGGAAGGCGTCGACGACCTGGCCGATCCCGAAGAGGTGGTCGCCGTGCGGGTGCGTGACGAAGACGTGCGTCAACCTGCGCCCGAACGACCGCACCCAGTCGACCAGGGCCTTGTTCTGCTCGACCGTGGCGTATGTGTCGACGAGCACGGCGTCGCGCTCGCCGTACACGAGGGTGGCCGTGTTGGCGACCCAGAGCAGGTCCTCGGGCCCGTACGGCAGGTCCCGGGTGAGACCCGGCCGACGCACGTGATGAACGGCGTACTCCATGCTCTTCCTCCCGCTCCGCCTGTTCGGGCTCAGTACCTGACCGTGCTGGAGCCGAGCCGGGGCGACACCATTGTCGTCCGGCCGTCGACCGTCGCGCCCGCGAACGCCAATGAGGGGGCCAGAATCCGGTTGTTCTCGGCGGGGAAGTTGAGCGCCGGCGTCGACACCTCGTCGAGGCGGGCCGTCTGCTCGTCCGACAACCGCACGTCGACCGCGTCCAGGTTCGCCTTCAGCTGGTCGAGGCGCCGCGCCCCGATCAGCACCGACGACACGCCCGGTCGGGCGCCGACCCAGGCCAGCGCCGCCGCGGCCGGGCTCACCCCGGCCTCGGCCGCTACCTCGTGCAGCACGTCGATCACCGGCCAGTCGCGCTCGCCGGGCCCGCCGACAAGACCGCCCCGCGCGGTGTCGACGTCGCCGCCGCCGCTGCCGCGCACGAACTTCCCGGAGAGCCAGCCGCTCTTCAACGGGCTCCACGGCAGTACGCCGAGGCCGTGCTCGGCCGCCATCGGGATGAGTTCGCCCTCGCCCGTGCGCTCCAGCAGCGAGTACTCGATCTGCATACCGATCGCCGGCGTCCAGCCGCGGAAGTGCGCGACGACCTGCGCCTCGGCCGCCTTCCAGGCGGGCAGGTCGGACAGGCCCACGTACCTGACCTTGCCGGCGGTGATCAGGTCGTCGAGCGCGCGCAGGGTCTCCTCGATCGGCACCCCCCGGTCCCAGTTGTGCAGCCAGTACAGGTCCAGGTAGTCGGTGCCCAGCCGGCGCAGGGACTCCTCGGCCTGGGCGACGACGGCCTTGCGTCCCGCGCCGCCGCCGTTCGGGTCGCCGGGGAACAGGTTGCCGAAGAACTTCGAGCCCAGCACGATCCGGTCGCGCAGGCCCGGCCGGGCGGCCAGGTAATCGCCGATGATCTTCTCGGAGTGGCCGTTGGTGTAGATGTTGGCCGTGTCGATGGAGTTGCCGCCCCGCTCCAGGTACTCCGTGATCATGGCCTCGGACTCCGCGACCGGGGCACCCCAGCCGTGATCCTCGCCGAAGGTCATCGCGCCGAGCGTGTACGGGCTGATGCGCAGGCCGGAGCGGCCCAGCGTGACGAAATTGTCGAGTGGCATGCCCCGAGTCCACACCCGCAGGCCTCGGACCGAGTAGATCAATACCGCCACCGCGTTGCCTGATCCTGCCAAAGTGGCAGACTTGGTCAGGTGAGCGCGCTGCCGGAGATCCGCGACCTGGTGCTGCGGCACGCCGGGCGCCCCACCCCGGGCGGCCTCGTCCTGCACCGCGGCGACTCCCCCACCGAGCCCATGCCGTCCCAGTCCGCGCCGGTTTTCGCCCTGGTCCTGCAGGGTGCGAAGCGGGCCACGCTGGGAACGCGCCTGTTCGCGTACGGGGCCGGACAGTTCCTCGTCGCGTCGATGGAGCTGCCGGTGATCGCCCACGTCAGCGAGGCCTCGCCCGACGAGCCGTACCTCGTCCTGGGCCTCACGCTGCGACCGCCCCTGATCGCCGAGTTGCTGCTGGACGCGCCGCCGCAGGCCCGTGGTGGGCCGGCGCCCGGCATCGCGGTCAGCACGGCCGACGACGACCTGCTCGACGCGGTGGTACGCCTGGTGCGGCTGCTCGACCGCCCGGACGACCAGCGGGTGCTCTGGGCAGCCATGGAGCGCGAGGTCGTCTGGCGGCTGCTGACCGGCGAGCAGGGCGGCACGGTCCGGCAGGTGGGGCTCGGCGACAGCAACATCGTGCAGATCGAACGGGCGATCCGGTGGATCCGCGAGCACCACGCCGACCTGTTCCGCGTCGAGGACGCGGCGCGCGTCGCCGGGATGAGCCTGACCTCGTTCCACCGCCACTTCCGCGCCGTCACGACGATGACGCCGATCCAGTTCCAGAAACTCGTCCGGCTCCAGGAGGCGAGGGCCCGACTGATCACCGCGCCCGGGGACGTGGCGGCCGTCGGATTCGCCGTCGGTTACGAGAGCGCGTCGCAGTTCAGCCGCGAGTACCGGCGGCTGTTCGGCCTGCCGCCGGGCCGGGACGCGGCCCGGCTCAGCGAGCGGTCGGCGGCGGAGGCGGAGGTCACGTCCTCGTCCACTGTCTGACGACGCTGGTATGGGGCGGAACGCCGAGATCGAGGAGATGATCCTGCGCCCGGACGAGCCCGCGTAGACCGCGCCGCGCCCCCGCCGGCGTGTCGGGCGGGGGCGCGGTCGGTCGCGGCGGACCGCGCGCGAAAGCGGCGCCTACAGGAGCTCGACGTACCCGTCGCTGCCGTGCACGCGGATCCGCTGCCCGTCGCGGATCAGCCGGGTGGCGTCCAGCACGCTGACGACAGCCGGCAGGCCGTACTCCCGGGCGATCACCGCGCCGTGGGTCATCAATCCCCCGACCTCCGTCACCAGGCCCGCGACGGCGACGAAGAGGGGCGTCCAGCTCGGGTCCGTGTGGGTCGTGACGAGGATGTCACCCGGTTCGAGCTCGGCCTGGGCCAGGTCCAGGATGACGCGGGCGCGCCCCTCGACGGTCCCGGCCGAGACCGGCAGGCCGACCAGGGCGCCGGCCGGCACGTCGTCGCGCCGGTACGACCCGGCGATGGCCTCGCCGTCCGAGGTCAGCACCCGGGGCGGCGTGAGCGCCTGGTACGACCGGAACTCCTCCCGGCGCCGCCGGATCAGCCCGTCGTCCACCTGGTTCGCGCGCACGGCGTCGTGGAACTCCTGGAAGGTGAGGTAGAAGACGTCCTCCTGCTCGCGGAGCACGCCGGCCCGGACGAGACGCTCGGCCTCTTCGAGCAGGGCCTGCTTGTAGACGAAGTAGCGGCTGATGATGCCGTACTTCGGGTACTCCCGGTACCCGATGAAGGTCCGGACCCGGTCGATCATCCGCTTGGTCTCGTCGGCCTTCTGCTCCCCGTCCGGCAGCGCGCGGAGGCGCGTCAGCACCTCCTGCGCCTTCTGTTCCGCCTCCTGCCGTCCCTGCTCGAAGCGCCGCTTGGCCGCGCCCGGCTCGAAGAGCCTGATGTTGTCGAGGATCAGGGGCACGAGCGTGCTGGGGCGTTCGCGCCAACGCGGCCTCGTGATGTCGATCTCGCCGACGCAGCGCATGCCGTACCGGTCGAGGTACGCCTCGATGGCGTCGCGCGCCTCGGCCCCGCCCGCGAACTTCGGCAGCTCGTCCAGGAAGTCCTCGTCCTGGACGCCCCGCAGGAACGCCACCACCTCCGGGTACGGGCGGATCACGTCAGCGACGTCGAGCAGCGCCAGTCCCATCTCCGAGGTGACGTTGCCGGGGGCGGAGAGCGTGAGCGTGTCGGCCGCGTTCTTCTCCCCCAGCCACTCCCACAGCCGGTCGTTGAGCCACCAGGTGGCCTCCATCCCCGCCATGATCGCCTGCATGCTCAGCGGATCGCTGAGGACCCGCTTGTGCTCGTCGAATGCCTCCAGCAGGAAGTCGAACAGCGCCGACCCGGACTTCGTCGCGATGTCCCGCCGCAGGGTGGCCAGCGACGCCTGGCTGCGCTCGACCAGCTCGGTGACGATGGCCGGATCGGTCTCGATCGGGGTGGGCCCACCGCCGCCCAGCAGAGCGGGACCGCCGGGACCGCCGTCCGGCAGCGACGGGACGAAGTCGCCGCGGTCGAGCACGGTCTCCAGGGCATCCCTCATCAGCGGCTCGGATCTCCCCACCATCTCCAGGAAGCCGGTGCGGGTCGCGGGCGCGGCCAGGTGCCGGGTGACGTCGACGAACAGCCTTCCGCCGGCCTCGTGCATCGACGCTATGGCCGTCAGCTGCCACATGGAGACCCCGAGGGGCTTCATGGGGTCGGTCATCATCTGTTGATGGCCGACGGAGAGGTAGACGTGGTTCTCCGCGTCGCGGGCCGCCGGGATCGGGAACAGGGTGGTGATCGGCCGGCTCTGCACGATCTGGAAGTCGCCGTCGACCAGGCACCATTCGACGTCCTGCGGGCGGCCGAAGTGCTCCTCGATCCGCCGGCCGAGCCGTACGAGCCGTACGACCTGCGCCTCCGTCAGCGCCGGCTGCTCCTGCCGCTGCGGGTCGACCGCCACCTCCCGGGTACCGCCGGCCGGCAGGGCGTGGATGGCCAGCTTCTTGGCGGTGACCGTGGCGGCGACGACCTCGCCGTCGCGCACCTTGAAGACGTCCGGGTTCACCAGGCCGGAGACCAGGGCCTCACCGAGGCCGAAGCTGGCGTCCACGGTGGCGACCTTCCGGTTGCCCGTGACGGGGTCGGCCGTGAACAGGATGCCGGCCGCGTCCGGGAGGACCATCCGCTGCACGACCACGGCCATCTGGACCGAACGGTGGTCGATGCCGTTGCGCTGGCGGTAGATGACGGCCCGCTCGGTGAAGAGCGAGGCCCAGCACCGGCTGACGTGCCGGAGGACCGCCGCCGCCCCCACGACGTTCAGGTACGTGTCCTGCTGGCCGGCGAAGGAGGCCGTCGGCAGGTCCTCCGCCGTCGCGCTGGAGCGTACGGCGTAGGCGGCCTCCTCGCCGAGCCGCGCGAGCGCGCCGGTGATCGCCGCCGCGAGATCGTCCGGGACGGTGATCTCTTCGATGGCCTGGCGGATCTCCGCGCTGAGCGCGCGGACCGCCTCCCGGTCGTCCGGGTTCAGGCGCGACAGCCGGTCCAGTCGACCGTCGATCGACGGCGCCGCCGCCATGACCCGCCGGAAGGCGTCCGTCGTCACGCAGAAGCCGGCCGGTACGCGGATATCGTCGATCCGCGACAGCTCCCCCAGGTGCGCGCCCTTGCCGCCAACGGCCGCGACCCGCGTCCCGTCGACCGCGTCGAGATCCAACACGTACTGCTCGGTCATCGACAACACACCCACGTCGTGCCCCCCACTTTCTCGTCGGTGCTGAGTCCGGCCGCCGATTCTGCGGTAGGACCCGGGTCTTGCCGCAAGCCCCCCGGTGCGGTATACGTTAGAAGTGGCAGGGAGTGTCTTCTCCTTGCCTTTTCTTTTTGTCCCCGGCGCAGGACGAGATCCTCGACCGTCCGGAGCATGCCGGGCGGAAGCCGGGCCGGGCCGCTTCGCGCTCCACCGTCGGCGCCGTTCCGGGACGAGCGCCCCGCGGCGGATGCGCGCACATGAGCATGGCCTCCCGGGGTACGACCTCGGCGGCTGGCGCGCTCGGGCAGGCCGGCAACCCGGGTCGGTTGCCAGCCTGGAGCCGGCGGGCTGCCGCTATCCTGAGTTCAGGGCCAGCGCGCCGAGTACGGGGATCTCGTGTCAGCTCAGATGCCGGGCGAAGAACCGCAGCGAGCTGTCCACCTCGAACGACGGCACATCTCCGTGTTTACCGGGGTTGGCGTGCAGCGTCTTCTCAGCCGAAGCCAGGGCGTCGAACAGCGCCAAGCTCTGGTCCCGCGGCACCAACTGGTCGTCCCACTGGACCAGGAACTGCACCGGCGCGGTGATACGCCCGGCGTCCTCGGCCAGCCCGTGCACGCCGAGCAGGCCCAGCACCGCCGCCCGGATCCGGGGTTCCGCGGCGACGAGCGGGATACCGAGCCCGCAGCCCATCGACATGCCGCAGTAGCCCACCGGGCCGACGCCGACCTGGTCGAGGCGCTGGACCGCGGTCAGGACCGCTTGCCAGTCGGCGACGGCCTGCGGGGCCAGATAGCTGTGCATGCCGGCGACAAGCGAGCCCGGATTCTCACCGGCGGCCATCCCGGCCCGCATCTCGGCCGCGATCCGGCCGAACTCGTCGCCCTTGGGCCGGTCGCCGTGGTTGGGCGCGTCGATCGCGACGACCGCGAAACCCTCGGCGGCGTAGCGGCGCGCCCGGGACACGATACCGGGGGCCGTCTTGTGTTGCCCGCCGCCGTGGCCCAGCAGAATCAGGGGACGAGTACCGCGGGCGCCTTCCGGCGTCCACAGCACGCCGGGGATCTCGTCGAGGGTGAAGGGCTGTTCGGTGACGCCGTCCGACGACGTATGGGAGCTGAAGCGCATCGGCGTTTCAAGCCTTTCGTAGAGCCTTGTGCGAGCGCTCCCTAGGCCATGCAAAGGAGGGAGCCCCGACTGGTCGCAGCGTTGATCGGGCTCACCTCCTCGAATGTGCGGTGGTGCACGGCGACGCGGACGATAGCACAAAGATCATCACCCGTATCGCACCAGGGCGAACGTTGCCTGATGCGACACTGGCGATCTCCGCGCAGCAGGCCGGTCAGCTCGTCCACGACGGCACGGAACGGGTCGGCCGAGGCCCCCGCCCGCGCTCATCGGCGGCGCGCGGTGACGATCCAGGCGCGGGAGTCGAACCAGACGCCCCCGTCGGTCGTACGCGCGGCGAGCGCGTCCCGCAGTCGCGCGAGGGCGCGAGCCGCGGCGGCGGGATCGAGACGCTCCAGGAGGTTCTTCGTCACCGCGAAGCGGCCGATCCAGTCGAGGGCCGCGGTGGGGTCCGGGCCGTAGTAGACGGGCTGGCCGACGTCGGTGAGGACGATGTCGGCGAACCCCGCGGCCCGCAGGACCGCCGCCACGGTCGCCGGGTCGGCGAGCGAGAACGCGTCCGGCCCGTCGCCCGCGACCACCGCCGGCCCGCCGGGCTCCGCCAGCGCTTCGCGGATGACGACGTCCCACTCGTTGCGCTCGGCGGCCTGCCAGACCAGCATGACCAGGCGTCCGGCCGGACGCAGCGCGCGTCCGATGTTGCCGAAGGCGGCGACCGGGTCGTCGAAGAACATCGTGCCGAACCGGCTGATCGCGAGGTCGAACCGACCCTGGGCGAACGGGTGTGCCTGCGCGTCGGCGCGCTCGAAGGTGACGTTGCCCAGCCCCTCGGCCAGGGCGAGGCCGCGGGCGCGCTCGATGGCGGGCGCCGACACGTCGACCCCGAGCGCGCTGCCGGCCCGGGCCAGGCGCGCCGCCGTACGGGTCGTCCGGCCGGCGCCGCAGCCGACGTCGAGGACGCGGTCGTGGGGTTGGACCGCCCAGGCGCGGCGCAGCACCGGGTCGTACCTGGTCAGCTCGGCGTCGTAGTCGACGGGGCCGGCGGTCACGCGCCGGCCTCGCGTACCGTGCCTGCCGGGGCCGGCGGCGGGGCATCGAGCCGGGTCGCGGTGAGACCCCAGGTGGCGTACGGCAGCGTGACGGAGCCGCCCAGCTCGTCGGCCGCCGCGCCCACGGCCGCCAGCACCTCCGCCACCGGCTCCGGCGGCAGGCTGCTGAGACCGCCCGAGGTCGCCACCAGATCCAGCAGCTCGTCCCGGGTGTACGAGCGCTCCCAGTCGTACCGCCACAGCTCGGGCTCGCCGAAGCCGCCCGCGGCGCGGATGCCGTCTGCGGCCCTGGCGTACAGCGCCCGGTATCCGTCCAGGATCGAGCCCTCCGGCCGCCCGCCGAGGTTGATCGGCGAGTCGGGGGCCACCCGACGGTACGCCGCGGCCAGCGCGTCGGTCACGGCGGGCGGAGGCTGGTACACGTGCCCGAACGGTGCCAGCACGCCGCCCGGACGCAGGATCCGGGCCGCCTTCGCCGCGCCCGCGACCGGGTCCACCCAGTGCCAGGCGGTACCGGAGACGACCGCGTCGAAGGTACGTCCGGCCGGCTCCCATGCCTCGAAGGTCGCCACCTCGACGTCGAGGCCGGACTCCCGCGCGAAGTCGGCCATGCGCGGGTCGGCCTCGACGCCGAGCACCGCGCAGCCGGCGGCCACGAACTGGCGGGCCTCGATGCCGGTGCCGCAGCCGACGTCGAGAAAGTCGACGCCGGGGCTGGCGGCCACGATCCGCTGGATCATGGCTTCCGGGTACGAGGGCCGGTTCCGGTCGTACCGCCCGGGGTCGATCCCGAACGACTCGGCCATGCGCCGGTGCAGGTGCGGTTCCGGCGACGGCGAGGACGAGGACGAGGACGATATAGTGGGCATGCGCCCACCCTAGTGGGCAGGCGCCCACTAACGCAATCGCGCCGAGTAACGCGACGGCGCCGACAGTGAGGGAAGGGGTGCGCGTTGCCGACCGGCGTCGCACTGCGAGACCCGCGCCGACAGCTCTTCGACGCGGCCGTACGGGTGCTGGCCCGGGACGGCGTCACCGGGCTGACCAGCCGGGCGGTCACCACGGAGGCCGACGTCGCCAAGGGCGTCCTGCACCGGCACTTCGCCGACTTCGACGCCTTCCTCGCCGAGCTGGTGCTGGACTGCATCGCCCAGGTCGAGGCACAGGCCGCCGCCCTACGCGACGCGGCCGGGACCGGCACCGTCGCCGACAACCTGACCGGCGCTTTGATCAACCTCCTCGATCCGGTCATGGTGTCGATCGTGACCCTCGTCATCGCCCGCGACGAGCTGCGCCGGCGGCTGCGTGCGGCCGGCACCGCCCGGTTCCCGCTCGCCGGCGAGGGCGCCGCCATGATCGCCTCGTACCTGGCGGCCGAACGGGACCGGGGCCGGATCGACGCCGACGCCGACCTCGACACGCTCGCGGGCACCCTGATCGGGGCCGCGCACCTGCTCTTCACCGAGCGGAAGGAGAGCCCGCCGGAGGCCGCGGCCGTACGCAAGGTCGTGACCACCGTCATGGCCGGGGCGATGCGACAGCCCTGACCCCCGCATGCGGCGAGACGTGGGCGGGCAGCGGTCGCCACCGCGTCAGCTCCCGCTCCCCCGGCCCGGCTCAGGCCCGCGTGGCGCGCCGCCTGGTTCGCCAACCCGGGCCGGGTCAGCGGGCAGCCGAATCGGAGAGCCGGCCCAGTTCGAGGGCGGCGACCCGGCGCACGTTCTGGTCGGGGTCGTCGGCATACCGCTGGAGGATCTCGGGGGCCGCGGCCGGTACGAGGTGGCGTGCCGTGACCGCGACCCGTTGCCGCACCACCGGATCCGGGTCGTCCGCCAGTCCGGCGACGAGCGGCGCCCAGCGCGACGGCTCGCCTCCGGCGCTCACGAGCCCGCTGAGGGTGGCCGCCCGGACCACCGCCTCGCCGTCCCGCGCCAGCCTCCCGAGCTGGCCCGGTACGCGGGGATCCGATTCAGCCGCCCTCCCGAGCGCCCTGGCGGCCAGGACCCGCGACCGCGGATCCTCGTCGGCGGCGAGGTTCAGCAGCGCGTCGACGGCGGCCGGCCCGCCGACCGAGCCGAGGGCCTCCACCGCACGCTCGCGGACGTCCCGGTCAGGATCGTGACGTAGCCGTAGCAGGGCCGGGGTCGCCTCCTCGGCACCCAGCCGGCCGAGTGCGTACGAGACCATGGACCGTACCCGGGCCGCCTCGTCATCGGCCAGGGCGACGAGCGGCGCGACGGCGTCGGGGCGGCCGGTGGAGCCGAGCCTGCTGATCGCCGACACCCGCACCCGATCGTCCGGGTCGCGCAACGCCTGAACGAGCACACGAAATGCCCGCGCGTCCTCGACGGGATCGGGGATCGAGCCGATCGCCAGGGACCGGACCTCCGGGTCGGTGTCGGTCGCCGCGGCGGCCAGCAGCCCGACATCCCCCGTCTCCGCCACGAATCCGAGCGCCCACAATCCGGCCCGGCGCAGTTCGGGCGATTCGCTCGCGACGAACTGGAGCACCGTACGCCGGGCGGACGCCTGGTCCCTGCGCAGCAGATCGATGATTTCGCCGCTCAAGCTGTCCTGGTCGTCGCCGAGGTCGCGGGCCGAGGCGCGCAGCAACGCCGGGAGCGCCGCCGTACCCTCGATGCCGGCGAGGATGCCGGCGATCAGGTCGCGGCCGTAGAAATTCTCCTCGTCCAGGAACCGATCGAGCGCCTCGTGCAGGCGGGGCACCAGGGTGGTGTCCCCGCAGGACGCCAGCGCCGCGAGGGTCGGTGCGATGTCGTCGTAGTCGTCCTCCAACTCGACGGCGTGCCGGATGACGGCCGCCAGCGCCCCGACGCTGTCGATCATCAGGCCACCATGCCACACCGCTGCCGGTTGCGGCTCGGCGGCATTCGTCTGCTGGCCCACCACGGACGTCGTGCCCCGCCGTCCGGCCGGACGGCGGGGCACCTGCGCCTACCGCTGGGGGGTGATGGTGGCGAAGGGGAGGCGGAGCCGCAGTTGCCCGGCGATGGGGGCGTTGTGCTGCCGGATCTCCCGTAGCTCCTGGTCGCTGAGGGCGCGGCCGTAGACGCGGAACTCGTCGAGGCCGCCGTGGAACGTGTTGTTCAACCCGTCGACGCGCCGACCGAGGTAGACGCTGTGGATGCCGAACTCCTTGCCGGTGGTCACCGAGCCGCGCGGAGCGGCCAGGTCGGCGACGGTGGCGCCGTCGATGAGGACCGTGACCCGGGTCGCCGTCCGTCGCATGGCGACGTGGTGCCAGAGCCCGTCGTTGTACGCGCCCGCGATGGTGATGTTCGCGTCGCCCTGGCCGGTACCGACCACGCCCCGGATGCGGTTGCTCGCCGGTTCGGCCCGCAGCCAGATCTGCGCGGCGCCGGTACCCACCTGGTAGAACCACCAGAGCACGATGCTGCCGGTGGTCTCCCGGTAGCGGAACCAGGTCATGACGGTGAACGGGTCGTCCGCCAGGTCGACGGCCGAGCCGAAGGGCACCTCGACGTGGTCGTCGACGCCGTCGAGCGCGAGCCCTCGGCCGTACCGCCCCTCGCCCAGGGTCGCGCCGCCGCGCACGTAGGCGGTGTTGTCGTAGCGTGGCGAGGCGTCCGGGGTCGTCGGTCCGGGCGGCGGTGGCGGCGGCAGGCTCGGCGGCGAACCGTTCGGCGTGTCGAGGTACGCCTCGTTGAACCTGACGAACTGGATCACCTCGTAGAGGGCGGCCACGCCACCCTCGTACAGGACTCCGGCCACGGGGCCCGCGACCGGATCGTCCTCGATCTTGACCAGGTCGGAGTAGCCGCCCGGGCCCCAGCTGATGACCTTGCCCTCCTGCCAGCTCTCCCAGGTCCGGGCCTCGTCGTACGAGGAGCGGATGGTCAGGGCCTCGCGCTTGCCGGGGTTGGCGGGTCCGGAGAAGAGGATGCGGTCGCGCGCGTCACCCTCGTCGGTGGCGGTGAGGCGCAGCAGCGCTCCCTGCACGACCGGCATGGTCAGCTCCGGCACCATCTGGAACGGCGCGTCGTAGCTCTCGCCGCCGTCACTGGAGATCGCGTACGCCCTCGTGCCCTCGGCCGTGCCGCCCTCCCGCACGTTGACGTAGATCCGCCCGTCGGTCAGCTCCACCAGGGTCGACTCGTTGACGAAGATGTCGGCGGCGGCGCCACCCGCGCTGGCGCCGAGGTGCCAGGTCTCCCCGCCGTCGTCGCTGTAGCCGAGGTGGACGCCGGCCACGGGCTGCCCGTCCGGCCCGGGAGACTCGTGGTTCGCGCTCATCACCAACCGCCCGGCGTGCGGGCCGCGCCTGAGCTGGATGGCGTGGACCGGGCCGGTGGCGTACCAGGAGGTCCACTCCGGCCGCATCAGCTCGGCCATCTCCCGCGGCGCGCTCCAGGTCGCGCCGTCGTCGTCGCTGACCTGTAGGAACGGGTCCCGGCCACCGCTTCCGGTGCCCGGGTTGTGGGTCGTGAACAACACGATCCGGCCGGTCCGCTCGTCCACGATGGGCATCGGGTTGCCGTGCGTCTCGCCGTTGCCGCGCGACACGACCTGCAACGGACCCCAGGTACGGCCGCCGTCGTGGGACCGCTTCAGCACCAGGTCGATGTCGCCCCGGTCGTCGCAGTTGTTGATCCGGCCCTCGGCGAACGCCAGCAGGTCGCCGTTGGTGGCCTTCACGATCGCCGGGATGCGGAAGCAGAAGTATCCGTCCGTGTTCGCCGTGTAGACCGCCCGTTCCTCGTGGTACGGCTCGGCGGCGTGGGCGGCGCCGCTGGTGATCAGGGCGGCGGCCAGCGCCGCCACCACCACTGTGGACAACAGTCGGCGGCGCCCTGGGCCGCGTGCCTGTCTCGTCATCGGATGCGCTACCTCCACTGGTCACCGCAGGGGCGGATCGGGTCGATCGGCGGTGGAGTTCGAATTGCCGGACATCCTATGTCCGGCGTTCGAGCGGTCACAAGTCCTCGTACCGGCCGGGCGCCGTACGACGGGAGGAAGCGCATGCCAGCGGTGTGGCGTACGGCGAACCACCGCCGAGACCACCCACGGGGCGCCCGCATCGCGGCGGCGTGACGGGGCAGGACGTCCCATGTCATGGGCGGAACGACCATGCCCCTCGGGCACGGGAGCGCGGGGGAACCGCATGGGCAGTAGGCTCCGCGCGTGGATGAATCCACCCAGTCTGTCCTCGACGCCGCCGGGCTGACCGGCCGGAAGGCCCTCGCCCTGGACGCCGCCGGTGCGGGCACGGCACTGGTCGTCGACGTCTCCCGGGACGAGATGCTCGACAGGTGGGCCGCCGCGCGGGACGCGGTCCACCGGACCGGCCGCTGGCCGGTGCTGTGCCAGCGCACCGAGGCACACGACGGGGAAATCTTCTCGCGGTTCTACTTCGAGGAGGGCGCGGACGGCGCCGACAGCGGCCCGGCGGCCGTACTGGCCCGGGCCGAGACGATCGACGTGGACGCCCGGATGGCCGACCTGCTCCGCGGTCAGCTCGGCAACGACGACGCCGAGCGGACCGTCGAACGACACCGGTCGCGCACCCTCGCCGACTACGGCGACGCCCCACCCGCCGCTCGGATCCGGGCGGCCGTCGGCGGCGACGAGCCCGCCCCGATCGCCGTGGAGCGGCACCTGTTCGAGTGGGAACGCACCCACGAGCCCGTGCACGAGCCCGACGCCGGCGTCCAGGACTGGTTCGGGCGGGAGGACGACCCGGCGCTCGTACTGCTGCCGGTCGCGCGACCGTGGGCGGTCTACGCGTACGTCCACACCCTCTACGACGCCTGCTGGTACGGCCACGACCTGCTCGTCGCGGCCGCCCGCCGCTGGTACGAACGCTACGGCGCGGAGCCGGTGGCCGCGCTGGAGGTGACGAGCTGGCTGCGGGTCACCCGCCCGCCCGGCAGCCCGGACGACGCCTGGCGACTCGCCGTCGAGCACCACGCGGTCGCCGAGAGCACCTTCGTCACCCCCGACGTGGCGCTGCGCCAGCACGCCCGCCTGCTGCCCCACCGGAACCGGTGGGTCCTGTTCTCCCGACCGTGAGCCGCAGGGGTTGGCCTCGGCGGGGCCGGGTGGCCGGTGGTGGATCTGGCGCCCGCCGCCGGCAGCGGCTCGCTAGCCTTTCCGGGTGATCGACGATCTCCCTGTGTTCGAGTTCGCCTTCCCCGGTCCGCTGCGCGACCGGCTGGTGGCGGCCGTCCTCGACGGGACGAAGACCTCCACCACCGGCCTGCTCCAGGACTACGAGATCGACGGCGAGCCGCTGCCGGTCGTGGGGGCTCGCGCGGCCGTCGTCGACTCCGCCGGCCGAAGGGTCGCGGTGATCGAGGTGACCGAGGTACGGGTCAGCCGGCTCGGCGACGTCGACCTCGACCACGCCCGCGACGAGGGTGAGGGGCACGACTCGGTCGCCGCCTGGCGGGCCGGGCACGAGGAGTACTGGCACGGGACCGACTACCGGGGCTGGCTGGGCGACCCGGGCTTCACCGTGGACGACGACACGCCCGTCGTGCTGGAGCGGTTCCGCCTCGTCGCGGCGCTCTGACCCACGCGCGGCCGGTGGGATCGGCACCCGAAGGGCTCACGGGCCTCAGCGGCCGGCGGTTCAGCGGGCGCCGGCGTACTCCGCGCGGCCGGCGGTTCAGCGGGCGGCGAGCACGTTCTCCCGCGCCGCACGGGCGCGCTGCTCGTCGTACGGCCGGCCCAGCTCACGGGCCAGCGCGATGGTCCGGTCGAGCAGCGCCAGCGCCTCGTCCGGGCGACCCGCCACGCGGCACGTCTCCGCGTAGGTGTGCAGAAAGTCGATCTCCATCTGCACCTCGGCCAGCGGTTCCAACAGCTCGAAGGCCCGCCGGTGGTGTTCGAGCGCCTCCTCCGGCGCACCCGTGATCCGCAGCGCGACGCCGAGGTAGTTGTGGCTCCACGCCTGGTTGTGTCGCAGGTTGTTCTCCTCGGAGAGCCGCAACGCGTCGCGCAACGCGCGCAGCGACTCGGCCGGGTCGTCGGGCGCCAGCGCGACACCGAGGGTGACCAGCCCGGTGATCTGCGCGGGCCCCTCCGCGAGGGCGACGGACGCCCGGGCGAGTTCCACGGCCTCACCGCGCCGCCCGAGGTGGAGGGTCACCCACCCGTCGAAGGCCAACGCCTGGGACCGCCCGGCGCGGCTGTCGAGCCGCTCGAACAGCTCGCGTGCCCGCCGGAAGTACGCCCGGGCCGCTTCGAGGTCGCCGAGATCGCGACGGACGAAGCCGGTACGCAGCGCCAGCGCGGCGGCGGTCTCGTCGTCCGGTTCCGACCGCTCGGCCAGCTCGTAGGCGGCGAGCGCGTCGGTGAGGCGCCCGGCGGCGGCCCGGGCGTAGCCCAGCTCCGCGAGCAGCGAGGCCCGCTGCCGGTGGCGGCCGAGCCGTGCCGCGGCCGCAGCGGCGGCCTCCAGCATGCGGGCCTGGTCGTCGGTGCCGCGGTGCCGGAAGAACCAGACCCGCATGGCCTGCGGCAGCTCGGCCACGACCTCGTCCAGGCCGAGCCGCGCGGCGGCGTCGAAGGCGGCCACCAGGTTGACGTATTCGAGGTCGAACCAGGCCATGGCCTTCGCCGGATCGCCCGGCGCGGGTTGCCTGCGCTGGGGCGAGGGCAGGGTCCGGTCGTGGGCGACGGCCTGCGCCAGATAGTGCCCCAGGACCCGACGCAGGGCTGCTTCGGCCTGCGGTTCCTCGTCGGCCGCGAGGTCCGCCGCGTACTGCCGGATCAGGTCGTGCATCCGGTACCGCCCGGGCGAGGACTCCTCGACCAGGTGCGCGTCGACCAGCTCCTCCAGTGCCGCGTCGAGCCGATCGGCCGGCAGGTCGGTGAGGGCGCCCGCCACCGCCGCGTCGAAGTCGGCGCCCGGTAGCACGCCGAGCAGCCGGAACACCCGCCGCTGGACCGTGTCGAGCTGTTGCAACGACATGCCGAACACCGAGTCGAAGCGGCCGGGGGTGGCCCGCAACCGCTCGGCCAGCACCGCCACCGTCCAGCCCGGGCGGTGGCGCAGCCGCGCGCCCGCCATCCGCAGTGCGAGCGGAAGCCCACCGCACTGCCGCAGCACCTGGCCGACCGCCTCCTCTTCGCTGGTCGGCAGCCCGGCCGCCCGGCCGAACAGCCGCGCCGCGTCGTCGTCGGTCAGCGGCTCCAGGGACACCGGCGGCACCCCGTCGAGGCTGACCAGGCGCAGGCGGCTGGTGACCACGACCGCGGACTTCCCCGCGCCGGGGAGCAGCGGACGCACCTGCTCCGCGTCGACCGCGTTGTCGAGCACGACGAGAACCCGTCGCCGGGACAGCTCCGACCGCCAGAGCGCCGCGCGTTCGGCGGTGCCGGCCGGCGGGTGCGGGACGTCCAACGCGCCCAGCAGCCGGCCCAGCGCGGCGTACGGCTCCAGCGGCTCCTGGCCGGGGGTGAAGCCGCACAGATCGAGGTAGAGCCCGCCGTCGGGATACGCCGGGGCGAGCCGGTGGGCCACGTGCACGGCCAGGCTGGTCTTGCCCACGCCCGCCATGCCGTCGACCGTGACCGCGCCGGCGCTGCGCAGCAGCTCCTCGACCAGCGCGGACTCCGCCTCCCGGCCGGTGAAGTCGAACAGGTCCGCCGGCAGGTCGTTGCGGCGCGGGGCGGGCGCCGCGCCGGCCTTGGCCGCCTCGGCCCAGACCGGACGCAGCGGCCGTGGGTCGCGCGACACGGCCCGGCACAGCGCCACCACGGCCTCCCACGGCGGTACGAGCCGACCGCTCAGGTATCGGGAGAGGGACGAGCTGCTGAGATCCGCCTGGCGGGCGAGGCCGCGCAGGCTGAGCCCGCTCAGCTCCTTGATCTGGGCGAGCTGGGCCACCAGTCGCTCCTGGGGGCTGGACACCGCAACACCGTACCGGTCGCGTCCCGCGCCACGACACCGGATCGGCGCCGCGTTTGCGCTGGTCAGTCGCGGTCCACCTGTCCCACGGTGTCCCACGGGCCGCGCCGGGTCCGGCGCGCCGATGATCGGATGACTCCCGTCAGCGACACCCACGACGAAGGAGAAAGCGATGGCGACCGAGCGGATGCCGAACCCGGCGACCCTGATCCCCGAGGCGATGGAGGCCCTGATGGCGCTCAACGGCGCCGTGGGGAACGCCGGGGTGGACGGCAGGCTGCTGGCGCTGAGCCACCTGCGCGCCAGCCAGATCAACGGCTGCGGCCCGTGCGTGGCCGGCGGCGCCCACCAGGCCCGCCGGCACGGCGCGACCGACGACCAGTTGCACGCCGTCGCGGCGTGGCGGGAAACGCCCTGGTTCGGCGGCGAGGAGCGGGCCGCGCTGGCCCTCACCGAGGCCGTGACCCGGCTCGCCGACCGGGCGGACCCGGTACCGGACCGGGTGTGGGACGTGGCCGCCACCCACTTCGACCAGCGGGAACTGGCCGCGCTGCTGCTCAACATCGCGCTCACCAACGCCTACAACCGGCTCAACGCGCCGACCCGCCAGCAGGCGGGCGCCTGGTGACCCGTCCCCGACCATGACCGACGACGTCGATCACGGCTGAACCGCCGACGGCGTCCATCTCGACCCCGGCCAAACCGGCCGATACCGCCCAAACCAGAACTAATACCGATAGGAAGATAGTCATGCCGACCACGAAGAAGAACACCACCGCCGAGGGCGAGAAGTACGACGGTTTCACCGACGAGGAGCGCGCCGCGATGAAGGAGCGCGCCAAGGAGCTGAAGACGCGCGCCCGGCGGAGCGCCAAGGCCGACACGGAGAGCGAGGTGCTCGCGAAGATCGCCGAGATGTCGCCGTCCGACCGCGCGCTCGCCGAACGACTGCACGCCCTGATCAGGGCGAACGCGCCGGAGCTGACCCCGAAGCTGTGGTACGGCATGCCCGCGTACGCCCGCGACGGCAAGGTGCTCTGCTTCTTCCAGAGCGCCGCGAAGTTCAAGACCCGGTACGCGACGCTCGGCTTCAGCGACGAGGCGAACCTCGACGACGGCGCCATGTGGCCGACCACTTTCGCCCTGACCGAGCTGACCGCCGAGAGCGAGGCGCGGATCGGCGCGCTCGTGCGGCGGGCGGTGGGCTGAGGCGACAGGACACGGCCCAGGCCCGGGACGCCCGGGATCCCGTCCGACGCCGCCGGGGTTGCCTACCCGGCGGCGTCGGACCACCTGATCCGCAGGGGCTGGCCGACGAAGTGCCCGTACGGCTCGAAGGCCGCCGCCACCCGTACCCGGTCGCCGGCGCCGAGCGGCACCAGCGGGCGTACGTCGATCGTGGTCTCCCGGCGGCCCGTGGTCCGCTTCCACGTCCCGACGACCCGGCCGTCGCGGACCACCGTCGACTGGAACACGCCGTTGCCGCCCGGGATGATCGCCTGCTTGTGCTCCTCGGCGACCATCAGCGACCGGTCCTTGAACCCGAGCAGGTACTCGTCGAAGCCGGGCAGGACGAGGACCTCGTCCCCGTACGAGCCGGCCGCGCCCGGGTCGTACGCGTCGAGCAGCGCCGGGCTGGCGAACATCTCCCGGCCGTCGACCCGTACCGACACCAGCTCGTCGCCGGCGACCTCGATGCCCCGCTTCGCGTCGGCCGCGGTCAGGCCGGTCCAGCCGGCGAAGTCCTGGCGGGTGGTCGGCCCGTGGCTGCGGAAGTAGCGGACCGCCATGATCCCCAACGCCTCGTCGCGCTCCGGCCGGTGCGGATCCGGCACCCACTCGTCGAGCAGCACGAACGTCTGCTCCTTGCCGATGTTCGGGGCGACGCAGGTGACGCCGAGCTGGCTGGCGTACCAGAGCAGGTGGTAGCCGCGCTGCCCGGCCGGCTCGATCCCGGCCTCGGCGAGCGCGGCCACGCACTGCGAGCGGGTGAGCCGCCCGCCGCCCGCGAGCGCGGCCGCGAGCACGTCGACCGCGCGGTTGGCGGTGGCCTCGTCCAGCCCGAGCGTGGCCCGCCGGGCGGCGGCGCCGGCCAGTACGCGCGGCCCCATCAGGTCGAGCATCCAGCGCGCGTCGCGGGGTGGCACGAGATGCACCGTGCTCCGCATCGGCCAGGTCCGCAGCGCCTCTCGGCGCTCCAACGCGGCGTGCACGTCGTCCCAGGTGCGTCCGGGCAGGCGGCAGCCGAGCGACCACATGCCGCTGGCGAGGTCCTGCGACTGCATGGCGCCGAACCAGGTGACCACCCCGGTCACGTCGTCCGGGCGCGCGTCCGGCCGGGCGCCCGGGTGCGGCTGGGCCCCCGGGTGCGGCGTCGCGCCGGGCCGCAGCAACAGGCTGGTCATGCGCAGGCCGAGCACGTCGGCCGGGGTCAGTTCCACCGCTGTCCTCCCTGCGGACGCCGGCCCCGGTGCCGCGCCTCCGCGCCCGCGAGTATCGCCGCCCGGTACGACGTTCTCCCGGCCCCTACCTCGACCGCGCCCCGACCTCGCGCCGGCGGGTTCCGTCCCGTCACGCTAACGCCTGGTGTCGGCGGCGGGGACCAGGGCCGGCGGCACCGCCCCGTCCAGGGCGGCGAGGGCGGTACGGCACAGGCGCAGCAGTTCCTCGTCGTCGCGTACCTGCCCGGTGCTGTAGCCGCCCTCCCGGGCGTTGTGCCGGCGCGCCCGGGCCAGCTCGGCCGTGAGCGCGTCGCGGGCGCCGGCGGCGGCCGGTCCCAGCTCCGCCCAGAGCGCGGCGACGTCGCGGCGGGTGTGCGGGTTGAGCCGCCAGACCCGGTCCAGCACCGGCAGCACCGGCTCCGGGTCGCGGGTGACCCGCCACAGCGCCCGCGCGGCGCCCAGCGGCAGCCAGCCGTGCGAATCCCTGCGGCGGGTCAGCTGCCGCAGCCGGCCGGCCCGGGCCCGGGCCGCCGGACCGACCTCGGCGAGCAGGTCGGTCGCCTCCCGGACGGCGAAGTCGTCGCCGCCCAGGTAGCGGTTCGCGACGTCGAGGGCCGCGTCGCGGTCGGCCGCGAGCCGCCACAGCGCGGCCCCGGCGGCCAGCGCGGTCCGCCGGTCGTCCGAGGCGAGCGCCGTACGCAGCACCGGCCGGCACGCGTCGAGGTCGGCCCCGGTCGCGGCGAGCGCCCGCAGCACGGCCGGGGTGGTCGGCAGGGCGAGCAGCTCGGGCAGCGCGGCGGCGGCGTCCGGGCCGATCCGGGCGAGCGCCGTCACGAGGCTGTCGCGGCGGTCGTCGCCGCCCTCGGCGGGCGGCAGGTCCACCAGCCGGCGACGCAGCAGCGGCACGAGCGGCGCCGCGCGCGGACCGAAGCCGGCCAGCAGGTAGCCCACGTCGCGGGGCATCTCGTCCCGGTCGAGCGCCCAGCCCAGCATCGGCAGCGCCCGCGGGTCGCCCGTACCGGCGAGCGCGCGCAGCGCCGGACCGACCGTCGGCAGTCCGCTGCCCCATTCGCGCACCCAGGAGAGGCGATCGTCCGTCGTGGAGGGTCGCGTTGCCCGCTCGGCCTCGGCGAGCGCGGCCGCCAGGGCGTCGGCGGCGGGCGCCGCGAGCGGCCCCAGGTGCTCCAGCACCTGTACGGCGCGCTGGCGCAGCCCCGGGTCGCCGTCGCCGAGCCGCGCCCCGACCAGCGCGATCAGCTCGTCGTACCGGCCGCGCCAACCGTCGACGAGGTTGCCGGCCGGGTAGAGCGCGTCGCGCCGGCGCTCCGGATCCGGGGCGGCCAGCAGGGCCGTGAGCAGCCGGGTGCGCTCGTCGACCCGGTCGCCGTAGGAGTCGCTGACGGCACGGACCAGGTCCTCGGCCGGCGCCACGCCCACCTGCCCCACCCCGGGCGTGGCCGTCTCGTAGACGACGCCGAGCAGTTCCAGCGCGTCGCCGACGGCGACGGGCGGCAGCGCGGCACCGGCAGCGGCGCCGGCAGCGGCGCCAGCGGGCAGCGCGGCACCGGCAGCGGCGCCGGCCGGCAGCGCGGTGAGTTCGGCGAGCGCCACCAGCCGCAGCCGCGGGTCCGGATCGCCGGAGACCAGCTCGGCGAGCCAGCGCCGGACCTCGGCGGTGCTCTCGCCGCGACCGGCGAGGGCGGCGGTGACCCGTACGGTCGCGCCCCGCACCCCCGGGTCGTCCTCGGCGGCGAAGCGGTCGAGCAGGTGGGCGAGCACCTGCGCGGCGCGGTCCACGCAGGCCGGCAGGAGCCGCACGACCGCCTCCCGCAGCCGTGGGTCCGGGTCGGCCAGCAGTCGCTCCCAGAGCGGGTACGCCGCGGCGACCGCCTCGTTCGCCTCCCGGTAGCGCCCGGTCAGGCCGGTCGGGTCCTCGGCGTAGCCGATGCTCGCCAGCAGCCGCACCACCTCGGGCCGCCCCGGCAGCTCCGAACGCGCCGCGATGCGCAGCAGGAACGGGATCGCCGCGACCGTGCAGGTGTAGACGTCGCCCTGGTGGTGTACGCCGCCGTACATCGCGCCCAGGGCCGCCTCGCGTACCGCCGGGTCGGGGTCGACCAGGCCGCGCAGCAGTCCCGGCAGCTCGGTGGCGGGTCCGTACGCGTGGCGCATGCGGCCCCAGCGGACCTGGTCGAGACCGGCGAAGGGGTCGGGTGCGTCCGTCATGCCGGGCATGCTGCCAGAGCGGTCCGACGAGAACGGGGTCGTGGTGCAATACCCCGGCGGCGGAGGACGATCGGGGAACGGGCGGGGGAGCCACGGCATGCGCGTCGAACTGGACGACCTCTGGTCGCTGGAGCTACCGGGCGAGTGGTCCCCGCCGCGACGGCGGTCCGGGAGCCGTGGCGGGCCGGCGTCGCGCGACGACGCGCCGGACGGTCGACTGTGGACGGCGCCGGGCCGGAGTCTGCTGGTCACGGCCGTGCGGGACGCCTGGCGCTGCGCGAGTGAGCTGGAGATCCTGGCGGACCTGGACGGGCGGTTGCCGCCGGACCCGACCGGAAGGATCGGCGAGGGCGGCGGCAACGGGGTCGGATTCCGCGCGGCCTGGTGGTACCGGCATCCGCCCGGCGGCCAGCCGCGGTACGCGCTGCACGGCTACAGCTTCGTCGCCGGCGAGTACCTGGAGACCCTCTTCCGGGGCGCGGACGGCGACGACTCGGCCTGGGCGTTCGACGCGTGGCGGTCGGTGCGCCACGGCCGGTCGTAGGGCCGTCCGGTCAGTCCGCCTCCGGCGCCAGGTGTTCCTGCGCCCAGCGGGAGATCTCGTGCAGGGCCGGGAGGAGCGCCCGCCCGCGCGGGGTCAGCTCGTAGTAGACCGCCACCGGCGGGCCGGGCTCGACCTGGCGGGTGACGAGCCCCAGCTCGGTCAGCTCGGCGAGCCGGTCGGAGAGCACGGAGTCGCTGACCCCGTTGATCGCCCGGGACAGCTCCCGGAACCCCGCCGGCCCGTCGCTGAGGCTGCCGAGCACCACCCCCGACCAGCGCTTGCCCAGGATCGCGAAGGCCCGGGCCAGCGCGGCGTCCCCACGCAGGCAGAAGTCTTCCTCCGCCGAGCTGGAGGGGGTCGTGGTCACGGGCCAATAGTAGCCACGCCGGGGTAACTCCTCGCACCGAAGCAGCTTCGGTGCCCGAATCGCCGCCCGCCGTCCGGCGATCTGCCCGTAATGCCGCATTACCGGCGCGTCTGGGAGGGGCGTCCGCTCTCCGGCAGACCCGCTCGCCGGCAGACCCGCTCGCCGGCAGACCCGCTCGCCGGACCGGGCCCGCCTCACAGCGGGTCGTCGCGGCCCAGCTCCCAGAAGGCGACCGCGGCGGCCGCCGCCACGTTCAGCGAGTCGACCCCGCGGCGCATCGGCAGCACCACCCGTACGTCGCTGGCCGCCTGCGCCGCCGGGGTCAGGCCGGGGCCCTCGGCCCCGAGCAGCAGCGCGGCCCGCTCCCGCTGCGCCGGGGTCAGCCGCTGCATCGGTACGGCGTCCGGGGCGGGCGTCATCGCGAGCACCGTGAATCCGGCCGCCCGCACCTGCTCCAGGCCGCCCGGCCAGCGGTCGAACTTCGCGTACGGGATGGCGAAGACCTCGCCCATGCTGACCCGTACGCTGCGCCGGTAGAGCGGGTCGGCGCAGGTCGGCGACAGCAGCACCGCGTCGACGCCGAGCGCGGCGGCGCCTCGGAAAACCGCACCGAGGTTGGTGTGGTTGTTCACGTCCTCCAGGATCGCCACCCGCCGCGCGGTCGCCAGCACCGTCGCCGGTTCGGGCAGCTCCTTGCGATGGAACGAGGCGAGCACGCCCCGGTGCACGTGGAAGCCGGTGGCGGCCTGCAACACCTCCGGCGCGGCGGCGTAGACCGGCGCCTCCCCCGTGTCCAGGTCCTCGATCTGGTCGACCCGTTTCGCGTCGACCAGGAACGAGCGCGGCCGGTAGCCCGCCCGCAGCGCCCGCCGCAGCACCAGCTCCCCCTCGGCGATGAAGAGACCGTGCGGCGGCTCCCACCGGGTACGCAGCTCGACGTCGGTCAGCGCGCGGTAGTCGGCGATCCGCTCGTCGCCCGGTTCGGTGATCTCTTCGACGCCCACGCCGCCGATTCTGCCTCGCGGCCGGGACCGGCCGGCGACCGCTGTCCCCCGCCGGTCCCGGCCGCACCGGCGGCGTGGGCCGGGTCGATCGCGACGGGCGCGTGGGCCGGGTCGATCGCGACGAGCAGCACCTCGGCCCGCTCGGTGCGCTCGTACAGCACGCTGTGCCCGTCCTGCCGGCGGCGCAGCAGTCCCGCCGCGTGCAGGCGGCCGAGATGGTACGAGACGGTCGCCGGGCTGAGCCGGTGCCGGGTGGCCAGCTCCGTGGTCGAGCGGGGCAGGGCCAGGTCGGCGAGCAGCTCGGCCCGGCGTGGCCCGAGCATCTTCGCCCCGTACGGCGACGGGCGCGGGCCGGCCCACACCTGTCCCCGCCCCCGGGCCGGGTACCCGACCAGCACCCCGGACGGGTTGCCGAGCCAGACCGCGACCCGGGGCAGGAAGACCGACGGGATCAGGACCAGCCCGGTGGCGTCCTCCCGACTCACCTCGTACGGCAGCCCCAGGGTCAGCCGCCGCCCGTCCCAGCGCAGCCTCGGGTGGATGCCGCTCACGATCTCGCCGAGCCCCACCTGGCTGGCGAGCGCGGCCCGGTGCCGGACGTCCTCGTCGAGCAGCCGCCGCAGCACCGGCCACGAGTCGGCCAGCGCCCGCTCCCAGCACCGACCCAGCTGTTCGGCGAGGGCCCCGGCCAGGGCCGCCTCGCCCCCGGCCAGCGCCTCGGCGACCTCGGCGGGCGGCGCGGGCCGGGGATCGGCGGCGGCGGGCGGCGCGCCCGGGTCGGCGGGCCCGGACGCCGGTGCCCGGGCGCCGGTGACCGGGGCGGGCGCGGCGTGCGGCAGTGGCCCCGGTGGCGGCGGGCCGATCCGGAACGCCGCCCGCAGCTGGTCGCGCACCACCTCGGGCGGCGTGGCCGCGACCGCCGCCAGCTCGTCGGCGAGCGTCGGCTCGTACGTGGCCGGCACCGGAACCAGGAAGTCCGGCACGTACCAGGTCGCCCGCTCCACGACCGCGAGCAGCAGGCCCAGGTCGTCCCGGCGCAGCCGGCGCCGCGTCCGCTCGACCCAGCCCCGGGCGTACGGGGCCCGGCCGGGGTGGGCCAGCACCTCGAGCCCGCAGGTCAGCTCCGCCAGCCGGGAGAGCGCGAACCGCGAGCGGACCAGCCCGTTCGCGTCCAGGGCGATGCTGATCACGGCCCGGCCTCCCCCGTGCGCGCGTACCCGCCGGCGGGGTCTCCCGGGGCCCGTGCCCCGGCGGGCGGCACATTCGAAGTCCCTCGAATCCCTCGTCGGCTCCGGACCACCGTTGATCGACTGGGCCGGGTCCGGGCCGCGCACGGCGCACCGCCCGGGCCGTGAAACGCCAAGGAGGAGAGAGCATGCGGGACCACGTACACCATCAAATCGGACGACGGACGTTTCTGCTAGGCGCGGCGGCCGTCGGGGTCGCGGCCGGCGCGGCCACGGGCGCCGGCACCGCGGCGGCCGGCGCGCCGGCCCGGCCCCGCCGCCCCTCCGAGCTGGTCCGCTCGGTCGGCCGGCTGGAGGTACTGGCGCTGTACGACGCCACCGGTCCGTTCTTCGTCACCCGGGGGGAGGCCTTCCCCGAGGCGTCCGCCGACGACTGGGCGCGAGCGGCTTGGCGGGACCCGGCCGCGTTCGGACCCGACGGCACCTGGAACCTGGACTTCCGCTGCTACGCGATCCGCCGCCCCGGCGGCCGGGTGGTGCTCGTCGACACCGGCGTCGGCCCGGCCGGCAGCCCGGCGTCGGGCTGGGCGCCGGTCCCCGGCCGGCTCCCGGAAGAGCTGGCCGCGGCCGGGATCGACCCGTCCGACGTCGACACGGTGGTCCTCACGCACATCCACAGCGACCACATCGGCTGGTCGGTGAGCCCGGACGGGGTGCCGACCTTCCCGCACGCCCGGTACGTGGTGCAGCGCACCGAGCTGGCCGCGGTGGAGGCGGGCGGGAACGAGGCGGCGATGAGCTGGACGGTCGAGCCGCTGCGGCGTACCGGCCAGCTGCACGCGGTCGACGGCCGGTACGCGCTCGTCGGCGACGGAGGGCTGGCCGGGCGGGCCGGCGAGCGGATCACCCTGGTGCCCACGCCCGGGCACACCCCGGGCCACCAGTCGGTGCTGGTCGAGGGCGACCACCGGCGGATCCTGGTCACCGGCGACGTGCTGGTACACGCGGTGCAGCTAATCAACCCGGCGGTCGGCTACGTCTACGAGGATGACCAGGAGGCCGCCCGGCAGACCCGGCGGCGGGTGCTGACCGACGCCGCCGAGCACCGTGCCCTGCTCGCCACGAACCACCTGCGGCAGCCCTTCGTCACCGCCTGCTGACGAACCACCCGCGGGCGGGGGCGTGCCCGTGCTCGGGCGCGCCCTCGCCCGTACCATCGGCGGTCCCCCGCCCCGGGATGTCACCGGACGGCCCGCTCGGAGGTCGTGTCGGTGAGCGCGATCATGGACAGGGGTGAGCGCCGGACCGGCGGCACGCTGCCCCACGAACGGTGGCCGGGCCACGCGGGCCCGGAACAGCGGGTGGGCGCGCCACCTCAGGGGACGATGTTGTCGACGTAGCCGCCGTCGACGCGCAGCGCGCCGCCCGTGGTGGCCGAGGCGTACTCGGAGCTGAGGTAGACGACCATGTTGGCGATCTCCTCGGGCTCGATCAGGCGCTCGACCAGCGAGTTGGGCCGGTGCCGGCGCATGAACTCGACCTGCGCCCGCTCCCAGGGCAGCTCGTCGCCGACGAGGGCGCGGACAAACTCCTCGACCCCCTCGGTGTGGGTCGGGCCGGCGATCACCGCGTTGACCGTCACGCCGGTGCCGGCCATCGCCTTGGCGAAGCCGCGCGAGACGCCGAGCAGCGCGGTCTTCGTCACCCCGTAGTGGACCATCTCCGCCGGGATGACCACGGCCGAGTCGCTGGCCATGAACTGCACCCGACCCCAGCCCCGGTCCCGCATCCCGGGCAGGTAGTGCCGGGTCAGCCGGATGCCGGAGAGCACGTTGACCTCCCAGTACCGCTGCCAGGTCTCCTCGTCGATCTCCAGGGCCGGTTGCGGCGCGAAGATCCCGAGGTTGTTGACGAGGATGTCGACCTCGGGCAGCGCCTCGAAGACGGTGGCGGCACCCGCCGGGGTGGCGACGTCGGCGGCGATCCCGTCGATCCGTGCGTCGGGCTGCTCGGCCCGCAGCTCGGCGACGACGGACTCGACCCGCTCGGTACCCCGCCCGTTGATCATCGTGGTGGCGCCCGCCGCCGCGAGCCGGGCCGCGATCACCCGTCCGATGCCCTGGGTGGAGCCGCTGACGAACGCCGTCCTACCGGAAAGATCAATGTTCATCCGGGCAATCTACCCGTATCCCCCTGCCGTCGCAGGGAAGCGCGGTGGCGGACCGCAGGTCAGGGCGCCGCGATGCTCCCACCCCCGTCCGCGGCGGCGGCCCGCGCGGCGACCGTGCCCGGCGCCGAGTGGAGCGCGGTGGCCTCCCCCGCCTCCGGGACCAGTCGGCCGGTACGCCAGGCCACCCCGATGCCGCCCGCGAGCGCCAGCATCCCCCCGTACGTCTGCAGGGCCCCGACCAGCAGCCCGCCCACGCCCAGCAGCGGCGCGGAGGCCATCAGCAGCCCCCCGTCGGCGTAGCTGAACACCCCGGAGCGGATCACCGCCCAGCCGGCGAGCAGCCAGCCCGCGGAGTAGACGGTGCCGCCGATCAGGGCCAGGACGCGCGCGTCGACGTGGTAGACCGCGTCCCACTGCGGCAGCCCGACGAACGGCAGCATGAGCACGGTCCCACCGAGCGTGACCAGCAGCCCGGCCGCCGCGATCCCTCGGCTGCGCGAGGTGATCAGCAGACCGGCCAGGGCGAGCAGCGCCATCAGCCCGAGCCATACCGCCAGCATCCAGCCGAACAGCAGGATCGGGTTCGCGCGGGGCGCGAAGGGCCGGACCCCGACGTCCGGCCCGAAGAGCGTCACCAGGGCGAGCAGGGCACCGTAGGTGGGCAGCAGCCAGACCGCGCCGCGCGCGAACCGGCGCAGCGAGAACGCCCAGCTCGCGTCGCTGGCCGGCAGCGCCGCCGGCTTCTCCACGACGAACGGGAGCAGGCCGAAGCCGCCGGTCCGGGGTCGGGCCGCCGGGGTCGGGTACTCGGTCGCCGGCCCGGTACCGGCCGCCCGTGGGGGATCCGTGGGGTGCTGGGTCATCTCCGTCACTCACCTCGCTCCGCTCAGGGCGATGCCGTCGGGGGATGGCCCCGCACGGCGACGCTCCCCAAGGCGATCGTGACAGCTAGCCCCCCGCGATCTAGGGCATATCGTCGTTAGTTGATCTCTAATCGCGTGGATTTGCCCTAGATCGGCGAGCGTCGCCCAGCAGGCTCGCCGGCGGTACCGGCTCGGGGGCGGGCAACTGCTGCGGCACCGTACCGCCGGGCGCGGTCTGCACCTCGGCCGCGCGTACCTCGTCGTTGATCTCCTGGGCCGCCGCGGCGGCGACCCGCGCCGCCTCGGCGGCCTCCCGCTCCACCGCGCTCGCGTCCGCGGACGCCTGGGCCGACGGGGCGTCCCCGACCATCTGGCTCAGGCCGCCCAGCGCGCCGCCCATCCCCTCCAGGGCCTTGGTCAGCTCGGCCGGCACGATCCAGACCTTGCTCGCCTGGCCGTTGGCGATCTGCGGCAACGCCTGGAGGTACTGGTAGGCGAGCACCTTCTGGCTCGGGTTGGCCTGGTGGATCGCGTCGAAGACGGTACGGATCGCCTTGGCCTGCCCCTCGGCCTGGAGGATGCGGGCCTGCCGGTCGCCGTCGGCGCGCAGCACCGCCGCCTGCTTCTCGCCCTCGGCGGTGAGGATCTGCGCCTGCTTGAGCCCCTCGGCGTTGAGAATCGCGGCCCGGCGGTCCCGCTCGGCGCGCATCTGCTTCTCCATCGAGTCGCGGATGCTCGGCGGCGGCTCGATCGCCTTGATCTCGACCCGGGTCACCTTGATCCCCCAGCGCCCGGTGGTCTCGTCGAGTACGCCCGACAGGTGCCGGTTGATCTCCTCGCGGCTGGTCAGCGCGCGCTCCAGGTCGAGCGAGCCGATCACGTTGCGCAGCGTGGTGACCGTGAGCTGCTCAATCGCCCTGAGGAAGTCGGCGATCTCGTACGTGGCCCGGACCGCGTCGACGACCTTGAAGTAGAGCACCGTGTCGATCTGGACGACCAGGTTGTCCGAGGTGATCACGGGCTGCGGCTTGAAGGTGACCACCTGCTCGCGCATGTCGACCTTCTCGCGCACCGCGTCGATGAACGGCACCAGCAGGTTGAGCCCCGGCCTGAGGGTCCGCTTGTACTTGCCGAGCCGCTCCACCACGTCCTGCCGCTGCTGCGGCACGATCCGGACGGCGCGGGCCAGCGTTATCACCGTCAGCAGGGCCACGGCGCCGACCAGCACCGCCAGCGCTACCTCCATACGACTCACCCCTTCGATTCGGGTATCTCGTCCGGCGAGCCGGGTAGTTCGTCGGGTGGCCTGAGCGGTTCGTCGAGCCGTTGCCGGGGCGGTTCGTCGAGCCGTTGCCGGGGCGCGAACTCGTCCCGCCAGACGAGCGCGGTCACACCCCGGACCTCGATCACCCGTACCCGCTCGCCGGGGGCGAGGACCTGGGTCGCGTCGTACGCCCGGGCCCGCCAGATCTCACCGTCGATCTTGACGACGCCGCCGTGGGCGTCGACCCGTTCCAGCACGAGCGCGCCGGCACCCGGGAGAGCGTCGGCCCCGAACGGGCTCGCCGCCTCCCCCGCCTGGTCGCCGAGCTGCCGCTGAATGATCGGCCGGACCACGACCACGGAGAGCGCCGAGACGCCCGCGAAGACCAGCGCCTGCGCCCAGACCGGCGCGCCGAGCGCCGCCGTGGCCGCGGCGGCGAAGGCGCCGACCGCGAACATGACGAGGAACAGCGTCGTCGTGAAGATCTCCGCGACCGCCAGCACGACGCCCAGCACCACCCACAGCAGGGGCTCCACCCCTCGATCGTGGCACGCTGGCGCACGCGCCGCGAGCGCCGTACCGCAACGAAGATCATCATCCTGCGTAAGATCACCGCATGTCGCTCTCCGCGGAGACCGCCCGAAGGATCCAGGACCTCGTCGCCGAAACGCAGCTCGCCGGCCGGGCGCCCGCCCTGGTGGCCGGCGTCGTCCGGGACGGCACGCTGGCCGCGTTCGCCGCCGCCGGCGAAGAGCCGGTCTCCGACCCCGACACCCAGTACCGGATCGGCTCGATCACCAAGACCATGACCGCGGTACTGGTGCTCCAGCTCCGCGACGCCGGCCGGCTCGCCCTCGACGACCCGCTGGAGCGGCACCTGCCCGGTACGCCCGTCGGCTCGGTGACGCTGCGCCAGCTCCTCGGCCACGCCAGCGGGCTGCAACGGGAACCCGAGGGCGAATGGTGGGAACGCTCGACCGGTGGCGACGTGACCGCGCTGCTGGCCGGGCTGACCCCGGAGAAGCTCGCCTACCCGCCGCACCACACGTACCACTACTCCAACCTGGCGTACGGGCTGCTCGGGGCGGTGCTGGAGCGGGTCGCCGGCCGGCCGTGGTGGGAGCTGCTCCGGGCCCGCCTGCTCGAACCGCTCGGCATGACCCGCACCACGTACCAGGCGCAGGAGCCGTTCGCCCGGGCCTACCTGGTGCACCCCTGGCACGGCACCCTGCACGAGGAGCCGCGTACCGACACCGGCGCGATGGCGCCGGCCGGGCAGCTCTGGTCCACCGCCGCCGACCTGGCCCGCTGGGCGGCGTTCCTCGCGGACCCGGACCCGGCCCTGCTCGCCCCCGCGACGCTGGCCGAGATGTGCGCCCCGGTGGTGATGAGCGACCTCGACTCCTGGACCAGCGGACACGGCCTCGGGCTGGAGCTGTTCCGGGTCGGCGAGCGGGTCTGCGTCGGCCACGGCGGTTCGATGCCCGGGTACGTCGCCACGCTCGCCGTGCACCGGGCGTCGCGCACCGGGGTGGTCGCCTACGCCAACGCGTACGGGCTGCGCACCGGGAGCATCGGCGCGCTCGGTACCCGGCTGCTGTCCACGGTGCTCGACGCGGAGCCGGCCCCGGCCCCGGCGGGGTGGCGGCCGACCGCGGCGACGCCCCCGGCCGAGGTGGCGGAGCTGACCGGCCGCTGGTGGTGGATGGCCCGGGAGTACGAGGCCGGCTGGGACGCCACGACGAAGGAGCTGGTGATCACCGTACTCCGGCCGGCCGGGGCGGCGCCGTGGCGCTTCGTACCGGAGGGTCCGGACCGCTGGCGGGGCCGCTCCGGCATGAACGACGGCGAGATCCTGGCGGTACGCCGGGACGCGGCGGGCCGGGTCGAGGCGCTGGACATCGCCACCTTCGTCTTCACCCGCGACCCGGAAACCTACCTCACCCGTTGACCCGACCCGACTCGTCGATCTAGGGCAAATCTGGGTGATTAGAGATCAAACAACGGGGATTTGCCCTAGATCGACGAGGAGGGCGGGGGTGGTGGTTCGGTGACGAAGTCGATCAACCGCTCGATGGCGTTGATCAGCGGGGTCTCCACGTCGTGGTAGCTGTTCACCCGGGAGAGGATGCGCCGCCACAGCTCGGCCGGCTCGGCCACCCCGAGCGCGGCGCAGACGCCCTCCTTCCACGGGCGCCCCGGCGGCACCACCGGCCACGCGTCGATGCCGACCGCCGCCGGCTTCACCGCCTGCCACACATCCACGTACGGATGCCCGGTGACCAGCACGTGCGCCGAGGTGACCGCCGAGACGATCCGGCTCTCCTTCGATCCCGGCACCAGGTGGTCCACCAGCACGCCGAGCCGCCGCCCCGGCCCCGGCCCGAAGGCGCGTACCTCGGCCGCCAGCGCGTCGATGCCGTCCAGCGGTTCCACCACCACGCCCTCGATGCGCAGGTCGTCACCCCAGATCCGCTCGACCAGGGCGGCGTCGTGCACGCCCTCGACCCAGATCCGGCTCGCCTTCGCCACCTGGGCGCGTACCCCGTCCACGGCGATCGAGCCCGACGCGGTACGCCGTCGCGGCGCCGGGGCCGCGGCACCGGGCGCCGGCCGGCGCAGCGTCACCGGCCGGCCGTCGAGCAGGAAGGCCGCCGGCAGCATCGGGAAGTTGCGCCGCCGCCCGTGCCGGTCCTCCAGCGTCACGGCGCCGGACTCGAAGCCGACCACCGCGCCACAGAAGCCCGAGTCCGCGTCCTCGACCACGAGATCCGGCTCGGCCGGCACCTCGGGCACCACCTTGCGCCGGCGCCAGTCACCGGCGAGCACGTCGTCGGCGTATCTCCTCCCCATGCTCGCGACCGTAGCCCGAGGCGGGCTCGCGGTGGGGCAGACGCGCCGCTGCGGCGTCGAGACAGCACAGCGGGGACCACGTACCCTTGCCTGCATGTCCCCCGCAACGGACGCGGCGACGCTCGCCACGCGCCGCTCGAGCCGCTTCGTGGCCTGGGTCCGCGCCTGGCGGGCCGGGCTGGTCCCCTACGACGAGGTCGCCGGCGAGGTCGCGGGCGACGAGGAGCACCTCGTCGCCGACGCCCCCGGGACCTGGACCGACGTACCGCTGGGCAACGCCCTCGCGGCGCTCTCCAAGCTCTCCCCCGACGAGATCCGGCTCGTGCTGCCCGCCCCCGGCGACCCGCGCGGCCTGCCCGGGCCCGGGCCGTTCACCGGCGCGGCGCTGACCGCCGGGGAGGGCGTCATCGCCCGCGACCTGGGCCTGGTTCCGGAGGTACGGACACACACCTCGGGTTCGGGCGTGACCTTCGAGACGGTGCTCTGGCGGGTCTACCCGCTGCCCGCCGCCCCCACCGCCGCCGGGGCGGGCGAGCCGAGCGCCGCCGAGGCCGAGGCCGAACTCGCCGCCGCCCTCGCCGAGGCGACCGCCACGCTGACCCGGCTCGACATCGCCCAGTGGCGGCCCGAACTCGCCGGGGCGCTGGCCGCGCTGCGCCGCCCCGACGGCGCCACCGACCTGCCGCCCGGCTTCGACCCCCGGTCCCGCCGGCTCTTCGCCCGCGCCAGCGTGCTGGACCGGGTCCTGGCGCTGGCCGGGCAGGCCGCGCCGGGCGGGGCGGTCAACGGCTACGAGGCGCAGCAGCGCGACGCCGCGCTGCGCCCGCTCACCACCGCCTGCCGACGGGCCCTGGTCGCCGCCTGCAACGCGCCGCTGGCCGGCTGACTCCCACCCCGCCGGCCGGCGCCACCGGCCGCCTCAGATCTCGTCGATCAGGTCGGCCACGGAGTCGACGATCCGCGACGGCCGGTACGGGTACCGCTCGGCCTCGGTACGGGTGCTGATGCCGGTGAGCACCAGGATCGTCTCCAGCCCGGCCTCCAGCCCGCAGAGGATGTCGGTGTCCATCCGGTCACCGATCATGGCGGTGGTCTCGGAGTGCGCGTTGATCGTGTTGAGCGCCGAACGCATCATCATCGGGTTGGGCTTGCCGACGAAGTAGGGCTCGACCCCGGTCGCCTTCGAGATCATGGCGGCCACCGAGCCGGCCGCCGGCAGCGCGCCCTCGATCGACGGGCCGGTCGCGTCCGGGTTCGTACAGATGAACCGGGCCCCGTCGTCGATCAGGCGGACCGCCTTGGTGATCGCCTCGAAGCTGTAGGTCCGGGTCTCGCCGAGCACCACGTAGTCGGGCGAGAAGTCGGTCAGCACGTAGCCGACCGCGTGCATCGCGGTCGTCAGCCCCGCCTCACCGATCACGTACGCGGTGCCGCCCGGCCGCTGGTCGGCCAGGAACTGGGCGGTGGCCAGCGCCGCCGTCCAGATCGACTCCTCGGGTACTTCGAACCCCATCCGGGTCAGCCGGGCCTGGAGATCCCGGGGCGTGTAGATCGAGTTGTTGGTGAGCACCAGGAAGGGCTTGCCCGAGGCGCGCAGGCGGTTGACGAACTCCGGTGCCCCGGGCACCGGTTGGCCCTCGTGTACCAGCACGCCGTCCATGTCGGTCAGCCAGCTCTCGACCGGCTTGCGCTCGCTCATACCACCTGCTCGCTTCGCTGCTCGGGGGGGGTCGGGGACCGGCGCGCCGCCGAGCGGGTGCCGACAACGGTCGCCCGCCCGGGCGGACCCGGTCGCCCGCTTCCGGGGGTCGGGTAGTGGCTCAGGGGCGCCGGGCCGGCGGCGCGCAGCAGCCGGTCGAGCAGGCGTCCCAGACCGGGAGCGTACCGAGCCGCCGGCGCGGCGCGGTCCCCGGTGGGTCCCGCCGCTCGGCGACCAGCTCACGGACCATCGCCACGAACCGGGGGTCGGTGCCCGGGGTGCCGGCCCGGACGAAGTCGAGCCCGAGCTGCTTCGCCGTCTCGGCGGCCTCGTTGTCCAGGTCCCAGACCACCTCCAGGTGGTCGGAGACGAAGCCGATCGGGCTGACCACCACGGAGGTGATTCCCTCGCCCGGCAGCGTCCTGAGATGGTCGTTGACGTCCGGCTCCAGCCACGGCACGTGCGGCGGGCCGGACCGGCTCTGCCACACCAGGTCGTACCGCAGGTCCGGGGCGGCCGCGGCGGCGACCAGGCGGGCCGTCTCCCGCAGCTGCGCCTCGTACCGGCCGCCCTCCGGGCCGGCCGTGGCCGCCATCGAGGTGGGGATCGAGTGCGCCGTGAAGACCAGCCGGGTGGTCTCCCGCCGGGCCGGGCTCAGGGTGGCCAGCGCGGCGCGTACCGCGTCGGCGTGCGGCTCGACGAAGCCCGGGTGGTCCCAGAACTGGCGCAGCTTCTCGATCACCGGGGCGTCCGGTCCGACGGCGGCGCGGGCCGCGGCGATGTCCTCCAGGTACTGCCGGCAGGACGAGTACCCGCCGTACGCGCTGGTGACGAAGGCGAGGGCGTGCCGGATGCCGTCGTCGCGCATCTGCGCCACCGTGTCGGCGAGCATCGGATGCCAGTTCCGGTTGCCCCAGTAGACGGGCAGGTCGACGCCGTGGGCCGCGAAGTCGGCGCGGATCGCGGCGAGCAGGTCACGGCACTGCTGGTTGATCGGCGAGACGCCGCCGAAGTGCTGGTAGTGCTCGGCCACCTCGGCCAGCCGTTCGGGCGGTACCCCCCGGCCGCGGGTGACGTTGGCGAGGAAGGGCAGGACGTCCTCGGGCCGCTCCGGACCGCCGAACGAGACCAGCAGAACAGCGTCGTACACCATGCGTCCTATTGTTCCGCGCCCCGCCGGCCGGTCGTCGACTGGGCCCGACGCGGGACGGCAAGATCGGCAGAACACGACCTAACCCGGCACCGGCGCCGGAAGGCCCCTTTCCCGCCGGCCGCGCCGTCGGGAAAGGGTCCTGCGCACACCGCCGGGTCGGTCCGCCCGGCCGGGCGGCTACGCGCCGAGGGCGTGGTAGCCGCCGTCGACGTGCACGACCTCGCCGGTCGTCGCCGGGAACCAGTCGGAGAGCAGCGCCAGTACGGCCCGGGCGGCCGGCTCCTGGTCGGTCAGGTCCCAGCCCAGCGGCGCCCGCTCGGCCCAGGCGTTCTCGAACTGCTCGAAGCCGGGGATCGACTTGGCGGCCATCGTCCGCAGCGGCCCGGCCGAGACGAGGTTGCTGCGGATGCCCTTGCGGCCGAGGTGCAGGGCCAGGTAGCGGGAGGCCGACTCCAGCCCGGCCTTGGCGACGCCCATCCAGTCGTAGACCGGCCACGCCTTGGTCGCGTCGAAGGTGAGCCCCACCACGGAGCCGCCCGGGCCCATCAGCGGCAGCGCCGCGACCGCGAGCGACTTGTAGGAGTACGTCGAGACGTGCACCGCCGTGGCCACGTCCTCCCAGGGCGCGTCCAGGAAGCCGCCGCCCAGGCAGCTCTGCGGGGCGAAGCCGATCGAGTGCACCACCCCGTCCAGCCCGTCGACGTGCTCGCGGACCCGGTCGGCGAGCCCCGCCAGGTGCTCGCTGTTGGTCACGTCCAGCTCGATGACGGGCGCCGGCTCCGGCAGCCGCTTGGCGATCCGCTCGACCAGCGACAGGCGGCCGAAGCCGGTCAGCACCACCTGCGCGCCGTTCTCCTGGGCGAGCTTCGCCACCGAGAACGCGATCGACTGGTCGGTGATGATCCCGGTGACGAGCAGCCGCTTTCCGGCCAGCAGTCCAGACACGTACGAACCCTCCGTAACTCTCAGTGACCCGGCGCGCCGGACCTCAGTGACCCATGCCCATGCCGCCGTCGACCGGAATGACGGCGCCCGAGATGTACCCGGCGGCGTCGCCGGCCAGCCAGGTGATCACGGACGCGACCTCGTCCGGGTTGGCCATCCGCCCCGCGGGGATGGCCTTGAGGATCTCGGCCTTGCGCTCGTCGGTGAGGACCGCGGTCATGTCGGTGTCGATGAACCCGGGCGCGACCACGTTCGCGGTGATGTTGCGGCCGCCCAGCTCGCGGGTGATGGAGCGGGCGATGCCGACCAGGCCGGCCTTGCTGGCGGCGTAGTTGACCTGACCGGGGCCGCCGTAGAGGCCGACCACCGAGGAGACGAAGATCATGCGGCCCCAGCGGGCGCGCAGCATCTTGGCGCTGGCCCGGCGCGCGCAGCGGAAGGCACCGGTGAGGTTGGTGTCCACGACCCGGGTGAACTGCTCCTCGGACATGCGCAGCAGCAGCGTGTCGTCGGTGATGCCGGCGTTGGCGACCAGCACCTCGACCGGCCCAAGCTCGGCCTCGACCGCCGAGAACGCCGCGTCCACGGCGGCGCTGTCGGTGATGTCACACTCGACCCCGAACAGCTCCGGCGGCGCGCCGCTGCCCCGGTGGGTCACCGCCACCCGGTCGCCCTGCTTCGCGAACGCCTGGGCGATAGCCAGACCGATGCCCCGGTTACCACCGGTCACCAGCACAGTTCGAGCCACCGGCTCCTCCTTCGTTCCCGCCTCCGGCACGGATGCCGGTCCGTCCACCGGCCGGATCACCGGCCGCCCCCCGCACCGACCTGGGCGGACGGTGCGGGTTGGAGACTAGGCGTTACCGGCAGGTAAGCGCTAACGCGGTACCTGGCGTGATACCGGGGTACGACCCGGGGAATCATCCCACGGCGTTACGCCGCCGGCCCGCATGGCACGTACCGTGCCGGGGATGGAACGGCGCACCGGAATGGTCGGACTCACCCTGCGGGACCTGTGGCGATTGCTCGTCGGTCCCGACTATCCGCCCGCGGCGGTGACCCCGCCGGCCTGGTGGCGGCGCTGGCGCGGCTTCCTGGTACCGGCGCTGCTGCTCGGCCTGTTCGGGCTGGCCGTCGCCGCGGCGCAGTACCTGCACGACACCCGTCACCTGCCCCAGGGCCCGGCCTTCCTGCTCGGCCTCGGCAGCGTCCTGCCGGCCGCGCTGGTGCCGCGCCGCCCGCTGCTCGCCTGGCGGATCGCGTACCCGCTGCTCTTCCTCGGCGCCATCGACCGGAGCGCGCAGGAGGCGTTCCCCTGGAACCCGGTGCAGATCGTCGGCTACCTCTTCCTGCTCCTCGTGCTCGCCCTGCGGGTCGACACCCCGATCACCGCCTGGGTGGGGCTGCTCAGCCTGATCCCGCCGTACCTGATCGGCGGCAACCTCCCCAACGCGTACGGGATCACCGTGCTCGTGACGGTCCTGCTGGTCCTCGGCGACCAGGTGCGGCGGCGGCGGCAGACCCAGCGGGCGCTCGCTGAGCAGGCCGAGCGCAGCGAGCTGGAGCAGGCGCGCCGGGCCGTGCTGGAGGAGCGCACCCGCATCGCCCGGGAGATGCACGACGTGGTGGCCCACCACATGTCGATGATCGCGGTGCAGGCGGAGACGGCCCCGTACCGGCTCGACGCGCTGCCGGAGCCGGCGCGGGCCGAGTTCACCGCGATCGCCGGCTCGGCCCGGGTCGCGCTGACCGACATGCGGCGGCTGCTCGGCGTGCTGCGCAGCGAGTCCGCCGCCGCCGAGAGGGCGCCGCAACCGGGCCTGGCGGACGTGCCGGCGCTGGTCGAGTCGGCCCGCCGGGCCGGCATGACCGTCGCGCTGGAGCACGAGCCGACCCCGTCGACCGGCGATATGGTCGAGCCGCCCGAGGCGGTCGGGCTGGCCGCGTACCGGATCGTGCAGGAGGCGCTGGCCAACGCCGCCCGGCACGCCCCGGGCCAGCCGGTACGGGTGACGCTGCGCCCCGGCCCGGCGGAGCTGGCGATACGCGTCGAGAATGGCGGCGGTCCGCCGGCCGGCGGAGCGGCCATGCCGGGCGAGCCCACCGGGGCCGGGCACGGGCTGATCGGGATGCGCGAGCGCGCCCGGCTGCTCGGCGGTACGTTCTCCGCCGGAGCCGACGGGGAGGGTTTCGTGGTCACGGCGTGCCTGCCGTATCGCGACCCGGGCGGCGGGGACCGACGAGGCCCGGGGGACGAGGACCGACGAGGCCCGGAGGACGGAGACAAATGATCAAGGTGCTGATCGCCGACGACCAGGCGATGGTGCGGCAGGGCTTCGGCGCGCTGCTGGCGGCCCAGCCCGACCTGCTGGTGGTCGGCGACGCCGCCGACGGCGCGGAGGCGGTCGCCGCCACTCGCCGGCTGGACCCGGACGTGGTGCTGATGGACGTACGGATGCCCGTGCTGGACGGCCTGGCCGCCACCCGCCAACTGCTCGCCGGGCGGCCCGAGGGGCAGCGCCCCCGAGTGTTGATCCTCACCACCTTCGACCTCGACGACTACGTCTACGAGGCGCTGCGCGCCGGCGCCAGCGGCTTCCTGCTCAAGGACGCCCCCGCCGCCGACCTGGTGCAAGCGGTACGGGTGGTCGCCGCCGGCGACGCGCTGCTCGCGCCGGCCGTGACCCGCCGGCTGATCGCCCAGTTCGCGGCGCGACCCGCCCCCGACCGGCCCCGCCCCACCTCGCTGGCCGGGCTGACCGCGCGCGAGACCGAGGTGCTGCGACTGATCGCCCGCGGGCGCTCCAACGGCGAGATCGCCGCCGAGCTGTTCGTCGCCGAGCAGACCGTCAAGACCCACGTGGGTCGGATCCTCGCCAAGCTCCAACTGCGGGACCGGGCCCAGGCGGTGGTCGTCGCGTACGAGTCCGGTCTGGTCGCCGCGGGCGAGTAGCCCGGGCTGCCGTGGAGTAGCTCCCCCGCCGGGGAGTAGCTCTCCGGTACGGGGTCGGGAACGGCTCCCTGGCGGGATGATCGCCGGCCGCCCGCCGCCGCACTCTTCGGATCGTCATGGCGACGACCGGAGGGAGATCTGGCATGGACCGGCGACTGCCCGTACGCGGCGTGGTGGCGGTGCTCCTCGGACTGGGGGTACTGGCACCGCCGCCGGTGCTCCGGGCCGCCCCACCCGCCGGCGGTGTGCCGAGCGGCTTCGTCGAGCGGTACCCGGCGGTGGCGACCGCGATGCGGGCGGCCGGCCCCCCGTACGCCGGATGGGCCGCGACCGGGCGCACCTTCCTCGCCTTCGACGCCACCGGCGACGGTACGGCCACCGAGGTGCTCGGCGACCTGGCCGGCGCGGACCGGATCGCGGTGCTGGTGCCGGGGGTGGACGCCCGGCTGGCCGACTTCGACCGGGGGCTGGGCGGGGTGGCCCGGCGGGCACCGGCCGTCCAGGCCCGCGCGCTCTACGCCCGGCTGCGCGCCGACGATCCGGGTGCCCGGGTGGCCGTGCTCGCCTGGCTCGGCTACGACCCGCCCGAGGGGCTGGGACCAGCGGCGGCGCGCGAGACGCGCGCCCGCGACGGCGCCGACGCCCTGGTGGCGCTGGTACGGCTGCTCGCCGCGCACCGCCCGGCCGCGCGGATCACCCTGGTCGGGCACAGCTACGGGGCGCTGGTGGTCGGGCTGGCCGCGCACCGCCTGCCGGTACAGGTCACCGACCTGGTCACGCTCGGCGGCGTGGGCATGGGCGTCGACCGGGCGTCCGAACTGCACACCGACGCCACGGTCTGGGCCGCGCAGGCGCCGGACGACTGGATCCGGCGGGTACCGCAGGTGCGCCTGCTCGGCCTCGGGCACGGCGTGCGCCCGGCGACTCCCGCGTTCGGCGCGCGACCGCTGCCCGTCGACGGCGTGGCCGGCCACGACGCCTACCTGACGCCCGGCACGGGCACGCTGCGGGCGCTGTCGTGGGTGGTGCTCGGCCCGCCGGCCGACCCCGCTTCCCGCTCGACCGCCCCGGCTGACCCGGCTCGCCCGGCCGACCCGGTTGGCCCGGCGGACCCGGTTGGCCCGGCCGACCCGGTTGGCCCGGCGGACTCCGCTGGCACGGCCGGCGCGGCGGTGCTGGCTGGTTCGGCGGTGGCCCGGTGAGCCGGGACCGGGCCGTCGACGGCCTGCGGGCGTACGCGATCTGCGCCGTGGTGCTCGGGCACTGGCTGGTGACCGGCCTGGTGCTGGCCCCGGACGGCGCGCTGCACCAGGCCAGCCCGCTGACCGCGATGCCGGCGCTGGCCCCGGCCACCTGGCTGTTGCAGGCCCTCGGCCTCTTCTTCTTCACCGGCGGCTACGCCTCGGCCCGGTCGCTGGCGTCCGCGACGGCGCGGGGCGTCGGCCACCGGGCCTGGTCGGGCCGGCGACTCGGCCGTCTCGCCCGCTCCGCGGCCGTACTGCTCGCCATGGCCGGCGCGGCGGTACCGGTCGCGTTCGTCGCCGGCGTCCCCACGCCGACGCTGCGTACCGCCGCCACGCTGGCGGTCAGTCCCCTGTGGTTCCTGCTGCCGTTCGTGGCGCTGGTGGCGCTGACCGGACCGCTGCGCCGGGTGGTCGAGCGCGGTGGCACGGTGCCGCTGCTGCTCGGCGCCGCCGGCTGCGTCGCCGTGGCGGACCTCGCCGTACGGGAGCCGGCCGTCGGCGGCGTACCGCCCACCGCGTACGTGCCGCTGGCCGTGCTCGCCGCCTGGCTGGTGCCGTACCTGCTGGGCGTGGCGCTGGCCGCCGGCCGCCTCGGGTCCCTCCGGCGGACCGGCCGGGCGTTGCTGGTGGTCGGCGCCGTCGGGATCGCCGGGCTGGTGCTGCTGGGCGGCTATCCGGCCAGCGCGGTCGGGGTACCGGGGGCGGGCCGGTCGAACCTCAACCCGCCGTCGCTCTTCGCGGTCTGCCTCGCCGTGGCGCAGGTCGGCGCGGCGCTGCTGCTGCGACCGGCCCTGTCCCGCCTGCTCGACCGTCCCCGCTGGTGGCGCCCGGTCGCCGCGCTCAACCGGCACGCGGTCCGCGTCTACCTCTGCCACCAGCCGGTGCTCGTCGGGGTCACCGCCCTCGGCGCGCTCGCGGTGCGGCGGGCCGGCGGGACCGGACTACCGGGGCTGCACTCGCTCCCCGACGGTCCCGGCTGGATACCGGCCCGGCTCGCCTGGCTGCCGCTGCTCGCCGCCACCCTGGCGGTACTGGTCGCCCGCGCCCGGCCACCGGCCCGCGCGACGGATCACGCGACACCCCCGGCTGATCACGCGATCCCCGCAACGGCTCACGCGGCCGACGCGACGGACCGGGCCACCCCCGCGACGGCTCCCGGCCGGGGCCAGGCCACCCCCGCGACGGCTTCCGCCCGGAGTCAGACGACCCCCGCGACGGCTCCCGCCCGGAGTCAGGCGGCCACGCCGCCGTCGAGCACCAGGTCGGTACCGACCGCGAACGCCGCCTCGGGCGAGGCCAGGTAGAGCACCGCGGCGGTCACCTCGTCGAGGCCGCCGACCCGGCCGATGGGTACCTGGGTGGCCAACCGGGCCGCCCGGTCCTCGGGCGTCTCCCCCGGCCGCAGCGACATCGGCGTGTCGACCGCGCCGGGGCTGACGCTGTTGATGCGGATCCCGTCCCCGATGTGGTCCAGCGCCGCGTTCCGGGTCAGCGCGCTCACGGCCGCCTTCGTCGCCACGTACGCCCCGATGCCCGGGCGGCGCCGGTGCGCGCCGAGGTTCGAGGAGATGTTGACGATGACCCCGCCGCCGTTGGCGCGCATCCAGCCGATCTCGTACCGCATCGAGAACAGCAGTCCGGTGAGGTTGACCGCGACCAGCCGCTCCCACTCCTGGGCGTCCACGTCGCCCACGGGTCCGGTGGCGGTGAAGATGCCCGCGGCGTTGACGGCCACGTCGAGGCCGCCGTGGTGGTCGACGGTCCGCGCGACCAGCCGTTCCAGGTCATCGGGGCGGGTGACGTCCGTCGGTACCGCGAGCGCCCGTCCCCCGGCCGCCTCGACGAGCCGGACGGTCTCGTCGAGCGGTGCGCCGCTACGGCCGGCCACCGCGACGGCGGCGCCCTCCCTGGCCAACGCGCGGGCGACGGCCCGGCCGATGCCGGTACCGCCGCCCGTGACCAGGGCGACCTTGCCGGCGAATCGTGCGGTCATGCGAGCCTCTCTCTCCGTTGCCCGTCTATTCCAGATCGTTCGTTCTACTATTCGCCCGGAACCTCCCCGCGATCCCGGCGGCACCCCCGCCGAACGGCCGCCACGGTCGGCGGGTCGGCGGGCCGGCGGGTCGGCGGGTCGGCGGGTCGGCGGGTCGGCGGGGTCAGTCCAGCAGCGCCATGGCCTGGGCGACGGCGTCGGGCAGCCGGCCGGTGGCGTCGGGCACCTTGCCGACCACGCGGATGCCCTGCAGGAGTACGAGCAGCAGCCGGGCCAGCCCGCGGGCGTCCCGCCGCCGGTCGAGCTCCCCCTGCGCCTGCGCCCGCAGCAGCGCCCCGGTCAGGGCGGTTTCCAGGTGGTCCCAGCTCGCCACCACCCGCCGCCCCGCCTGCGGATCGTGGGCGGCCAGCTCGACCGAGGCGTTGACCAGGAAGCAGCCCCGCCGGCCCTGCGGCGCGGCGGCCTCGCGGGCGTACCGCTCCAGCAGCGACCGGACCGCCGGCAGCACCGGTCCCGGGCGCGAGAGCTCCCGCAGCAACTGCGGATCGACGGTCTCCACGTAGCGGTCCAGGGCCCGCAGGTAGAGGTCCCGCTTGCCGCCGAAGGTGGCGTAGAGGCTGGCCCGGGCGACGCCGAGGCGTTCCACCAGGTCCGCCATCGAGGTCGCCTCGTAGCCCCGCTCCCAGAACAGCTCCAGGGCCGCGCGCAACGCGACGTCGGGATCGAACTCCTTGGTCCTGGCCACGCCCGAAGCCTAGCCCTATCCAGAATGATCGGTCAAAAAAGCGGCACCGTATCGGAGATATAACCCAAAAATGCTGATTGTCCGACAAGTAAGACTCTGCTCGCTAAGCTCGGTTTCGCACCGGCCCGGTCCGCGAGCACGGGGACGCGTTCCGCCTCACCCGGCCGCCACCGCGAGGCGAGCGGCAACGCGCGCCCGGCCGGGCGCCGACCCCTCCGGCCCCGACCAATTCCGCCGCCATCCGGCGGAGCTACCGACTGCACCGGAGGTGAGGCGTCGTGACCCAGGCGAAGCGTCCCGTCGCCGCCCGGCCCGGTCCGACCCGCGGCGCGGCCACCCCGGCCGGCACGCGCCGGGCCCCCGTGAAGGGATCCGCGAAGGGATCCACGAAGGGTCCCGCCCAGGGATCCACGCAGGGACCCGCGAAGGGATCCGGCGGGCGGGCGAGGCCGGGCGGTGTGACCACGGCGGCCCCCGGCGGCGACCTGGCCTTTTCCAACGGCAACGTGGTCGAGGTACGACCCAGCGGCCCGCTCTTCCGGCGGTACGGGCACAGCCGCCGCACCCACCCGTCCACCTTCCTGCGTACGCTGCGCCCGCGCGACTGGGCCGTGGTCGTCGGTATCGCCGCGGGCTGGCTCGTCGCCTTCGCCGCGTTCTGGCTCTGGTGGTGGCGCCCCGAGCACCGCGCCGGCTGGCCGGGTCTGGTGACGGCGAGCGTGCTCATGCTGTACCTGACCGGCCTGCCCGGTCACCACCTGCGCGCCGTGCTGCGGATGCGGCACGTCAACCCCGCGATCGAAGCGCTCCGCCTGCGGATCGCCTTCCTGGTGACCCGCGCGGCCACCGAGCCTTGGCCGATGGCGCGCCGCACCCTGAAGGCCATGCTCGACCAGCGAATCTCCCAGCCGTACGACGTCTGGCTCTGCGACGAGTCGCCCTCCCCCGAGATCCTCCGCTGGTGCGGACGCAACGGCGTACGCGTGTCGAGCCGGCGGGGCGTGCCCGACTACCACCGGGACGGCTGGCCCCGGCGGGCCGGCTGCAAGGAGGGGAACCTCGCCTACTTCTACGACCACTGGGGCTACCGGGACTACGACGTCGTCGCCCAGCTCGACTGCGACCACGTGCCGTACCCGACCTACCTCGCCGCGGTGGTCCGTCCCTTCGCCGACCCCGCCATCGGATACGTGGCCGCCCCGGACGTCTGCGACGCGAACACCACCAACTCCTGGGTGGCCCGGGGCCGGCTGCACCGGGAGGCACCTCGGCAGGGGCCGGTCCAGCTCGGACACAACCAGGACTGCGCGCCGCTGGCCGCCGGCTCGCACCACGCCGTACGGACGCGGGCCCTGCGCGACATCGGCGGGCCGGGGCCGGAGCGGGTCGAGGCGGTGGCGACCACCTTCCTGCTCAGCTCGGCCGGCTGGCGCGGCGCGTACGCCGTCGAGGCGGAGGCGCACGGCGACGGGCCGCTCACCGTCACGGACATGGCGGTACAGGAGTTCCAGCGGGCCCGGGACCGCACCGGCCTGCTCCTCACGCTCGCCCCGGCGCACCTCGGCCGCTTCGGCACCGGACTGCGGCTGCGCTTCGCGGTCCTGCTCGGCCAGCACCCGCTGCTCGTCGCGCTCGCCGTCGCGCTCCTCGCCGGCCCCGCGCTGGCCGCCCTCACCGGCCGGCCCTGGGTCGACGTCGACGGCCGAGAACTCGCGGTGCACCTGCTGGCCGTCGCGCTGTGGCTGCCGCCGCTGCGGCTCTACCTGCGCCACGTGGGCCTGCTCCGCCCCGCGTACGCACCGGTGCTGAGCTGGGAGGCTGTCCTGTACGCGCTGGTGCGCTGGCCGTGGGTCGCCGCCGGGGTGCTCTCGGCGGCGGTACGCGCGCCGCGGACGGGCCGCGTGACGGTGACCCCGAAGTACCGCACCGGCCGGGAGCCGCTCCCGGTCCGGCTCGTCGCGCCGTACCTGGCGATCACCGTGCTCCTCGCGACCGCGGCGCTCGTCGGCGAGCTAAAAACCGGGGCGACCGGCTCCGCCCTGCTCTGCCTGCTGGGCGCCGCCGCCTACGGGGCCGCCGGGCTGGCGGTGCCGCTGCTGTACATCGCCGAGGCGGCGCGGGCCCGGCGGGTACGCTTCGCCGACGCGCTCGACACCGCGCGGACGCCGCTGCTGCTCGGCGCGTTCGCGCTGCTCCTCCCCCTCGCCGCCGCCCTCGCCGCCCTCGTGGCGCTGGCGTGATCCCGCGCTCGCGGGCGGCGGGGCCGGCGGGGCTTCGGTCGGGACGCGACGCGACCGCCGCCGCGCCTGCCGGGGTCGGATGGGCGACTGCGCGAGTGGCCGTGCGGGGGTGTACGATGGCACGCGTTTGAGACCGGGCCGGCCTTGGGGAGGTGATCGCTGTGCGAGATAGCGATCCTCCTAGTCGTGGCCGGGCCCAACGTCAGTTCCGCTGAGCCGCGACTCAGTCAGGTGAGCTGACCCAGTCTCGCTCCCGTCGCATGACCGCCGACCCCGGCCGACACCGGGCAGAGCGGCCCGTGTCGCCCCGCCGGCCAGCCCGGCGCGGCCCGTACGGTGAGCACCCCGGTCACGAGTTCGTGTGCGCGTCCTGCCCTTCCCCAGATCCGCCGGGCCCTGCCGTGGTACCGCCGGATCGGACCGAACCTGCCGCCACGGAGCCGTCGATGAGCCGTTACGTCGCACCCCTGGGTTTCACCCTCGCCGCCGCCTGGGTCGCCGTCCTCTTCGTCCTGCTCAGCGGATCTCGTTGAGCCGGCCGCCCGCCGCGCTTCGTCCCCGTACCGCAGCCCGTACCGCCGCCGCGTCCCGTCCCGCCGCCGTCGCCCCGCCACGGCCGGGCGGGCCCGGCGGCGTGCCGCCGCCGGGCCCGACGAGCCTGGCCGCTACGGCAGCCGGGACGTCCACAGCAGACTCATGGCGCCCGCGCAGAGCGCGAACAGCAGCGCGATCCCGGCGTACCACTGGGTGATCTCACGGGACTCGGTGCGGAACCCGATCGAGCTGCCCATGTCCTGGTAGACCTGCTTCAGCTCGGCCACCGAGGCCGCCTCGTAGAAGAAGCCCTGCGTCGCCTCGGCGAGCTGGGCCAGGGCCAGCCGGTCGACCGGCACCCGCTGCACCTGCCCGCCGATCTCGACCTGCCCCGCGTCGGTACCGAAGGCGATCGTCGAGACCGGCACGTTGGCCGCCTGCGCCGCGGCCGACGCCTCCTCCACCGAGCGCCCCGACGTCCGGTAGCCGTCGGAGAGCAGCACGATGCGCGCGGGCGGGATGCCCGAGGCGCCGTCGGCCGGCACCGACCGGATCGCCTCCAGGGAGGTGAAGACCGCCTCCCCCGTCGCCGTCGCCTCGGCCAGCACCAGCCCGTCGATCGCCTGGACCACCGCCGCGCGGTCCTTCGTCGGCGGTACCAGCACGTTGGCCGACTTGGCGAACGAGACCAACCCCAGGTTGTAGGTCTGCGGCAGCTCGCCGACGAACTGCTTGGCCGCCTCCTGGGCCGCCTCCAGCCGGTTCGGCGCGACGTCGTCGGCCTGCATCGAGAGCGAGACGTCGATGGCGAGCATGATCGTGGCGCGCTCCAGCGGCTGCTTGGTGTCGATCGCCGGCCGGGCCAGCCCGGTCGCCAGCGCCACCAGGCTGAGCAGGAAGGCGCCCGCCGCCGCGTGCCGGCGCCAGCCGAGGCCCTTCGGCGCGAGCGTACGGAGCAGCTCCACGTTGGTGAAGCGCAGCGCGTACGACCGGCGGTGCAGCTGCCGCCAGACGTACGCCCCGGCGATCGCGAGCACCGGCAGCAGCGCCAGCAGCCACCACGGTTGCAGAAAACGGATCATCGTGTCGTCCCCCGGGTACGTGCGTGCCGCTGCCCGGCGACGAATCGCACCATGTCCAGCAGCCAGTCGGAGTCGGTACGCAGGCGCAGGTGCGCGGCACCGGCGGCCCGCAGCTCGTACGCGATGGCCGCCCGCTGCGCCGAGGCGGCCTCGGCGTACCGGCGGCGCAGCCGCGGATCGGCGGTCTGCACCTCGTGCAGCTCACCGGTTTCGGGGTCGACCAGCGCGAGCACCCCCACGTCGGGCAGCTCCAGCTCGCGCGGATCGACCACCTCGATCGCCAGTACGTCGTGCCGCACGCCCAGCTTGCGGATCGGGCGGCCCCACTGCTCCGGCGGCGCGAGGAAATCGGAGATCACGACGGCCACGCCCCGGCGGCGGGGCGGCCGGTTGAGCATGTCGATCAGCGCCCCGAGGTCGGTGCGCCCGGGGCGGATCTCGACGCCGGCGATGCTGCGCAACAGCACCTGCGCCTCCTTGCGCCCCGGCCGGGCCGGCAGCCGCAGCATGGTGCCGCCCGCGACCGGCCCGCCCCGCCCGGCGGCGCCGCCCGGAACGGCGGCGCCGCCCGCGACGCCCGTGCCGCCCGTGCCGCCGCTGCCGACCACGGCGCCGATCCGATTGCCGCCGCGTACCGTCAGGTGCGCGATGGCCGCCGCGGCGGCGATCACCAGGTCCCGCTTGAGCCACCGGCCGGTGCCGAAGTCGAGGCTCGCCGACAGGTCCACCGCCAGCCAGGTCTCCAACTCCCGGTCGGCGACCGTACGCCGCACGTGCGGCACCGTGGTGCGCGCCGTGACCGGCCAGTCCATCCGCCGCACGTCGTCGCCCGGGCGGTACTCGCGCGACTCCCCCGCCTCGCTGCCCGGCCCGGGCAGCAGGCCGACGTAGTCGCCCTGGAGCAGCCCGTCGAGCTTGCGGGTGACCAGGAGCTGCAACCGGGAGAGCACCGCCTCGGGGCGGCCCGACGTGGCGTCGGTCGAGGTCACGGCATCCGCCCGGGCCAGCCGGGCGCGGACTGCGGGGCCGCCGAGACCGGCGCGACCGGCGCCGCGTTCTGCCGGGGCGCGACGGTGGGCAGCGGGATCGTCGACATCACCCGGCCGACGATGTGGTCGGCCGGCACGTCGTCGGCGAGCGCGTCGTAGCTGAGCACCAGCCGGTGCCGCAGGATGTCCGGCGCGATGTCCTGCACGTCCTGCGGCAGCGCGTAGTCCCGCCCGCGCATCAGCGCCAGCGCCCGGGTGGCCCGGACGATGCCGAGCGAGGCGCGCGGGCTCGCGCCGTACTGGATGAGCTGGGCCACGTCGGGCATGCCGTGCTCGGCCGGCGACCGGGTCGCCAGAACCAGCCGTACCGCGTAGTCGACGAGGGCGTTGTGCACGAAGACCTGGTCGGCCTTGCGCTGCAGGGCGATCAGCTCGGCGGGGCTGAAGACCGGTACGGGCTCCGGCGGGGTCACTCCCATCCGGTAGACGATCTCCCGCTCCTCGGCGTCGGTCGGGTAGCCCACCACGATCTTCATGAGGAAGCGGTCCCGCTGCGCCTCCGGCAGCGGGTAGACGCCCTCCTGCTCGATCGGGTTCTGGGTCGCCATCACGAGGAAGGGGTTCGGTACCCGGTGGGTCTGGCCGCCGATCGACACCTGCTGCTCGGACATGACCTCCAGCAGCGCCGACTGCACCTTCGCCGGGGCGCGGTTGATCTCGTCGGCGAGGAGGAAGTTCACGAAGACCGGGCCGAGTTCGACGTCGAACTTCTCGCTCGCCGGACGGTAGATCCGGGTACCGACGATGTCCGCCGGCACCAGGTCCGGGGTGAACTGCACCCGGGCGAAGGTACCGCCGACGACCCTGGCGAGGGTCTCCACGGCGAGGGTCTTCGCCACGCCGGGCACCCCCTCCAGCAGGCAGTGGCCCCGGGCGAGCAGGGCGACGAACATCCGCTCCACCATCCGGTCCTGGCCCACGATCACCCGCTTGACCTCGAACAACGCGCGTTCGAGCAACGTGGCGTCTTCGGCCGGGGTGGTGCCACCCCCCGCCGGGACGGGGTCGGCGGCGGGGGCGCCGCCGGCGGCGTCGGTCGGGGTCGGGGCGTCGGGCGTGGTCGGCTGGGCCACCGGTCCTCCACAGCGTTATCGGATGAGTCGACGAGGTACCGCCGCACCAAGCCTCGCATGCCTGGCTGAAAGGCCGAGCGGCCGGAACCGGAATTCTGCCGTGGACGGGTCCCGAGTAGCGAAACGGCGCACACGGGTAGACATGGAGGGGTTTTCTCTGTGTACGATGCAGCCGTCGCCGGGCGGCTCCCCCCGTGGCCGCCCGGCGCTCGAACTCTCCTCCGGCCGTAGACTCGCCGGGTGACCGAGATTTCCGCCGAGCCGACCGCGCCGATCTGTTCGGCCCGTGGCTGCCGGTCGGCCGCGATCTGGGCGCTGCGCTGGAACAATCCTCGGCTACACACCCCGGAGCGCCGCAAGACCTGGCTCGCCTGCGCCGAACACCGCCAGAGCCTCGGCGACTTCCTGGGCGCGCGCGGGTTTCTGCGTGACGTCGCGCCGGTGGACCCATCGCCTACGCTCGACGTGTGAGCGAAGAACGCGCCACCCCGGAGCGCGGAGCCGAGGAGCGCGCGGCGGAGCCGCCGCGCGCCGCGGGCGAGCGCGGAATCACCGCCCTGGAGCCGTGGCCGGAGACGGTGCGGTGGCAGGCGGTCTCCCGGGACCTGATCTGGGTGGAGCTGCTCCAGCTCGGCATCCTCGTGGTGGTCGTGCTGGCCGGTCTGGGCATCGGCTGGGCGGTGAGCGGTCACTGGCTGTTCGGGTTCGGGCTGGCCGTGACGCTGCTGCTGACGCTCTGGCGGGTGTCGGCGATCGTACGGGCGGTGCGCGCGTGGGGGTACGCCGAGCGCGACAACGACCTGCTCGTCCGGCACGGCCTGCTGGTCCGGCGGCTGTCGATCGTCCCGTACGCGCGGATGCAGTTCGTCGACGTCAGCGCCGGTCCGCTGGAGCGCGTCTTCAACCTGGCCACGGTGCAGCTGCACACGGCCGCGGCGGCCAGCGACGCCCGGGTGCCGGGGCTGCGTCCCGCGGAGGCCGCCCGCCTGCGGGACCGGCTGACCGCCCTGGGCGAGGATCGGGCCGAGGGCCTGTGATGGAGCCGAGCAGCGTGGTGGTGTCGGCGGAGCCGCGGCGGCGGTTGCACCCGCTGAGCCCGCTGCTACACAGCGCCAAGTCGCTCGTGGTGATCGTCGCGGCGCTCTCCTGGTCCACGCTCTCCCGGGTCGGGCTCGGCCGGTTCAGCCTGCTGGTGCTGGTACTGCTGATGGGCGCCGCCGCGCTCAGCGTGATCAGTTGGTTCAACACCGGGTACCACGTCGTCGGCCGCGAGCTGCGGATCCACGAGGGGCTGCTGTGGCGGCGTACCCGGGCGATCCCGCTGGAGCGGTTGCAGGCGGTGGAGGTCGTCCGGCCGCTGCTGGCGCAGCTCACCGGCCTCGCCGAGCTGCGGCTGGAGGTGGTGGGCGGCGGGAAGGCGGAGGCGCCGCTGGCGTACGTCTCGGTGGCCGACGCGGTCGCGCTGCGGGACCGGCTGCTGCAACTGGCCGGCCGCGCCCCGGTGCCGGCCGAGGCGGCGGCGCGGGCGCCGGAGGGCGTCGAGCCGGGTACCGTCCCGGTGGTGGCGCCGCCGGTCGCGGCGGTACCGCAGCGGCCGCTCCACGCGGTGTCGAACCGGGATCTCATCGTCAGCCAGCTGCTCACGCCGCAGGCGCTCTTCCTGCCGTTCGGCCTGGCGTTCGTGGTGGCCCAGTTCCTCTACGAGGCGTCGTACGGCTTCATCGCGATCGCCAGCACCCTGACCGCGATGGCCGGCGTGATCCTCCAGCCGGCCCGCCGGGTACTGGAGGACTGGAACTTCCGGCTGGCCCGCGACGCCGCCGCGCTGCGCGCCCGGCACGGGCTGCTGGAGACCCGGGCGCAGACGGTACCGCTGGACCGGGTGCAGGCGGTCACCGCCGTCTGGCCGCTGCTCTGGCGGGTACGGGGCTGGCTGCGGCTGCGGCTGGACGTGGCCGGCTACTCGGGCGGGCCCGAGCAGGAGGGGCGCAACCGCCCGGACCGGCTGCTGCCGGTCGGGGACCTGTCGACGGCGCGCGCGGTGGTGCTGGAGGTGCTGCCCGGGGTGGATCTCGCGGCGCTGCCGTTCGGCGCGCCGCCGCGCCGGGCCCGCTGGAAGCATCCGCTCGCCCGGGCGGTGCTCGGCGCGGGGCTCACCCCGGAGGTCTTCGCGGTGCGGTCCGGGCTGCTCGCCCGGCAGGTCTCCGTGGTGCCGTACGCCCGGATCCAGAGCGTACGGGTGGTGCAGGGGCCGATCCAGCGGCGGCTGCGGCTGGCCACCGTGCACGCCGACACGGCCGGTTCGCCGGGCGCGGCGGCGGTGGACCGCGACCTGGCCGAGGCGTGGGAGCTGGCGGCCGAACTCACCGCGCGGGCGCGCGCCGCCCGGCTCGCTCGCTGACCGGGGGCACCGGCCCGGTGGGCACCGGCGGCAGGGTGGTCGGCGCGGCGGCGCCGTCCGAACCGGCCCGGGGCCCGTCGAGCGGGTCCGTACCGCCACCGGCCCGCCGCCGCGCCCACCAGCGCTCGGCCAAGCCGACCACCAGGTAGGTGAGCCCGACGTACGCCCAGCCGACCAGCACGTCGATCATGTAGTGCTCGCCGGAGTAGACCAGCGTGAACGTCATCGCCAGCGGGTACGCGAGCAGCAGCGGCCACCAGCGCCGGCGGGTCGAGCCGAGGAAGAAGAGCACCACGAAGAGGGCGAACGCGGTGTGCAGGGACGGCATCGCGGCGACCGGGTTCGAGGCGATCTGCCCGGCGTTGAGCAGGTTGCCGGCGCCGTGCATGCCGAACTCCTTCCAACCCCGGGTCGAGATCCGGACCACGTCCTCGATCAGACCGTTCTGCGCCGCCCACCACGGCGGCGCCGCCGGATAGAGGAAGTACGTCACGAGCCCGGCCGCGGAGAGGAACGCCCACCGGCGCATGAACGCCGCCCAGCGGGCCCGGTCGCGCAGCCAGAGCACCACGGCGGCGGCCAGGCTCACCACGAAGTGCGAGAAGTAGACCCAGCTCGCCAGCACGTCCCACCAGTGCACGGCGACCGGGTCGTAGAGGTGCTGCTGGAGCCAGACCGTCGGTACCTGTCCGCCGGTGGCCCACCCGAACATCCAGTGGTCGGCGGCGACCAGTTCCAGCGCGTGCGGGGTGGCGCCGTTGTCGGCGAACCCCCGGGACAGGTTGTACGCGGTCAGCAGCAGCACGACCGGCAGCCAGTCGCGGGCGAAGCGCAGGTGGCTGCGCCAGGGACGGTCGCTGTGCCAGGCGATGGTCGCCGTCCAGAGCCAGGCGAACGCGTACAGCGGGTCGGTGGGGAGGCCGATGACCAGCCAGCCGGCGACGAACGCCACCGCCCAGACGGTGACGGCGAGGAGTCGGCGGCGCCGGTCGCCCGGTGGCGGCGGCTCCGGGGGCGTGGCGGGCACGGGCTCGGTTACGGTGACGGCCATTGTCGTCCAGGTTAACTACCCACCAACGCGCAACGAACGGCGCACCCGCCGGCGCGCCGCCGAGAGCGGGAGCGGGCGCGGGGCGGGCGGGGGCGGGCGTGAGGCGCGCTGTGGGGGACGGGCGTGGGGTGCGCCCGGCTCGGCGGACGCCGGGCGGCGGTGTCGCGGCGATCACGGCGAGCCCGGGCGGGATCGGCTCTAGGCTCATCCCCGATGAGCACGCAGCCGACTCCGCCGCTCGTGCCGGGGCTGACCGCCCGGGTGGAGCTGACCGTCACCGACTCCGACACCGCCCAGGCCGTCGGCTCGGGCGACGTACCCGTACTGGGCACCCCCCGCGTGCTCGCCCTGGCCGAGGCGGCCACCGTCGCGGCCACCGCGACCGCGGTACCGGCCGGCATGACCACCGTCGGCGTACGCGTCGAGCTGGAGCACACCGCCCCGACCCCGGTCGGCGGTACGGTCGTCGCCGAGGCGCGGCTGGCCAAGGTCGAGGGGCGGCGGCTGGTCTTCGAGACCACCGTCAACGACGGCGCCACGACGATCGCCGAGGGCCGGGTGGAGCGCGTCCTGGTCGACCGGCAGCGGTTCGTGGCCCGGGCCGCGCAGGCCGGTTAGGCGTCGCCCGGTCCACCGGTAGGCGTCGCCCGGTCGGTCGGTCCGGCGTCGCCCGGCCGACCGGTTCGGGTCCGGCCGACCGGTTCCGGCCTGGGCGCCGGCGAGCTGCCGTAGGCTGCCAGCCGTGACGACTGCCGCCTTCACGGAGGTCGCCGACCGGGTACACGTGCTGCGCCACCCGGTGCTCGACGTCAACGTGACCCTGATCGTCGGCGACGCCGCCGCGTTGCTGGTGGACACGCTCTCCACGGCAGGGCAGGCCACCGAGCTGGGCGCGGCCGTACGGGGCATCACCTCCCGGCCGTGGGCGATCGTGAACACCCATCACCACTTCGACCACTGCTTCGGCAACGCCGCGCTCGCCACCGACCCGGCGTACCCGATCTACGCCCACGAGACGACCGCGTCGCTGCTGCGGGAGCGCCCGGGGGACGTGCGCCGGCTGGCGCACGACGAGATGCTGCCCCGGGACCGCGAACTCGCCGCCGAGCTGGCGCGTACCACGATCCTGGCGCCCACCCACGTGGTGCGCCTGGAGACCACCCTGGATCTCGGTGGCCGGTCGGTCGCGCTGCGCCACTTCGGGCGGGGCCACACCGAGGGCGACCTGGTGGTGCACGTACCGGACGCGGACGTGCTGGTCGCCGGCGACCTGCTGGAGCAGGGCGCCCCGCCGTCGTTCGACGACGGCTACCCGGTGGAGTGGCCCGAGACCGTGGCCGAGCTGCTGCGGCTGGCCACTCCGGCCACCGCGGTCGTACCCGGTCACGGCGCCGTGATGGACGAGGCGCAGGCGCGGGCCCAGCACGAACAGCTCACCTCGCTGGCCTGGTTGATCCGCGAGGGGCACGCCGACGGGGCGCCGCCGGAGCGGGTGGCCGCCCGCGCTCCGTTCGGACCGGAGACCGCGTTGCCCGCCGTGCGCCGGGGGTACGCCGAACTCACCGGCCGCGACTGACGCGGCGCACCCGGCTACCCGATCCGGCCTCGACTGACGCGGCGCGCCCAGCTGCCCGATCACATGTCACCGTATCGACCTTTCCCTATTGCGCCGCGCTCGGTTCCGTGGTGCGATACGCCTATCGAGTTCAGCGCGGGGGCTGACGCGCTGTGCCGGGTGCCGCCAGGGAGCCACGCGAGGGCACACGCCCGGGTACGACCGCACGCCGCGCGGCGCCGGCCGTAGGGATCACGAGACGCCGGAGCACCGCACGCCGGAGCACGAGACGTCGGAGCATCGCACGTCCGAGCATCGAACGCCGGAGCACCGCGCGTCCGAGCATCGGACGTCCGAGTACCAGACGTCGCAGTTCGCCGCACCCCGAGCCCCCGATCGACCGCATCCGTTTCCCGCGATGCCCCGATCGACGGGTACCCGGCGGGCGGGCTCCGACCGGCCGGCGCCTCCGATCGTCGATCCGCCGGTACCCCGACGACGCCCGCGGCGGCCGAGGTACCCATCCACCGCCCCGCTCGCCGGACCGGCACGCCGGTACCGGACCCGGGCGCGGATCCGCTCGTCATCCGCGGAACCGGCCTCCCGCGCCGGCGCCGCGACAGCTCCAGTGAGGAGATTTCGGTGAAACTTCTACGCAGGGTCGCGGTGCTCGGTGCCGTGGCCGCGCTGGCCGCCGGCGCGTTGGCGGTGACGACCTCGGAGCAGGCACTGGCCCACGGTGCCGCGATGAAGCCGGGCAGCCGCACCTATCTGTGCTGGAAGGACGGGCTCAGCGCGACCGGTGAGATCCGCCCCAACAACCCGGCCTGCTCGGCCGCCGTCGGCCAGAGCGGGGCGAACTCGCTCTACAACTGGTTCAGCGTGCTGCGCTCGGACGCGGGCGGCCGGACCACCGGCTTCATCCCCGACGGGCAGCTGTGCAGCGGGGGCAACCCCAGCTTCAGCGGCTACAACCTGGCCCGTAACGACTGGCCGCTGACCCACCTCACGGCCGGTGCCAGCATGGAGTTCTGGTACAGCAACTGGGCCCACCACCCCGGCACCTTCTACTTCTACGTGACGAAGGACAGCTGGAGCCCGACCCGCGCGCTGGCCTGGAGCGACCTGGAGGAGCCGTTCCTCACGGTGACCAACCCGCCGCAGCAGGGCGCGGTCGGCACCAACGAGGGCCACTACTACTTCAGCGGTCGGCTGCCCACCGGCAAGAGCGGCCGGCACATCATCTACTCGCGCTGGGTCCGCTCGGACAGCCAGGAGAACTTCTTCGGCTGCTCGGACGTGGTCTTCGACGGCGGCAACGGCGAGGTGACCGGCATCGGTTCCGGCGGCAACCCGCCCACCACGCCGCCGACCACCCCGCCCGGCAACCCGCCGACGACCCCGCCGGGCAACCCGCCGACCACGCCGCCGGGCACCACCGGCTGCGCGGCCAGCTACCGGGTGGTCAACTCCTGGTCCGGCGGTTTCCAGGGCGAGGTGACGATCACGAACCGGGGCAGCGCGTCGATCAACGGGTGGACCGCCAGCTGGACCTGGCCGAGCGGGCAGAGCATCGGCACGCTCTGGAACGGCTCGTACACCCAGAGCGGATCGAGCGTGACGGTCCGCAGCGCGAGCTACAACGGTACGTTGGCGCCGAACGGCAGCACGACGTTCGGCTTCAACGCGAGCACGACCGGTACGAACACCGCTCCGACGGTGGCCTGCACCAGCCCGTGACCGCTGGTTGACCGGTGTGGAAGGGGCCCCTCACCGTCGCCCGGGCGGGCGCGGCGAGGGGCCCCGTCGGCGTGCCGGTCAGCGCACCATCGAGCCGACCACCGGCTTGGTGAGCAGCGCGGACTGGTTGCGCTCGATCCCCGGGTCGAGCGAGCGCTCCACGAAGATCGCGTGCCAGATGCAGAAGACGAGCACGGTCCAGACCTTGCGCGAGTGGTCGGCCTCCTCGCGCTTGTGCTCGTCGAGCAGGCGCATCGCGTACGACAGGTCGAGCAGCTCGCCCGCCCCGCTGGTGGCGAAGATGTGCCGGGCCCACTCGTACATGTCGCCGCGCAGCCAGACCCGGGTCGGGGTGGGGAAGCCGAGCTTGCGCCGGTTGACGATGGCCGGCGGTACGACGCCCTGGAGCGCCTGGCGCATCGCGAACTTGGTCGCGTCGGAGCGCGGCGGGAGCTTCAGGTCCACCGGCACGATCGACGCCACGTCGAAGACCTCGCGGTCGAGGAACGGCACCCGCACCTCCAGCGAGTGCGCCATGGAGATCCGGTCGGCCTTGACCAGGATGTCGCCGCGCAGCCAGGTGTAGAGGTCGACGTACTGCATCTTGGTGACGTCGTCCAGCTCGGTGCACTCGGCGTAGATCGGCGCGGTCACGTCGGTGTAGCGCACCGAGGGGTCGTACCGGCGCAGCAGGTGCTGCTTCTCCTCCTCGGTGAACATCCGGGCGTTGCCGTAGTAGCGCTGCTCGATCGGGGTGGTGCCGCGCTCCAGGAAGCTCTTGCCCTTGACCCCCTGGGGGATCGCCCGCGACACCGCCCGCAGGCCCCGCTGCATGGTCTCCGGCAGGCTGTTCACCGACTCCAGCGACAGCGGCTCGCGGTAGATCGTGTACCCGCCGAAGAACTCGTCCGCGCCCTCGCCGGAGAGGACCACCGTGACGTGCTCGGCGGCCTTCTTGGCGACGAAGTAGAGCGGCACCAGGGCCGGGTCGGCGACCGGGTCGTCCAGGTGCCAGACGATCTTTGGCAGCGCCTGCATCATGTCCTGCGGCGTGATCTTCGTGGGGATCGTGGTCACCTGGAGGTGCCGCGCCGACTCCTGGGCCACGTCGATCTCCGAGTAGCCCGGCACGTCGTACCCGACCGTGAAGGTCAGGATGTTCGGGTTGAACTCGCGGGCCAGGGCCACCACGGCGGTGGAGTCGATCCCGCTGGAGAGGAACGAGCCGACCGGGACGTCGGAGCGCATGTGCATCCGTACGCTCTCGCGCAGCGTCTCGCGGATCCGGTCGTACAGCTTCTGCGGGTCGTCCGCCGGGGTGGGCCGGAACACCGGCCGGTACCAGCGGCGCACCTCGATCCGGCCGCCCGGGCTCCAGGTGAGGTACTCACCCGAGCCGACCCGGTTGATCCCCTGGTGCAGGGTGCCCGGCTCGGGCACGTACTGCAGCGTCAGGTAGTGCGACAGGCTGGCCGTGTTCACCCCGGCGTCGCCCGCGTGGGCGGCCGGCGCGAACGGCAGCAGCGCCTTCTTCTCCGAGGAGAGGTAGACCCCGTCGGGGGTCTCCAGGTAGTGCAGCGGCTTGATGCCGAAGTAGTCCCGGGCGCCGAAGGCCCGCCGCTCCTGCCGGTCCCAGATGACGAAGGCGAACATGCCGCGCAGCCGGTTGAGCACCTGCTCGCCCCAGTAGTGGAAGCCGGCGACGATGACCTCGCCGTCCCCCTGGGTGGCGAACTGGGCGCCGAAGTCCCGGATCAGCTCCTCGCGCAGCTCGATGTAGTTGTAGATCTCGCCGTTGAAGGTCAACAGGTACCGGCCGTCGGCGTACGAAAGGGGTTCGTGGCTGTGCGCCACGTCGATGATCGAAAGGCGCTTGTGCCCGAAAACGCCGTCCGCGTACCGGCCCGAGGCGTCGGTGATCAGCTCGACCCCTGTCTCGTCCGGCCCCCGGTGGTGCAGGCTTTCCAACGCGCCAGCGATCGCCTCGCGGTACGCGCCGGCGTCGCCGCGCGCACTGAAGAAGGCCAGGATTCCGCACATGGCCGTCATCTTTCCACGCGCGCCGTCGGCACGTGCCGGCACCGCTGCTACGTCCGGGCCAGGCAGCGCGGTACGGTCGGCGACGATGACGGGACGCGCGGGAGGAGCGGATCATGGGTGAGAAACCGGACGAGACGGCGGTCCAGGACAAGGGGACCGAGTCGCACGACCCCGACTTCCCGGAGAAATTCCTGGCCTTCATGCGGGAGGGCTGGCGGGACAGCACCCTGCCCGTGGGCCCCCGCCCGGAGGTGCCGAACCACGCCAAGCGCCGGGCCGCGCTCTCCGCGGCCTTCCCGGGCGAGACGCTGGTGATCCCCACCGGGCCCGAGCGGGTACGCGCCAACGACACCGCCTACCGCTTCCGTCCCGGTAGTGACTTCGTGTACCTGACCGGCGACCACGATCCGGACAGCGTGCTGGTGCTGCGGCCGAGCGGGTCCGGCCACGACGCCGTGCTCTACATGCGGCCCCGGTCGTCCCGGGAGAGCGACGAGTTCTTCCGCAGCCGCCACGGCGAGCTGTGGGTGGGGCGCCGGCACACGCTCACCGAGAAGGCGACCGAGTTGGGCGTGGAGACCGCTCCGCTGGACGACCTGCCGGCCGCGCTGGCGGACCTCGCGCCGGGGCGCACCCGGGTGCTGCGCGGCTTCGACGAGCTGGTCGACCTCTCGGTGCGGCCGTACGACCCGGAGCGCTCGGGCGTCCGGGACCGGGAGCTGGCCGAGACGATCAGCGAGCTGAAGCTGGTCAAGGACGAGTGGGAGATCGCCCAGCTCCAGGAGGCGATCGACGCCACGGTCCGGGGCTTCGAGGACGTCGCACGGATCCTGCCGGCCGACCGGCCGGTCTCCGAGCGGCTGCTGGAGGGCGTCTTCGGGCTGCGGGCCCGGCACGACGGCAACGACGTCGGTTACAGCTCGATCGTCGGCGCCGGCGAGCACGCCACGATCCTGCACTGGATCCACAACAACGGCACCACCCGCCCGGGCGAGCTGCTGCTGATGGACATGGGCGTGGAGGGGCGGCAGCTCTACACCGCCGACGTCACCCGGGTGCTGCCGGTCTCGGGCACGTTCAGCCCGCTCCAGCGGCAGGTCTACGACATCGTCCACGCCTCGCAGCAGGCCGGCATCGACTTCATCAAGCCGGGCGTCGCCTTCCGGGACGTACACCTGACCTGCATGCGGGTGCTCGCCGAGGGCCTGTCGGAGCTGGGCCTCCTGCCGGTCAGCGTGGACGAGGCGATGGACCCGGAGTCGACCGTCTACCGCCGCTGGACGCTGCACGGCTTCGGGCACATGCTCGGCCTCGACGTGCACGACTGCGCCCGCGCCCGCAAGGAGAAGTACCGCGACGGCACGCTCGGCGAGGGGTACGTGCTCACCGTCGAGCCGGGGCTCTACTTCCAGCCCGAGGACGACCTCGTACCGGAGGAGCTGCGCGGCATCGGCATCCGGATCGAGGACGACGTGCTGGTCACCGCGACCGGCGCGGTCAACCTGTCGGCGGGGCTGCCCCGGACCGCCGACGACGTGGAGTCGTGGTTGGCGGCGCAGCGGTCGGCCGGTGCGCGCCTGCCTGGCTGAGTCGCTGGTTGCTGTCTCGGGCCCGTACCCGCTCCCTGGGTGGGGGCCACCGTACCCCGCGCGGCCCGTCAGGCTTGAGGTCCGCGCGGGGTACGGTGGCCCCACCTTCTCTTGCACCGGGGTGACTCCGATACGCCCGGCGAACCCGGACGGGGATCGGTGCGCGGGGTGACCTGGGCACTTTCCGCGGCGCCCAGCGGGGAGTCGGGCGGTTACCGTGTCGGGGTGGGTTTTCGGAGCACGTTGCCCGGTTGTGCGCGCGGGCCGTCGGACCCCGGACAGCGGCCGGCTGAGGCGCTGGCGTGACCGAAGTGTCAGTCTCGGAGTTCGTCGAGCACCGCCCGGCGCCGCCGCTGCGGCCCCTGGTGGCGCGGTACACCGGGTACCGGCAGGTCGGGCTCGCGCCCGGGCGGCACCGGGGCCTGCCCTCGCCGTACCTGACGTTGATCTTCACGCTGGACGAGCCGCTGGAGGTGGCCGCCCACCCCGACCCCCGCACGCCGCCGGGGCGGTACGCGACCCTCGTCGGCGGGCTGCACACGGCACCCGCGCTGATCACCCATCCGGGGCGGCAGTCCGGCATCCAGCTCGCCCTCTCGCCGCTGGGCGCGCGGGCGCTGCTCGGCCTGCCCGCCGGGGAACTCGCCGGCCTCGACGTGGACGCCGCCGAGGTGTTCGGGGCGTCCGGGCGGGAGCTGCACGAGCGGCTGCTCGCCGCCGGCGGTTGGCCGGAGCGCTTCGCGCTGCTGGACCGGTTCCTCGCGCCCCGGGCGGCGGCGGCCACACCACCCCGGCCCGAGGTGGCGCACGCCTGGCGGCGGCTGCTGGCCGGCGGCGGTGCCGCTCCGGTCGCCGAACTGGCCCGCGAGGTCGGTTGGAGCCCGCGGTACCTGGGCCGGCGCTTCGACGTCGAGATCGGCCTGAGCCCGAAGGCGGTGGCCCGGGTGGTCCGCTTCGACCGCGCCCGCCGCCGGCTGCAACGGCGTGCCGGCACCGGACCCGATCTCGCGCTGGCCGATCTCGCGGCCGGCTGCGGCTACTACGACCAGGCCCACCTGGCCCGCGAGTTCCGGTCCCTCGCCGGCTGCCCGCCGAGCCGCTGGCTGTGGGAGGAGTTCCGGTACGTCCAAGCCGGGCCCGCCCCGGCGTTGCCAGACTCGGGGCCATGACCGATTCGACACCAGCACCACAGGTATGGCCCGCCCTGCGCGCCCGCGACGCCCGGGCGCTGATCCGGTTCCTCGTCGCGGCCTTCGGGTTCACCGAGACGGCCGTGCACGGCGAGGGCGACCGGGTCGACCACGCCGAGCTGGCCTGGCCGGCCGGCGGCGGGATCATGCTCGGCAGCGAGCGCGACGATCCGGCCCGCCGGTTTCCGCTCCGGCCGGGCACCTTCGGCGCGTACGCGGTGACCGACGACCCGGACGCGCTCTACGCCCGCGCCGTCGCGGCCGGCGCCCAGGTCGTCCAGGAGCCGCAGGACACCGACTACGGCTCCCGCGAGTTCATCGTCCGCGACCCGGAGGGCAACCACTGGTCGTTCGGCACCTACCGGGGGCACCCCCGGACCGCCTGACCGCTCGACCGCTCGAGCGCCCGGGCGTCTGGGCGTCTGGGCGCCCCGTCGCCTGAGCGTGCCGGCCCCGCACCGGCACGCCGGGCCCACCCGCCGGTACGACCTCGCGGTCGCGCTCCCGGAGCGACTCCCGGGCGGCACCGCACCGCCGTCGCACCCTCGTCACGCCCCCGTCGTACCGCCGTCGCACCGCGCGCCCGCGACCGGTGACGTCGGGCCCCGCGCGGGCGCTTCCTCACCTGGCTGGACTGTCCGATCAGGGCGATCGGGATCAGAATGATCAACGGTCCACCCGCGCGCCGCTCCGGGTGCGCGGTTCCGTTCCACGTCGGAGGAGCCAGATGAGGCATACCAGACGGCGATCGCTCGCCGTCAGCGTCCTGTCGATCGTCGCGTTGGGGGTGAGCGGCGCGCAGGCCGTCGCGGCGCCGAACGCCAAGCCGCGACCGTCGCACTACAACCTGCTGGTGCAGGCCGGCCGGGACCGGGTCAACCGGCTCGGCTCCGGGCGGCTGCGCACCTTCGCCGAACCGGGCGAGCCCGGCGAGGACGAGGAGGACGAGGCCGAGAACTCGATGGAGTCGGCCCAGCAGTACGCCGAGGCGCGGCTGGCCCCGGGCATCGTCGCGCCGGGCGCGTACTCGGCGGCCTGGGCGCAGTTCCGGTCGCTGCCGCGGGTCGGGGGCGACCTCACCCACGTGACCGGGTTGCCGTACGACTCGGACGACCCGCGGTACCGCGACATCAGCTCCAACTCGTCGGGTGGCTCGGGCTACGTCACCGGCCGGATCACCGCGATCGCCGCCGACGACGCCGGGAACGTGTACGCCGGCGGTGCGGACGGCGGTGTGTTCCGCTCGCGTACCGGGGGCGGCCGATGGGAGTCGATCGCCGACGGTCTGCCCACCCTCTCCAGCGGCGACCTGCAGCTCGACGCCAAGGGCCGGCTCTGGTACGCCACCGGCGAGGCCAACACCGGCGCCACCTCGTTCGTCGGTACCGGCGTGTACCTGCTGACCGACCCGGCGCACGGGACGTTCTCGCCGGGCGACCGCGTCGGCGGTACCGAGCTGGAGTCGACCACCATCAACGCGCTGCGCTTCGCCGGCGACACGGTCTGGGCGGCCACGAACCGCGGCGTCTTCACCCACTCGATCGTGACCCGGGCCGGACCGTGGAAGCTGGAATTCGCCCCGAACCCCGACTTCCTGCCCGGCGGTACCGAGGCCGACGACCCGGACGCGCCGTACAAGAACATCACCAACGACATCGCGATCGACCCGAAGGACCCGAGCCGGGTCCTGCTCGCGGTCGGCTGGCGCAGCGGCGACGCGTACAACGGCTTCTACGCCAAGACGGGCGGCCGGTGGATCCGGGTCACCGACCTCGGCGACCTTCCCAGCGACGCGGCGGACGTCGGTAACGTGACCTTCGCCCGCTCCGCCGACGGATCCCGGTACTACGCGATCGACCAGTCCCCCACCCAGCTCAACACCAACCCGGACAGCGCGTTGCAGGGCTTCTACGTGTCGCGCTCCGGCTCGCCGTTCGGCCCGTGGACGCAGATCGCGGACTACCACCAGCTCGCCGCGTCGGGCTCCGCGCTGACCGATCCGGGCTACATGCCGGGCATCCAGGCCTGGTACAACCAGTTCCTCCAGGTCGACCCGGCCAACCCCGAGCACGTCTACGCCGGCCTCGAAGAGGTGTACGAGACGAAGGACGGCGGCGCCCACTGGACCACGCCGGGCCCGTACTGGAACTTCAGCTTCCCCTGCTGGGACATCGACCCGGCCAGGCAGACGGGTGACTGCAACCCCACCACCCACTCCGACCAGCACTCGGTCGCCATCGGGACCTACCACGGCAAGACGTCGGTGTACGTCGGCAACGACGGCGGCATCTACCGGCGCCCGGTCGACGGGGTCGCCGACGCCGACGGGCACGCCAAGGACTGGACCAGCCTCAACGACGGCACCATCGACACGCTCCAGTACTACTCGGTCGGCGTCGGCCGGGACGGCCGGCACGGCGTGGCGGTCACCGGCGGCCTCCAGGACAACGGGCAGTCGATCCTGCGCCCCGGCGACCGGGCGATGGGGTCCAACTTCGGCGGCGACGGCGGCGACACCATCGCCGACCCCGACAACGGCTGCGACATCGCCGCCGAGTACGTCTACCTCGCCGTGTCGGTCACCAACAACTGCGCGGTCAACGACGGTTCCTGGACCACCGACCCGAGCAGGGTGAGCACCTACGACGTGGCGCCGCCGGACGCCGACACCGGCGAGGCCCGCTTCATCGCCCCGCTCACCGTCGACGCCACGCGCCCCGACACCTGGGTCGCCGGTGGACGGCACGTCTGGGTGCAGACCCACGGCTTCGCGATCCGCTCCGGTGACGAGTGGACCAGCGCCTACGACCTGGGCGAGGAGCGCACGGCCACGGCGGTCGCGGCCTCCGGCGGGACCATCTACGCCGGTTGGTGCGGCCCCTGCAACAACCAGGGCTTCGCGCGCGGCATCGCGGTCGGCAAGGCCGACGGTACCGGCTGGCACGAGCTGAACCTGCCCGTCGACGGTACGGTGCCGAACCGGTACGTGGCCGGATTCGACGTCGACCCGGCGAACGCCCAGCACGTCTACGTGGCGGTCAACGGGTTCTCCCGCAAGTTCACCGAGGGCCCCGGCGCCGGGATCGGGCACGTCTTCGAGTCCCGCGACGGCGGCACGCACTGGACCGACATCTCGGCGAACCTGCCGGACGTGCCGGCCAACTCGGTGAAGCTGCTCGCCGGCGGCGGGCTCGTGCTCGGTACCGACCTCGGGCTGCTCTACCGGGCGCCGGGTCACCGCGACTGGGCGGTACTCGGTCGTAACCTGCCGAGCACGGCCGTGCTTCAGGTGAAGGTCGGCCCGGACGACAAGCTCTACGTCGCGACCCACGGTCGCGGCATCTGGTCGCTGCCCATCCGGCGGACGAGGGACGGTCGCTCGGAGTTCTGAGCCGATCGGACCACGACCGGGACGGATCGGGTCTCCGCGTCCCCCCGGTGACGTCGCGGCCCCCGCTCCGGCATCCGGAGCGGGGGCCGCTCGGTCGATGGTCACCATGGACGCGGCGGGCGGTCCGCCCGCCGCGCGAACGGGGCCGGGCCGCCGAGGGTCAGGCGAGGTCCGCGGCGACCAGCTCGGGCAGCTTCTGGTCGAAGAGCCGGGCGAATTCGAGACTGGGCAGGACCTGTCCCCGCTGGTGGAGGTCCCGCGCCAGGTGGTAGCCCCACCCGGCCGCCCGCGCCCGCTGCTCCGGCGTGCCGTGGTGCGCCGGGCTCGTGGTGACGCAGTCACCCAGGTTGGAGAAGACCCGGGTGGCCTGCTGCAGCCGCCACCGGTCAGCGCCGCGCCTCGGGCGTGGCCCAGGAAATACGCGGAAACCTGTCCGCCATCATTTCGAGCCGCCGGCTGGCCTCCGGTCCGGGCAGGTCGGACCCGAAGAGGTTTCCGGCGGCCTGGATGAGGTGCCCGTACTCGTGCGCGATGACCGCCTGCGGGGCCACCTCGCCCAGCCCGATGGCGGCGTACGCGTCCAGCATGCCGTCACCGATCAGGATCTTCGGAAGCCGCGCGTCACCGGTCGGTCGAGGGACGGCTCGATCGCGGGTGGACGGGATGTCGGGCCTGGTAGGCGAGCCGGTAGTCGGCGTCGGCGGCGAGTTCGTCGAGGATCTCGTCGAGCTCGGCGAAGGCCTCCCAGCGCTCGACGGCGCCGGCGGCGGCGAGTTCGGCGACGACGAGGTCTTCGAGGTCGGGTACCCGTTTCCCCTTCCAGATCTTGTCGGCGAGGCTGACCAGGTGGTCGTCGGTCGTCGTGTCCCGAGCGGTCCAAACGGCGTGGGTGCGCGCGAAACGGGCCAGCCGCGCCGGTACGCCGTGTGAGAGCAGCAGTGCCTCCCCGGCCAGCTCGTGTTCGGACCCCGGGCCGGTCAACTCGTGCACGTGGACGACCTTGCCGATGTCGTGGCTGGCGGCGCCGTACCGCACGGCATCGCGGTCGAAGGCGAGAGCCGGACAGCGGGCGGCGAGCAGCTCGGTCAGTTGCCAGGCGACGTCGTGCACGGCACGCAGGTGCGCGGCCAGCCGAGCCGGAGCGCGCAGCGACACCAACAGCTCACCGATCGCGGCGGGCAGCGGTCGTAGTCTCGACCGGCCCGGATCGAGGGCGTGGGCGAGTTCCGGTGGAACCACGCGGCAAGAGTAGTCGCGGCCTCCGTGCTTGCCACCGGGATCGACGGCTGCCAGGCTCCGTGCCATGAATCCGCTGCGGCTGCACGAGTTCCCCTCGGGCGCGTACTCCCTGCTGCTGAACGCCGGCTCCACCGAGGTCGACGACGTGGTCGACGAACTCGGCCACGAGCCCAACGGGTACTTCTGGGAGGGCGTCGCCCAGTGGCTGGTCCGTACGGAGGCGCCGGCGCTCGACGGGCGGTTCTCGTACGACTCGGAGGGCGGCATGTTCTGCGCGCACGGTACGGACCGGGCGGCGCTCGAAGAGTTGTCCACCCGGATGCAGCCGGTGGCGACCGACCCCGAGCGCATGCGGCGGCTGATCACGTCGGCGGAGGCGGACGGGTTCGAGTTCGACGACTGAGCAGCCTGCCCGTAGCGCCCTTGTGACGGCCGGCTGTCCGGCGGGACGGCTGGACCCCGGCCCATCGGTCGTCATTGTGACGGGCGCCTTGCCATCGCGCACCGAGGGGCGACACTGGGCGCACCCAGGGAGGCAAGTATGGACACGATCCGATGGGCCGCTCCGCTCGCGCTGGTCGCCACGCTCGCCATCGGCGGCGCGGGGTGCGGGGACCGCTCGACCGGGGAGACGGGCGGCGGCCGGGCGACGCCCGAGGCGCCCGACGGCCCGCTCAACCGGAACGACGAGAACGAGGCGCGCAACTCTCCGCTGGACATCCCGCGCATCACCCAGAGCCAGGGTCAGCCCGTGACGGAGGTCCGCAAGAGGTTGGAGGCCGACCTCAGGAAGCAGTGCGGCGGGACGCTCTGCGTACGCGTCAGGGTGCGGCAGGGCGACAACGACATCCTCTCCACCTGCCAGTTCGACGACACCGACCCGGCACCCGGGTCGCGGGTCGAGCGCGGCGGCACGGTGACGATTCTGACCGGGACGCTTCCCTGCGCGACGGCCACCACCGGCGACGACAGCGCGGCCAGCACCGAACCGCAGCCGACCGGCACGTCCTGACGGCGCCTCCGATGAGCGGGAGCGGGACGGACCCCGCGGAGCCGACCGAGGGTGGTGTGCCCGGGCTACCACGGTTGGCCCGCGTTCTGGCCGCGGTCGTGGCGCCGACGACGCTCGTGACCGCGCTGCTGTTCTACTTCGGTTGGATGCAGCTCTTCTGGTTCTTCGACTACTTCGGAGTGCACGCGACGCTGCTCGGCTTCGACACCGTCGACTACCTCCTGCGCAGCGTGGACGCGCTCTTCGTACCGATGACCGTGCTCGCCTGCGTCGCGTTGGCGGCGGCCTGGACGCACGCCGCACTCAGCTCTCGCCTCGCCGGTGGTGCCCACCCTCACCTGGTACGCCGGCTCGCCGCGGCGCTCGGGGCCCTCGGGCTGCTCCTCGCCCTGAGCGGCCTGCTGACCGTCTTCACGCCGACGGTGCTCGACCGGGCGGTGACGCTCGCGCCGCTCTGCCTCGCCGGGGGCGTCCTGCTGGTGCGCTATTCGGTACAGCTCTGGCGCGATAGCCGGCCGGCACGGGACGTCGCCGTGCACCCGCAGCGGCAGGAGTGGGTGGCGGTCACCGAGTGGGCCGGCATCTTCGTCCTCGTGGCCCTGAGCCTCTTCTGGGCCGCCACCGACTACTCGTCGGCGGTGGGCAGGTCACAGGCCCGACGGTACGCCGAGGAGTTGTCCCGCCAGCCCACCGTCGTGCTCTACAGCCAGCGCAGCCTGCGGCTGGACGGGCCCGGTGTGCGGGAGCTGCGCTGCGCCGATCCCGAAGCGGCCTACCGGTACCGGTACGACGGGCTGAAGCTCGTACTGCAATCCGGTGACCAGTACGTCTTCCTGCCCGAGCGGTGGACCCGCGAGCGGGGAGGCGCGTTCGTCATCCCCCGCACCGACGCGCTGCGCCTGGAGTTCCACCCGCCCGGTGCGACGCCGCCCGGCACCTGCTGAGGCGGCCCCGTCCGGGCCGCCTCAGCGGGGCTGCGTCCACGGCTCAGCGGGGCTGGACGAAGACCGCCACGCTGCGGGCCGGTACCGAGAAGGTGCCCGAGCCGGGTTCGAACGAGGCGGCCCGCAGTGCCGGGTCGGCCGAGGTCCGCGGCACCGGGTGCGGCTCGGCCCTGGCGCCGCGCAGTCCCGGTACCGTCTGCCGGGCGGTCGCCGGGGTGGCGTTGAAGACCACGGTCACCGCGGACCAGCGCGGGTCCAGCCCGGTCCCGTCCAGCCGCATCGTGATCACGCCGGGCGTCTCGTCGCGGCCGGAGAGCGGGAACGACACCCGGCGCTGCACTTCGTCGGCGGTGGCGAGCCCGAAGAGCGGCGAGGAGTTGCGGATCCGCAGCAGTTCGGCGTACCGGGCGGTGGTGCGGTCGATCGTGGCGCAGTCCGGTACGAGGGCCGGGTCGGCGAGCAGCGGCCGGGCGTACGGCCACTTGTCCTGGTTGTCCGCGGCGGGCGGCAGCCCGACGCCGAAGCCGTTGCCGTCCGCGCAGTCCCAGCGGATCTGGTTGAAGTGGTCTCCGCTGTTGAACGAGTTACGGTCCAGCGACTTGGAGCGCAGCCGCTCGGTTCCGGCCGTCACGAAGCCGGTGCCCTGCCCGAGCACCACCGTGGCGAGCGCGAGCACCTGCATCCGGGACCGGTCGGCGGCGGCGGTACCGGCCGGCAGCTTGTACGCCAGCGCGTCGTACAGGATCTCGTTGTCGTGCGCGTCGACGTAGGTCACCGCCTCCCCCGGCGCGGCGGTGTAGCCCGCCGGCGCGCCGTTGTAGTCGACGCCGGCGCCGGTCACCGTCTCGCCCGACGAGGCCACGAAGCGGTAGCCGGCCAGGTTGCCGGCGAGCCCCACCTTGATCAGGTCCTGCTGGTGCAGCAGCCGGGCGCGCTGCTGCTCGGCCGAGCCGTTGACCGGGTCGCCGTTGGGGTCGGTGTAGAGGCCGGAGGCGAAGCCCTGCACCCGGGGGTTCGCGTCGAAGGGGCCGCCGCCGCGTACGCCGTCGCGCAGCCGGTCGTTGAAGGTACCGATCCCGGTGCCGGCCAGGTTGGCCTGGGTGGCCTGCTCGAACCGGGCGCCGCCGGCCACCTCGCCGAAGTCCCAGCCCTCCCCGTAGATCATGATCGACTTGCCGTCGACGCCGTCGCGGGCGAACGTGAGTCGGTCCAGCGCCGCCCGTACGGCGAGGATGTTCGCCTTCGGGTGGTGCCCCATCAGGTCGAACCGGAAGCCGTCCACCTTGTACGCCCGCGCCCAGGTGACGACCGAGTCGACCACCAGCTTGCCCATCATCGCGTGCTCCGGGGCGGTGTTCGCGCAGCAGGTGGAGTCGGCGACGGTCCCGTCCTCCAGCAGCCGGTGGTAGTAGCCGGGCACGATCTGGTCCAGCACCGACCTCGGGTCGGCACCCGACGCCGAGGTGTGGTTGTAGACCACGTCCAGCACCACCCGCAGGCCGGCGCCGTTGATCCCGGCCACCATCCGCCGGAACTCGCCGGTGCGGGCGGCGCCGGCCGGCTCGACCGCGTACCCGCCCTCCGGCACCGTGTAGTGCAGCGGGTCGTACCCCCAGTTGTAGCCGTCCCGGTCCGCGACGGCCGCGACGCAGGCCTGCTGCCGGTCCGAGTCCGGCGGCAGCGCGCCCAGGTCGCAGGCGGGTCGCGCCTGGTCGGCACGGTGCTCCGGGATGGTGGCGAAGTCGAAGGCCGGCAGCAGGTGCAGGTGGGTGACCCCGGCCTCGGCGAGCGAGCGCAGGTGCCGCATCCCGGTGCTCGCCGGGTCGGTGAAGGCCAGGTACGTGCCGCGCCGCTCGGGCGGGACGCTGGCGTCCGCGACGGAGAAGTCCCGCACCGACAGCTCCTGGATCTGAGCGCGGCCGGCCGGTACGGCGGCCGGTTTGCGCAGCCCGGCCCAGCCGGGCGGGGCCAGCCCCGGGTCGGCCAGGTCGACGAGCTGGCTGTGCGTCGAGTCCGGGGCCAGCGCCACCGAGTACGGGTCGGTGACGGAGGCGGTGACCAGGCGCTGCGCGGCCGGCTGCCACGCCCGCACCCGGTACCGGTACCAGCGCCCGGTCCAGCCCGGTTCGCCCCGCACCGACCAGACGCCGGTGGCGTCGTCGCGACGCATCGCGACGGTACGGGTCGGGGTCGCCGCCGGCGTGTCGTAGAGCTCCAGGTCGACCTGGTGCGCGGTGGGCGCCCAGACCGCCAGGCTCGGCCGGCCGCGGTCGAAGGTGGCGCCGAGCCGGGCGGCGGTCGCGCCCGGGTACAGGTCGTCGAGCACGCCGGGGATCTGCACCCCGGTCGCCGCGAGCAGCTTCCCCTCGTGGTCGCGTTCGGTGACCACGAGCTGGCCGCGTACGGCGGCGGGCACCCGGGCCAGGTCGCGCGGGTCCAGGGCGAACGTCCCGTACCGCCACAGGTGCGGGAAGCGCGCCCGCTGGGCCTCGGTGAGCCCGTTGCGCCCCGCCCGCAGCGGCAGTGCGGCGTACCCGCCGACCAGCTCGCCGTCGACGACGCGCAGCCCGCCGTCCGGGGCGCTGACCAGGTCGTACCGCTTCCCGTCGGTGGGCCCGGTCAGCCAGGCCACCGTGCCGCGGTCGATCCAGTGCGCCCGCTGCCTGGTGAGGTCCAGGTCGGCCCCGGCGGTGGTGGTCGCCGGCAGCAACCGGCTCGGCACCCCGGCGAGCAGCCAGGCTTCCCGGCCGGCGGTGGTGAAATCGAGCCGCTGGTCGTCGGGGAGGTCCTTGGTGTCTCCGGAGTGGACGATGTAGTTCAGGCCGGTGGCGCCGGGCGCCAGCGGGACCCGGAAGGTGACCCCGAAGGCGTCCCGTCCGGCGGGCTCCAGCGGGTCGGCCCACTCGGTCGGGTCGGCCGCGCCGTCCCAGACGTGCAGGCCCCAGCCGTCGTAGTCGCCGTCGGCCCGCCGGTAGTGCAGGATCGCGGTGTTCTCGTCCACCGGCGGGTCCGGTTCGCCGGTGGCGGCCTGCCGGCTCGGGTAGACCGCCGGGTCGCCCTGCTTGATCCAGACCTCGCCGGTACGGGTCACGTCGATGCTCCGGTCGACCGCCACGTCCTTGTTGCCGGCGCCGTCGACCACGAGGAACCCGACGGATTTCGCCCCCGGCCGCAGCCGTACCCAGGCGAAGCGCCCGTAGGAGTCCTCGCCGGCGAAGGGCTGCCCGGTCGGCCACGGGGTCTGGTACGCCGGGTCGAGGTCGCCCCAGGCGTAGAGGTGCCAGTCGTCGTAGCCGCCGGCCGGGCGCTGGTAGTGCACCACCGCCCAGTCCGGGGAGCCGGTCGGCGGTGGCGTGCCGACCCGGGCCGTCGAGGTGGCGACGGCGGTACGGCCCCGGCCGTCGCGCACCACCGCCCGGTACTCGATCGGGGTGTTCGCGGCGAGCCCGGCCAGGTCGTGCCGGACCTGGTACGGCGCCCGGTCGGCCGACCCGAGCAGGGTCCACTTGCCGCCGCCGACCCGGGCCGCGACGGTGACCCGGGCCAGCGGGTCGCCGGTGACCTGGGCGGTGACGGTGGCCTGGGTGGCGACCGGGGCCCCGGGCGCGGGCGCGGTGACGCGTATGGCCGGCGCGGCGGACGGCACCGGGATCGGCCGGTCGGCGCGGTAGACGACGGCGCCCAGCGGCGGCACGGTCAGCGCGAGCGCACCGCCGGCACCCGTGGCGGGGCGCCCCGAGGTGCCGTAGACGCCCCGGAAGGTGGCCCCCGGCGACCAGGTGTCGACGGTGACGGACCGGGCGGTGGTGGCGTTGTTGACCGCGACCACGTACTCGACCCGCTCGGCCGGGTCGATCCGGGAGAAGGCGAAGACGCCCGGGCCATCGTCCGCGTACCGGGTCACCTGCACCCCGTCGCGCAGGGCCGGGTGCGTCTTGCGCAGCTCGCCGAGGGCGGCGATGGTCCGGTAGACCGGGTGGGCCGGATCGTACTGGTCGCTGGCGTGGGTACGGTCGGTGCCGAGCAGGTCGTCGTCGAGGTAGTCCGGCACCCGGGAGGCGAACATGTCCTGCCGGGCGTCCTTGTCCCCGCCCGGGCCGGTGAAGCCCTGCTCGTCGCCCGAGTAGATCACCGGCTGGCCCCGGGTGAGGAACATCAGCTCGTGGGCGAGCTGGTCGCGGCGCAGGTGGGTGGCCGGGTCGCTGCCCCCGCCCGCGATGAACGAGCCGATCCGCCCCATGTCGTGGTTGCCGAGGAAGGTGGGAAGCCGGCCGGCGTCGGTGTCCCGGGCGGCGTACGCGTCGTCGTGGGCGTACACGTCGGCCAGGGCGCGGGCCGACCCGCCGGCGGCGGTGTAGCCGCGGGCCGCCTCCTGAAAGGCGAAGTCGAGGGTCGCGGGCAGCCCGCCGCGGCGCACGTAGGTGGAGGCGAACTCGGGGTCGGCGCTGTAGACCTCGCCGAACATGAAGAAGTCGGGCTTGCCGGCGCGCGCGGCGGCGCGCTCGACGCCCTGGCTGAAGCGGGGCCAGAACTCCAGGTTGGCGTGCTTGACGGTGTCGATGCGGAACCCGTCGACGCCGGTCGAGGTGACCCAGTCGGCGTAGATGTCGGTCATGCCGCGCACCACCTCGGGGCGTTCGGTCCAGAGGTCGTCGAGGCCGAAGAAGTCGCCGTACTCGCTGTTCTCACCGCTGAAGGTCGAGTCGCCCCGATTGTGGTACATGGTGGGGTCGTTGAGCCAGGCCGGCACCTTGACGCCCGCGTCCGCCTGGGTCGGGAAGACCGGCGTGTACGGGAACGAGTTCGCGTCGACCGGCGGGAACGGCCGGCTGCCGTCGGCGTAGTTGCGGTCCTCGAACGGGCGCCCCTGGGCGTCCCGGTACGGCTCGGTCTGCTTGTCGACGTAGTCGTACCGGTTCTCGGCGTACCGGATCACGTCGGCCGTGTGGTTCACGATCACGTCGAAGTAAATCTTGATGCCCCGCCGGTGGGCCAGCTCGACCAGGCGCCTCAGGTCCTCCTTCGTACCGAAGTGCGGGTCGATCTCGGTGAAGTCGGTGATCCAGTAGCCGTGGTAGCCGGCGGAGACGTCGGCGCCGCTGCCCTGCACCGGCCGGTTCTTGAACAGCGGCGCGAGCCAGATCGCGGTGGTGCCGAGCCCCTGGATGTAGTCGAGCCGGTCGATCACGCCCTGGATGTCGCCGCCGTGGTAGAAGCCCTTGTCCGTCGGGTCGTACCCGGTGCTCAGGCGGTCGCCCGGGAGCCGGCCACGGTCGTTGCGCGGGTCGCCGTTGGCGAACCGGTCCGGCAGTACGAAGTAGAACTGCTCGGCCCGGGAGCGGCGGTCGGCACCGGCCGAGGCCAGCGCGGCGGCCGAGGGAGTCCGGCTCCACCGTGTCGCACCGAGCGCCTCGGCGAGGGTGTCGCCGGGCTGGCCGGCGCTGGCGGACTGGCCGGCGCCTGCGGACGGGGCGCCGCTGGCGGACGGGGCGGCCACGGCGGGTCGGGGCGCCACGACCGGTGCGCCCGCGAGGGCGAACGCGAGCAGTGCGGCGAGGCCGGGGCGGAGGCCGCGCGGGCGGGACGAGGGCTGCTTCATCGACGGCCTTCCTTCGGTCGCTGACTGGCCCGCACGGTAGCGTTTGCGGAAATCCTCTGCAAGACCTTGCAACTGACGCTCTGCGGACAGCAGGTCGTTGCGCAACGCGGCGCCGTCGCTGGTTGCGGTCCGGTTCGCGCGCCGGTCGCCGTGGGGGTGGGGGCCGCCATGCCCGGCTCAGCCCGTCACGCTTGATGTCTTCGCCGGGCACGGCGGGCCCCACCGACCGTCGGTGCCGGGTCCGGACACGGCAGTGTCCCTGTCGGACGCCGGGCGTCGCGGCGCCGGTCGCGGCGTCGGCGCCGCCGGACTCCGGCGCTACGGGTCAGCTCTCCGGGTCGTCCAGGGTGAGGGTGAGCAGGCCGGCGTCGTGGCCGACGACCAGGGTGGAGTCGATCCCGAGCAGGCATCGGGGTGCCTCCTCCAGCGGGACGAGGCGTACGCCGCCGGTGGCCGGCTCCCAGAGGCGCAGGTTCCGGTCCGCGCCGCTCACCGTCGCCACCACGAGACCGCCGCCGGGCCGGGCCAGCGCCGCCACGGCCCGCACGTCGGCGTGCGCGGGATCGGCCGGCAGCGGGTCGCCGAGGCGTACCCCGAAGCTCTCCCAGAGCGAGACGGTGCCGTTCCGGTCCGCCAACAGCACCGGCTCGCGGTAGCCCGCCAGGCCCCTCGGCCAGGCGGCGGCCACCAGATGCTCGTGACCGAGGGCGGCGAGCCGCCGCTCGTCGGGGGCCATGCCGGTGCGCTCGCCGGTGACCGCCGCCGAACTCCAGACGTCCACGGTGCGGTCGCCGTGGACGGTGACCACCTCCCCGCCGCTCCACGGGGGCCGGTCGCTGACGTCGATCACCGCCATGCCCACCACGGGCTGGCCGGGGCGGCGGAACAGCTCGCCCAGCTCGCGGCGGGTGGCCGGATCCCACAGCCGCACCGCGCCCGCCGCGTCGCCGGTGACCAGCACCGTACGGCCGTCGCGGAGCCGCCCGAGCCAGGTGTCGCCGGCACCGCCGCGCTCGGGCGGCATCGGTACCGCGGCGACCGACAGCACGGGCACCCCGTCGCCGGTGGCCGGGGCGGCCAGCGGGCGGCCCGTCGCGGCGTCCCACCAGCGGGGAGCGCCCGAGCCGTCGGCCCCGGCGAGCAGCACGGACCCGTCCGGGAGCGGGACCGGGACCAGGCCCGAGACCGGGCCGATCCCGCCGGCCGGCTGCTCGCCCAGCGGGGTGCCGTCGGCCAGGTCCCAGCGCCACAGCACCCCGTCGGGGCCGGCGGCGGCGAGCACGTGCCGGCCGTCGGGCAGCGTCAGCGCGGCCAGCGCGTCGACCGGGCCGGCGGCACGGGGCGCGCGCCACGAGGGTCGTACGCCCGGCGCCGGCGCGGTGGCCGGCGGGCCGACCGGCGCCGGTCTGAAGCCGGAGTCGTCGGCGACGGTCGCCGGGTCGAGGCGGTTCGCGTCGACCGGGGACGCGTCGAGGTCCTCGCCGACGAGGTCGCCCAGCGGCCACGTCCGGTCGCACTCGCCGCAGCGGAAGTGACCGGCGAGGCGCGCCAGCGTACGGGCCCAGGGCGCCGCGCCCCGGACCGCCACCATCGCGGCGACCAGGCACCAGACCGCGGGAGTGGGCGTGCCGGCCGGTACGCCCGCGGTCGCGACCGCCCCGGCCACCCGGAACAGCCCGTCCCAGCCCGGCCCGAGCACCTCGGCGCGGCGCGCCGCCTCGACCGCCGCCGCCACGTCGGCCCACCCCGGCATGTCCCGCGCGGCGCCGACGGGCTCCGGCAACGGCGGGAACGGTACCGGTGGCCGCAGCGGATCGGCGAAGCCGTCGACCTCGTGGTCCTGCTCGCAGCCCGGGCAGGCGACCCCGACGTACCCCCCGGTCGGCGACAGGAAGCTCCACAGGGCGCCGCCGGTACGGTGGCCGGCCAGCGCGACGCAGGCCAACGCGTGGTAGCTCGAGCCGGCGGCATCGGCGGTCGGTACCGGTCCGGCGGCGCCGGAAGCGGGCGGCGGCGCGAGGAAGGCGCGCAGCGCCAGCGTCTCGGCGGTGCGCAGGGCCTCGGTCAGCCCCTCCTGCAGGCCCGGTACGGGCGGCGGCTCCGGGAAGTCGCCCGCGCCGGCCGTGACGAGGAAGCCGACCTCGACCCAGAAGTCCGCCAGCGTCTCCGGGGGCAGGCCGGCGGCGAGGTCGACGAGGTGCGGCAGCGCCGCCGAGGTGGTGCCGTAGACGGTACCCTGGTGCAGGATCTCGTCCTGGAGTTCCCGCCACGGCTCGCCGAGCCGCCCGCTCGCCACGATCTGCCGGAGCAGTTCGACCGCGCGCTCGCGGGAGTAGCAGGCGGAGAGTTCGGCCCAGTGCGGACTGTCGAGCGGCAGCTTGGCGACCATCGGCACACCGTATCGATGGGTGGCGACACTCCGGGACGGCGATCGGCGCGGGCGGCTTTTGCCGGTTCGGCAAGGAAGTTTGCGGACCCGGCGCCGGGGTCGCAGGGTGGTCGCGGAGGTGGTCACCATGACCGAGCACAGCCACGCACCCGGGCACGGCCCCGCGATCGACGTCGCCGAGCTGTTCACCGAGGAGTTCTGGGACGAACGCTACAGTTCCGCGGACCGGATCTGGAGCGGCAACCCGAACCCGCACCTCGTCACCACCGCCGGCGACCTCGTGCCCGGCGACGCGCTCGACGTCGGCTGCGGCGAGGGCGCCGACGCGATCTGGCTGGCCGGCCGGGGCTGGCGGGTCACCGGGATGGACGTCTCCGGGGTCGCGCTGCGGCGCGCGGCCGGACACGCCGCCGAGGCCGGTACGGAGATCGCGGAGCGGATCACCTGGGAGCGCGCCGACGTGCTCACCTGGACCCCGCAGCCGCGGGGATTCGACCTGGTGACGGCGCACTTCATCCACCTGCCCCGGCCGGAGCTCGAGTCCCTGCACCGGCGGCTGGCCTCGGCCGTACGGCCGGGCGGGACGCTGCTGGTCGTGGGGCACCACCCGTCGGACCTGGAGACCACGATCGGCCGCCCGAACCTGCCCGACCTCATGTTCACGGCCGAGCGGGTCGCGGCGGTGCTGGATCCGCGCGAGTGGGAGATCTCCACCGGCGCGCCCGAGCGCCGGGCGGTGGACCCCGAGGGGCGACCGGTGACGATCCGCGACGCCGTGCTGCGCGCCGTACGTCGGTAGCGGCACGGCGGGCGGCGGAGCCGGCGGTCAGACCGCGACCGACGGGGCGGCGCCGCACCACTGCTCCAGGGCGGTGCGGACCTGGGCGGTGTCGGGGCGGTCGGCGCCGAAGGCCACGTACCCGTCGGGGCGGACCAGCAGCGCGGTCGCGCCCTCCGGCGCCGTCCCCTCGGCGCGGACCACCGCGATCCGCTCCCGCCACGGCTCGCCGGCCGCCGCGGCGGCACCGTCCGTCGAGAGGTCCAGCAGCAGGAACCTGCCGCCCCGGGCCAGCTCGTAGAGTCGCCGCCGGTGGCCGTCCACCGTCAGCTCCAGGTCCGGTACGCGCCGACCGGCCAGCGCCGAGCCGGACGTCCCGTCGGGTACGGGGTAGGCGATGCCGAGCCCGGAGAGGGTGAGCCGGACGGTCCGCGCGATCGCCGGGCGGCCCAGCAGCGCCGGCGCGAGGTACGGTCGGATCAGCCGCAGCGGCGCGGGCGGCACCGCCAGGCGCAGCATGAGATCGGTGATGCGCAGCGTGCCGCGCCCGACCGGGTGCCGCTCCTCCTGGAAGGAGTCGAGCAGCCATCGGGGCGCCCAGCCGTCGTGCGCCGCCGCGAGTTTCCAGGAGAGGTTCGCGGCGTCCTGGATGCCGGTGCTCATCCCCATGGCGCCGAGCGGGGAGTGGACGTGGGCGGCGTCCCCGGCGAGGAAGACCCGGCCGACGCGGTACCGGTCGGCCTGCCGCCGCTCGCTGAGGAAGCGGGTGGACCAGCGCAGCTCGACCACGTCCAGGCCCTTCCCCGCGATCCGCCGGAGCGAGTCCCGGACCTCCTCGATGCCGAGCGGCTCGTCCAGCGGTACGTCCCGCCGGGTGCGGTCCCAGACGGTCGCCCGGTACCAGCCGTCGCCGTACGGGGTCAGCAGCGCCGTACCCTCGTCGCCGACGAAGGGGTTGATGGCGAGCGGCAGGTCGCGGCCCAGGCGTACGTCGGCGAGCAGGATGGTCGTGTCGTAGCTGCGCCCGCTGAACCCGACCCCGAGCAGGCGCCGCACGGCGCTGTGCGCGCCGTCGCACCCGACCACGTGGTCGGCCCGTACGGTGCGTCCGTCCCGGGTGGACAGCGTGACGCCCCCGGCGTCCTGGGTCAGCCCCGTCACCTCGGCACCGTGGACGATCTCCACGCCCAGCCGCCGTACCCGCCGGGCCAGCAGCGCCTCGGTGCGGGCCTGGGCGACCATCAGCACGTACGGGAAGCGGCTCTCCGGGTGGCGCAGGTCCACCACCAGCTCGGTGCCCTTGAGGTGCGGGCGCACCTCGGGCACCCGCACGCCCTGCGCCACGAGTTCGTCGGCGAGCCCGCGCAGGTCGAGCAGTTCCAGCGTCCGCGCGTGTACCGCGAACGCGCGGGTCAGGTTGGACTCCTCGGTACGCCGCTCCAGGATCGTGACGGGCACCCCGGCCTCGGCCAGGTCCCCGGCGAGCATCAGCCCGGTGGGCCCGGCTCCGACGACGACAACACTCATGACGGCCTCCCCGCGGTTGGTGCGGGTCCCGCAGGCGCGACCCGCCGTTGTTGCGGGTCCCGCAGGTGCGGGCCCGAAAGGGAACTCGGAGTATCGGTACTTCGAGTTCCGGTACTACGAGTATTGGTACTCGGGGTACCTGATAATGTCAACGCCGATCGGAGGAGGGGCATGGGTACCAACCGCGGCGGCCGCAGGCCGGACCCGGCCGTCGACACGGCCGTACGCGAGGCGCTCGTCGAGCTGCTCTTCGAACGCGGCTTCGACATGACGTTCGACGACGTCGCCGCGCGCGCCGGCGTGGGCCGCACGACGGTCTTCCGGCGCTACCCGACCAAGCGCGAGCTGCTGCTGGACGCGGTCGGGCAGGTGACGGTCGGGCAGATCACCCTGCCCGACACGGGCTCGCTGCGCGGCGACCTCACCGCCGGCCTGACGCAGATCATGCGGGTCTTCGACGCCCCGGGGATGCGGGTGCTGTTCCGCCAGTGCCTCGGCGAGGCGTGCCGGGACCCGCTCTTCACCGACGTGCTCCGGGCCAACCTGGACCGCCGCCTGGAGCTGATCACCCGGCTGCTGGCGCGGAGCGTCGAACGGGGCGAACTGTCGGCCGACACGGACGTCGCCGTCTTCGCCGACCTGCTCTCCGGGGTCATCGCCATCCGGATGGCCACCGACACCCCGCTACCGGACGCCGCCGAGATCTCCACGCTGGTCGACGGCCTGCTGCACGGCTTCGCGGCCAAGTGAGCCGGGCACCGCTTCGCGACTGATTCGCGACTGAGCGGGCCGGGCGGTGACGACGGCCCGCCCGGGGTGAGTGCCGGGCGGTGCCGACGGCCCGCGCGGGGTGCGGGCCGGGCGGCGGGTTCCCGCGGCCCGGCCCGTCGGGGGTCAGCGGGACGGGAGCCGGACCGCGATCTCGGTGCCCAGCCGCGCGCCGGCGAGCAGCGGCAGGTCGTCGCCGCTCCAGAAGCGGCCCGGGTCGTACCAGTTCGGCCGGCGGCCGGCGGGCAGCAACCCCATCGCCTCGTACGTGACGGCGACGACCTCGGCGCAGTAGGCGGTCTCCAGTCGGCGGTCCTGCGCGGTCGCGCCGGCGGGCACGTTCCGCGCACCGCCGGGCACAGCCGCGTCGGGGGACGCGGCGCCGTCGGAGGACGCGGCGCCGTCGGAGAGCGGAGCCCGCTCGGAGGGCACAACCGCGTCGGAGGGCGCGTGCCGTGGAGCGGGCGGCGCGAGGGACGAGGGCAGCTCGCGGGGGCCGAACCGGAGGCGCCGGCCGAACCGCTCACCGAGCACGGAGCGCACGTCCGGCGTACGGCCGCGCAACCAGCGCCAGGCGAGCCGGGCGGTGGACGGAAACGGCGTACCGTCCAACCGGGCGACGGTACGCAGCACCGCGTCCTCCATCTCCCGATCCGCCGGCGGTTCGAGCTGGCGCAGCCAGGCGCGCTGGCCGTACCGCTGCGCCCAGACCGTCACGGCGTCGCGCAGGTCGTGCAGCTGCACGCCGCGCTGGTGCGTACCGGACCACATGTCCGGCAACGACCGGCCCAACTCCGCGTGCCACATCAACGGCGGCAGGTCGTCCAGGACGACGGACATGCCGACGTGGTTGACCGGACTGTTCGTGGTGAACTGGATCGCCCGGTCCGGCATGCTCCGCCCCCGGAAGACCCACACATCACCGGTACGGGTCAGCTCGATGGCCTCATCGAGGCTGATGCTCGTCTCCGCCACGGGCACTACCCTAGGCGGATGCGCTGGTGGAAGGTAATAGGCGTGGCGAGCTTCGTCGGCGTGGCGGCGACCGGGGTGGTCATCGCCCGGGCGGAGCGGCGGCGGCGGGCTTACACGCCGGAGCAGGTCCGGGCACGCCTGCGCGAACGGTACGCGGAGGCGATCCCTCCGTCGATCTAGGGCAAATCGTCATGATTGGAGATCATCTCACGGTGATTTGCCCTAGATCGACGAGTGTCCCGGGCGTGGCCGTCTGGGCGGGGTGTCCGGTTCGGCGGGCGGCGACTGCCGGCGCGAGCCGGGCGGGCCGTCCCGGTTGTTGGCCGGTGTCCGGAAAATTGGCTTGATCGACTGGCTGGCGAGGCCGGATCGCGGAATCCTGGGCGGCCGGCCGTCGTTGTAAGCCGCGTACGACCGAGGACCCCGACGAGGGCACCTCCCACGACCCGCCCCCGGCGGAATGCCGGCCGGGCCGGGTTGGTTACATCCCCCGGTACACCGCAGCACCCCCACGCGGGGCGCACGGTCTCCCGGCCCCGGGCCGCAGCCCGGAATGACGGCCGGACCGGATCGGTTACATCCCCCCGACGCCCCGAGCAGCACCACGCCGGGCGTCATCCATTTCCCGGACGCCTCGTGCAGAGGTGCGGGACACCCCCGAATGGAAGGCAACCATCATGACTACGTTCAGTCGGTGGCTACCGGCCATCACGCAGGCTCCCGTCATCCGTCGCAGCGCGCTGGGCCTCGCCGGTCTGGCCTTCGTCGGCGGCGCCGTCGCCGGCCCCGCCGTGGCCGCGCAGGCCGCTCCGGCCACCCCGGCCACCCAGTCGGTGGTCATGCAGGACCGGCACGATGACGGCAAGAAGCACGACGACAAGAAGCACGAGGACGACAAGCGGCACGACAGCAAGCCGTCGGCCAAGGAGCTGGGCATCAGGTACCAGGCGCAGCCCAACTTCTACTACTGTGGCCCGGCGTCGACCCGGATCGCCCTGACGGCGGACGGGCACGAGCTGAGCCAGGACGACGTGGCGAAGAAGCTGGGTACCACCGAGGCGGGCACCAACTCCGCCGAGGACACCACCCGCGTGCTGAACGAGGTGACCGGCGGTCACGCCTACAAGACCACGGCCATCCCGGACAGCTCCGCCAAGCCGGCGCAGATGGACAAGCTCCAGGCTGACGTCAAGAACGCGATCGACAACAACCGCGCCGTGGTGGCCAACATCATCGGCACCGCGACCGACACCGACGGGGTGACCCACTCGTACGAGGGTGGCCACTACCTGGCCGTGGTCGGGTACCGCGACGACGGTCGTGCGGTGAAGATCGCTGACCCGGCCAACCCGAACAACTCGTCCTACTGGATGAGCACCATCGACATGGCCAACTGGATCGCCACCCGCGGCTACTCCAGCTGACCGAACAGCAGTACCTCGCGAGGGGCCAGCTCATCGAGCTGGCCCCTCGTCGTCGTCGCTGAGCCCGGACGGCTCAGGCCGCCTCGGTCTCCGCCTCCTCGTCGGCCGGCCCGGCGGCCTGGATCTCGTCGCCGCGCTGGACGACCGCCTCCGGGGCGCAGAGCACGGTGACCCGGTACGAGAGCCCGAGGTTGGAGAAGATGGTCCCGCGTATGGTCAGGCAGAGCCCGGCGCCCGGCCGGCCCTCCGGGTGCTCGTAGAACTCGACGACCGGCTCGGCGATGGCGCCGACCAGGCCCTGGGTGTTCTGCGAGGTGGCCGGCACCTGCAACAGCGCGCAGCTGACCTGGACCTCGACGTCGTCGAGCGCGTCGACGTCGTACCAGTGGGTGTCGGGCAGGAACAGTCGCGAGTCGACGGTGCGGCGCCGGTACTCCGGGCCCATCAGGCCGCTCTCGCCGTCGGGCTGGTCGCCGATCCAGGCGATGCCGGCGTAGTCGGTGCGCAGCCGCCGGGCGTCGGTGAAGAAGCCGGTGGCCACGGTGTCGAGGCGAGGCTGGGCGGCGAGGTGTACGTCTGCGTCGGTCACCTGCGGCACCCTAACATCGGCGCGTCGCCGGTCCCGGCGGAGCCGGCGGCCCGGGTCCGGACCGGGGCGCGGGATGTCAGCGCCGGGGTGCCAGGAACTGGATCCGGTTTCCGTGCGGGTCGTCGGTGTGGAAGCGACGCAGCCCCGGCAGCTCGTCGTCGGCCCAGCGCACCGGATATCCGGCCGCCGCCAGCCGCGCGGCGAGCCCTTCCAGGTCCGGCCAGAGCAGGCCGGGGTGCGCCTTGCGGGCCGGCCGGAAGTCGTCCTCGACGCCGAGGTGCAGTTCGATCCCGTACGCCTCGAACCAGCAGCCACCACGGCCCGCCAGCGCCGACGGCTTGGCCTTCTCGGCCATCCCCAGCAGGCCGCCGTAGTAGTCGCCGAGGGTCCGTTCGGAGCCGCGCGGGCAGGCGAGTTGCACGTGATGGATCATGTCCCCACCTCCCGCCTGGGAGCGTGGCACGGAGTTGCGCCAATAGCAAGACGGACGTACGGTTTTAGAGGAGACCCGAGTCGGTAAGTCTTACCTAAGGTCAGCAGTGCGGTAACCCGTACGAAAGACTGCTCAGGACTACGCACAGTCGCCCTCCCGGCCGGACCGCGCGGGCCGGGACGAGAAACAGCGTGAAGGAGTACGACGTGGCGAGCCTCGACACCTTCGGTGCGAAGAGCCAGCTGCGCGTCGGAGACGCGAGCTACGAGATTTTCAAGATCAGTAAGGTGGCCGGGCACGAACGCCTGCCGTACAGCCTGAAGATCCTGCTGGAGAACCTGCTCCGCACCGAGGACGGCGCCAACATCACCGCCGACCACATCCGGGCGCTCGGCGGCTGGGAGCCCACGGCCGACCCGAGCGTGGAGATCCAGTTCACCCCCTCCCGGGTCCTGATGCAGGACTTCACCGGCGTGCCGTGCGTGGTCGACCTGGCCACCATGCGCGAGGCGGTCCGCGACCTCGGCGGCGACCCCACCAAGGTGAACCCGCTCGCGCCCGCCGAGCTGGTCATCGACCACTCGGTCATCGCCGACCTGTTCGGCCGCGAGGACGCCTTCGTCCGCAACGTCGAGCTGGAGTACGACCGCAACAAGGAGCGCTACCAGTTCCTGCGCTGGGGCCAGACCGCGTTCAACGAGTTCAAGGTCGTCCCGCCCGGCACCGGCATCGTGCACCAGGTCAACATCGAGTACCTGGCCCGTACGATCATGGAGCGCAACGGCCAGGCGTACCCGGACACGGTGGTCGGCACCGACTCGCACACCACGATGGTGAACGGCCTGGGCGTGCTCGGCTGGGGCGTCGGCGGCATCGAGGCCGAGGCGGCCATGCTCGGCCAGCCGGTCAGCATGCTGATCCCCCGAGTCGTCGGCTTCAAGCTGCACGGCGAGGCCCCGGCCGGCACCACCGCCACGGACCTGGTGCTGACCATCACCGAGATGCTGCGCAAGCACGGCGTGGTCGGCAAGTTCGTCGAGTTCTACGGTCCCGGCGTGAGCGCGGTACCGCTGGCCAACCGGGCCACCATCGGCAACATGTCGCCCGAGTACGGCTCCACCGTCGCCATCTTCCCCATCGACGACGAGACCGTCCGCTACCTCCGGCTGACCGGCCGCCCCGAGCAGCAGGTCGCGCTCGTCGAGGCGTACGCCAAGGAGCAGGGCCTCTGGCACGACCCGGACGCCGAGCCGGACTACTCCGAGCGGCTGGAGCTGGACCTCTCCACCATCGAGCCGTCGCTCGCCGGGCCGAAGCGCCCGCAGGACCGCGTGCCGCTCGGCAACGCCAAGACGATGTTCCGCTCGGCGCTGATCGACTACGTCGGGGCGGACAACCCGGTGCACCACGGCCCGGCCGACGAGGCGAGCGAGGAGTCCTTCCCGGCCAGCGACCCGCCGGCCAACGACATCAACGACCCGGCCGACGAGCCGCACGAGCTGGTCTCGGCGGCCACCGGCGCCAAGGGACGGGCCAGCAACCCGATCCGCTTCACCACCGACGACGGCGTCGAGTGCGAACTCGACCACGGCGCCGTGGTGATCGCCGCGATCACCTCCTGCACCAACACCTCGAACCCGCAGGTCATGATCGGCGCGGCCCTGCTCGCCCGCAACGCGGTCGAGCGCGGGCTGTCCCGCAAGCCGTGGGTGAAGACCACGCTGGCGCCCGGCTCGAAGGTGGTCATGGACTACTACGAGCGGGCCGGCCTCACGCCGTACCTGGAGAAGCTCGGCTTCCACCTGGTCGGCTACGGCTGCACCACCTGCATCGGCAACTCGGGCCCGCTGCCGGAGGCGATCTCCGCGGCCGTGAACGAGAACGACCTGTCGGTGGTCTCGGTCCTCTCCGGCAACCGCAACTTCGAGGGGCGGATCAACCCGGACGTCAAGATGAACTACCTGGCGTCGCCGCCGCTGGTGGTGGCGTACGCGCTGGCCGGGACCATGGACATCGACCTGGCCAACGAGCCGATCGACACCGGGTCGGACGGGCAGCCGGTCTACCTGCGCGACATCTGGCCGAGCCCGGCCGAGATCGAGGAGGTCATCGCCGGGGCCATCGCCAGCGAGATGTTCACCCGCGACTACGCCGACGTCTTCGCCGGTGACGAGCGCTGGCAGTCGCTGCCCACGCCGACCGGCGACACGTTCTCCTGGTCGGACTCCTCGACGTACGTGCGCAAGCCCCCGTACTTCGAGGGCATGGACCACGACCCGCGGCCGGTGGGCGACATCGCCGGGGCACGGGTGCTGGCGAAGCTGGGCGACTCGGTCACCACCGACCACATCTCCCCGGCCGGCTCGATCAAGGCGGACTCCCCCGCCGGCAGGTACCTGGCCGAGCACGGCGTGGCCCGGCACGAGTTCAACTCGTACGGCTCGCGGCGCGGCAACCACGAGGTGATGATCCGCGGCACGTTCGCCAACATCCGGCTGCGCAACCAGCTGGTACCGGGCGTGGAGGGCGGCTTCACGGTCAACCACCTGACCGGCGAGCAGACCACCATCTACGACGCGTCCGTGGCGTACCAGTCCGCCGGCGTCCCGCTGGTGATCCTGGCCGGCAAGGAGTACGGCTCCGGCTCGTCGCGCGACTGGGCGGCCAAGGGCACCATGCTGCTCGGCGTACGGGCGGTCATCGCCGAGTCGTACGAGCGGATCCACCGGTCGAACCTGATCGGCATGGGGGTGCTGCCGCTGCAGTTCCCGGCCGACACCACGGCCGAGACGCTCGGGCTGACCGGCACCGAGACCTTCACGATCAGCGGGGTGACCGCGCTCAACGAGGGCGAGATCCCGCGCACCGTGAAGGTCGGCACCGACACCGGCGTGGAGTTCGACGCGGTGGTCCGCATCGACACCCCCGGTGAGGCCGACTACTACCGGCACGGCGGCATCCTGCAGTACGTCCTGCGCAAGATGCTCAACAGCTGATCCACGGAAAAGACCCCTGCCACCGGCCGCCCGGTGGCAGGGGTTTTTCCTGCGTGGGCGCCGGCCGGCCGGCGCCCACCTAGAACCGGACCGGTAGGCCGCGCAGCGCGCGGCTCCGGTACGACGGGCGCCAGGTCAGCTCCTCGGCCGGTACGGCCAGCGCGAGACCGGGGAACCGGCGCAGCAGCGTACCGATGGCGATCTGGAGTTCCATCCGGGCCAGCGGCGCCCCGACGCAGTAGTGGATCCCGTGCCCCAGGGTCAGGTGCGGGTTCGCCGGGCGCGCCACGTCCAGCTCCTCGGCGTCCGGGAAGCGGTCCGGGTCGCGGTTGGCGGCGGCGAGGCCGAGCAGCACCGTCTCGCGGGCCGGGATGGTGACACCGCCGATGGCCATGTCGACCAGGGGGAAGCGCCGCAGCGCGAGCGGCCCGGGCGGCTCGTACCGCAGCAGCTCCTCGACGACCGGAACCGGCAGCTCCTCGTGGCGACGGGCCGCGGCGAGCTGCTCCGGGTGTCGCAGCAGCGCCAGCAGCCCGGTGCCGATCGCGTGCACCGAGTTCTCGTAGCCGGCGAAGAGCAGCACGAACGCCAGCGAGGTCAGCTCGTCCTCGCCGAGCCGGTCGGCGGGGCGGGCGGCGGTGGCCGGGTCGCCCGGCGTACCGGTGCCGCCCGACGTACCGGCGTCGTCCGCGACGCCGTCCCGGGCCGCGATCATCGCGGAGATCAGGTCGTCGCCGGGGTCCCGGCGCTTCTCGGCGATCAGGCGGACCATGAACCCGGCCAGTTCCCGCACGGCCCGCACCGCCGCCGTGGGATCGTCCGGCGGCGGCGTGGTCATCGCCTCGGTCCAGTCGCGCAGGTCGGCCCGGTCCCGCTGCGGCACCCCGAGCAGGTCGCAGATGACGGCCACCGGCAGTGGCACGGCGTACTCGGCGACCAGGTCGGCGCGACCCGCCGGAGCCATCCGGTCGACCAGCTCGTCCGCCACGGCCTGCACGGCGGGCCGCAGCTTCTCCACCCGCTGCGGAGTGAATGCCTGGGAGACGAGCCGGCGGATCCGGGTGTGGTCCGGCGGGTCCATGTTGGCCAGGTTCGCGTCGAGCGCCCCCGGCAGCGAGAAGCCCTTCCAGGCGCCGCTGCCGTTCGCCTTGTTCATCGAGAGCCGGGGGTCGGCCAGTGCGGCCCGCACGTCCGCGTAGCGGGTTACCACCCAGGCGGTGGCGCCGTCGGGCAGGACCACCCGGTGCACCGGCGCGGCCTGACGCAGCGCGGCATACTCGGCGTACGGGCCGGACAGGTCGGCGCCGAGCGGCACCGGCGGGAGCGGATGGGACGGTTGGACGTCGAGTTCCCCGGTCACGCCGACAGGTTAGCGAGCGGGCCTGGCGGTGTGACGGCCCGCGGGCTCGGCTACATCCGCCCCACCCCCGCGCCGGCCCGCACCAGGGACGGCACGTTCGCGGCCGGGTCCAGCTGGTACGCGTAGTAGGTGCGCGGCTCGACGACCGTACCGGCGGTCTCCGGGGTGCCGGAGTTGACGAAGATGTTGCCGCGCTGCACGGCCCGGCCGGGGCCGCTGTCGGCGTAGCCGCTGGCGGAGTAGACCGGGTACGGCACGTCCTGGAAGTAGTTGGACTCCACCAGTACGCCCGCGTTCTCGGTCGAGGCGACGGCGTAGAGCTCGTTGCCGAGGAAGTAGTTGTTGTAGACGTGCACCGGGTCGGCGAAGCGTACCCGGGGGTGGCGCTGCCGGCTGTGATCGAAGAAGTTGTGGTGGATGCTGACCTTCAGATGGCCGGTGTCGGTGGAGCCCGCACCGTCGGAGTGGCTGATCACCATGCTCTTGTCGGAACGGTCGAAGTGGTTCCACGAGACCGTCACGTAGTCGGCGCCACGGACGATGTCGACCGAACCGTCGACCGCGCCGCTGAAGCGGTTGTGGTCGATCCAGAGGTGGTGCGAGTTCTGCCCGACGTTGACGGCGTCGTCCTCCGCGTCGGTGAAGTTGATGTTGCGGACGATCACGTTGTACGACCGGTAGAAGTCCAGCCCGCCACCGGTGATCTCGGCGTTGCCGACGCCGATGATGGTCTTGTTCGGCCGTACGCCCTGCTTGCTGCTGATCCGGATCACGCCCGACACCTGGATGACCAGCGGTCCGACGGTGTCGATGTACTCCAGGAAGTCGTCGGCGTTGGTGGCGGTCACCACCGGACCGCCGACGCCGCCGGTGGTGCCGTTCTGGCCGAGCGCGTTGACGCTGGCAAAGCCGTCCGGCTGGTTCGCGGCCAGCGCGGTGGGCGGGCGTACCGCGACCGGCCCGGCCCCCGACGCCCGGGCCGGGGCGGGATCCGCGGCGGAGCGCGGGGTGCCGGCGGCCGGCCCGGCCGGTACGGCGGTCGCGGCGGCGAGGCCGGCGGCGACGAGCAGCCGCCACCGGTGCCGGTGGGGCGCGCGGGTGCCGCGCGCGGTGGTGGTTCGGGACATGGGTTCGGCCTCTCGGTGCGGTTCCGCCGCGCCGTCCAGGAGTGGGCGCCGACCGTCGGCCCGGGCTGACCGGGCGGGCTCGGCGTGGAACGGGGTCTGCCACCGGTGCGGCGGTCACGCCGGGACGCGGCGCCGCCACCGGCGCCGGTGGGCAGGGAGCTACGGGCGGGGACGGCTGGCGGGGTACGGGTGGGGAGAGGGGGAAAGCGCTTTCCTCCTGCTCCCCATGGGACCAGACGGCCCCGCCCGTGTCAACCATCGACATTCGTCAAGGTCTGCCGCGGCGCGACGGCGGCGTGCTCCCGGTCAGATCCAGCCGCGGCGCGTCGCCTGCATGCCGGCCTGGAACCGGGTCTGCGCGCCGAGCAGGTCGAGCAACCGGCGGATCCGCCGGCGCATCGTGCGCACGGAGAGGCCCAGCTGGCGGCCGATCGCGTCGTCCTTGACCCCGGCCGCCAGCAGCGCGAGCAGTTGCCGGTCCTCGTCGGAGATCTGTTCCTCGGCCGGCGCGGCGTCCAGCGGGGTGGCCCGCTCCCAGCACGACTCGAACACGATCAGCAACGCGTCCAGCAGCGCCGACGGGTGCACCAGCGCGGCCTGCACGGTCGCCGTGTCCGGGTCCAGCGGGATGACCGCCACCCGCTCGTCCACCAGGTGCATCTTGAACGGAACGTCGGCCAGCACCCGGGCCTGCTCGCCGAGGCCGACCAGGGTACGGATCTCGTTGATCGCCCCCGGGAGGACCAGCGCGTCCGGGTGATAGACGGCGCGCCAGCGTACGCCCCGGGCCAGGATGCCGGGCTCGACCGGGTTGCCGGCGGCGAGCACGTACGGCGGACGGTCGAAGGCGCGCACGTCCCGTACCGCGCTCTGCTGCAGGCGTACGAAGGCGCGGCCGACCTCGTGCCCCGTCACCACCTCGACCGGGCCGCCCGCCGGTCGTTCCCACCGCGCGGTGTGGAAGAGCGCGGTCAGCTCGGCGACCGCGTCGCGGGCCCGGCGCAGCGCCTGTTCGGCCGGGTGGATCAACGCGTCCAGCGCGGTACGCGGATCCGCGGCGGTGAAGCGGGCCGGCTCCCCGGCGATGCGGGCCACCAGGCCGCGCCGGGAGAGCCGGTCGAGCGCGGCGGCGACGGCTGCCAGCGCCTGGCCGCTCTCGGCCACCAGCTCGTCGGCGGTCGCCTGTGGTCGGATCAGCAACGCCCGCAACACCCGTTCGTCCTCGGCGTCGACACCGGCACCCGCCAGGGCGTTCGTCTCGAAAACCACGGCTGATTCTGGCCGTGAGGTGCCAACGGCACCAACGTGACGTTGGCAACCATTGCCCGAAGCGGAGGTGACCAGTTCCCTTCATAGGCATGTTCTCGTCGTATCCGACCAGCCCACCGGGCGCCGTTCCGACGCGCTCCAGATGGGCCCGGGCAGCCTCGGCGGCCGGCACCGCCCTGCTGGCCGCATCCCTGACCACCGGAGCGCCGGCCTCGGCCGCGCCCGCCTCCGGTCCACTCGAGACCGTGATCGTCGAGTTCGACGCGGTCCCGACCATCGCCGCCGCGCCGGAGCGCGGCACCGTCGACGCGCAGTCCGGCACCCGGGTGCGACAGGCTCGGGAGGCCGTCGACGGGGCCGAGCGGGGCGTGACCGAGGCGGCCAGGCGCGCCCGGATCGCGCTGACCCACCGGCGGTCGTACCACGTCCTGCTGCCCGGCATGGCCGTGCGGGTGCCGTCCGGGCAGGTCGACGCGCTGCGCCGGCTGCCGGGCGTCAAGGCGGTCCACGACGTCGAGCGGTTCCAGGTCCGCGACGCGAACGTCCCGACCGGGAACACCGTCGCGAGCGTCCCGACCGCGAACACCGGTGCGGGTGGCGGTACCGGCGTCGGCGCGCCGCTGGACGCCGTACCGCTGATCGGCGCGCCGCAGGTCTGGCAGCGCAAGGACCCGACCGGGCGCCCGGTGCGCGGTACCGGCGTCACGGTGGCCGTCATCGACACCGGCGTCGACTACCGGCACCCGTCGCTCGGCGGCGGCTTCGGGCCGGGGCGGAAGGTGGCCGGCGGGTACGACTTCGTCAACCAGGACACCGACCCGGCCGACGACCACGGACACGGCACCCACGTGGCGGGCATCATCGCCGGTACCGGCGCGGGCGGCGCGATGGCCGTCACCGGCGTCGCCCCGGACGCGACGCTCACCGCGTACAAGGTGCTGGACGCCGACGGCTACGGCACCACCGAGGACATCGTCGCCGGGATCGAGGCGGCGGTGGACCCGGAGAACCCGTACCGGGCCGACGTCATCAACATGAGTCTCGGCGGGGACGGCGACGGCACCGACCCGGTCGGCCAGGCCGCGACCCGGGCGGCCCAGTCCGGCGTCGTGGTGGTCGCCGCGGCCGGCAACAGCGGGCCGGGCGAGCGGACCGTCGGCAGCCCGGCCGCCGCCGACGGGGTGATCGCCGTCGGCGCCTCGACCAGCGGCGTGCGCGTTCCGGTCGCCGACCTGGCCGGACCGCGCAGGGAGCGGATCCAGGCGGCGCGGAACGCCAGCTCGGCGAACCCGCCGGCCAACCCGGTCACCGGCGACGTGGTCGACCTCGGCGCCGGTACGCCGGAGGACTTCCAGCGGGCCGGTGACGTGCGCGGCAAGGTGCTGCTCATCGCCGGTACGCCGTACGGCGGCGGTGATCTCGACGGTGACCCGTTCATCGAGGCCGAGCGGCGCGGCGCCCTCGCCGCGGTCGGCTACAACCCCGGCGTGGTCGCGTCGGCGGCGCCGAACGAGCTGACCACCGCGCCGGTCACGGGCCTCGGCGCCCGCGACGACCTGCGGTTCGACCGACTGGTCATCCTGGACGTCACCGACGCCGGCCAGTACCAGCAGCTGCGCGCCCGGCTCGACGCGGGCCGGGTGCGGGTGACCATCTCGGGCGAGGACGCCACCGACCGGATCGCCAGCTTCTCCTCGCGCGGCCCCGACCCGCGCTGGCACGCCAAGCCCGAGATCGTCGCGCCGGGCGTGGAGATCCGCTCCTCGGTACCCACCTCGCTCTGGGCGCCCGGCGTGTACCGGATGAGCGGCACCAGCATGGCCTCCCCGCACGTCGCCGGCGCCGCGGCGCTGCTGCGCCAGCTCCGGCCGGAGGCGACGGCCCCGCGCGTCGGGGCGGCGCTGGTCGGATCGGCCCGGGCGCTGCCGGAGACCGCGCCGACCGTCTCTGGCGCGGGCCGGCTCGACGTGGCCGCGGCGGCCGACGCGGAGCTGACCGCCGAGCCGACCGCGCTCTCGTTCGGGCTCGCCGACCTCGCCACCGGCGAGGCGACCGGCACCCGCACGGTCACGCTGCGCAACGACGGCGGGCGGCCGGCCCGGCTGCGGCTGGCGGCCACTCCGGCGCCCGGCAGCCCCGGTACCGTCCGGATCACCCCGGACCGGGTCGCCGTGCCCGCCGGCGGCCGGGCCACGGTGACGGTACGCGTCACCGCCGGCGCCCCGGACCAGGGCAGCGGCGACGTCTCCGGCTGGCTGACCGCCACCGCCGCGGGCGGCGGCCCCGCCCTGCGGGTGCCGTACCTGCTGGCGGTGCGGACCCCCGAGGTCTATGTGACCCCGGACCCCAGCGACGGCAGCAGCGAGGTCTTCGTGCACACGGTGGAGCCGGTCTCGACCGCCCCCACGGTCACGCTCCGCTCGCCGCGCGGCGAGCAGACCCGCGTCACGCTCCGGTCCGACCACGACCTCTGGTGGCGGGCCCCGATCACCGCCCCGGCGCCAGGCGTCTACGCGGTGACCGCGAACGTGCCCACCGCCACCGGACCGACCCTGGTCGGGCGCACCACGTTCGAGGTGGCCGAGCCGCGCACCGGCGGCGGTTGGCAGCTCGTCGGGCCGACCGACACCGGCGGCAGGGTGAGCACCACCCCCGCCGACCCGGACCGGCTGGTGGTCGCCCCGTCCTACACCGCCGGGATCTGGCTCAGCACCGACCACGCCCGCAGCTGGACGTACCGCCGGCTCACCCCGGTGGCGGCCGTCAACGGGCAACCGATGGTGGCGGTCGACCCGAAGCGGGCCGACCGGATCTGGGCGGCCGTGAACGGCGGCACCGACCCGACGTACCAGGGTCGGGTGCTGCGCAGCGACGACGCCGGCGCGAGCTGGCGGGTGCTGCCCTTCCCCGACCGGCACATCGACGCGTTCGCGCAGGACTCCTCGGGCGGGGTGCTGGTCGCGGTCGCCGGCGACCAGCTCCACACCAGCCGGGACGGCGGCGGATCGTGGACGTCCACCCCCGCCCCCTTCGCCGGTACCGTCAGCGCGGTCGCCTTCGCGGGCAAGGACCTGTACCTGTCCACGGACGAGGGTCTCTGGCGCTGGGACGGCCTGAGCGGCACGCCGCGCGTGGTCCGGGCCGCCCAGGACTACGGCCAGTGGCTGATGGACGTGGCGGTGGCCGGTGACACGGTGGCCGTCGGGCAGCGCGACGGCACCGTCTGGACCAGCACCGACGGCGGGAAGAGCTGGGCTGAGGCGCTGCGCACGGAGAACGTCTTCGCGCTCAGCGGTACCGGGCGGGCGCTGCTCGTCGACGCGTACGACCAGACGCAGCTCAGCCGCGACGGCGGCCGGACCTGGACCCCGGTCGCCAAGCCGGTCAACGCGATCACGTACGACCTGGCGCAGTGGCCCGGCGACGACCGTACGGTGCTGCTCGGCATGGAGGGCGTCGGCGTCTACGCCACCTCGGACGCGAAGACCTTCACCCGGCTGGGCGTGCCGGGGCAGCAGGTGAACCGGCTCGCCACCACCGGCGGGAACCTGCTCGTCGGTACGGAGAGCGACCTGTTCCGGGTGCCCCTGCCGGGCGACCCGGACCGGCTCGACTGGGGTACCTCCGGCGGTGAGGGCATGATCGGGCTGTCGGTACGCGGGCTGGAGGTCTCGCCGTCCGATCCCCGTACCGTCTGGAAGCTCTACCTCAACGGCTGGTTCGGCACCCGGCTGATGCGCAGCACGGACGGCGGGGCCACCTTCACCCAGGCGCTGCTGCACGACGCCACCCCGCTGGGGCTGGCGGTGCACCCGGCCGACGCCCGGCAGCTCTTCATCCCGTACTACGACCTGGCCGGCGCGGGGCTGCTGGTGAGCCGGGACGGGGGCGCGAGCTGGAAGCGGATCGACCACCAGACGCGGTACGCGGCGGTGGCCGGCGATCCCCGGGACGCGCGGCGGTTGTGGCTGGGCGACCAGGCCGGCCTCTGGCGCTCCGACGACGGCGGCGCCACCCGGGTCAAGGTGCTCGACGGTCCGGTGACCGCGCTGCGGGTCGAGCAGAACCGGATCGTGGTGGGCGGCACCGAGCTGCGGGTCAGCACCGACGGCGGCCGTACCTTCACCGAGGCGCGGCAGCTCGGTACCGGCCGGCAGGGGCTGCCGATCCGGGTCAGCCAGATCGTCGCGGTCGGTGACGACCTCTACGCCGGTCTCAACACGTTCTCGGCGGCCGGACTGGTGCAGGGCGGCCGGGGCGTGCTGCGCAGCACCGACGGGGGTCGCAGCTGGGCGAACATCGGCGCCGGCCTGCCCGACCCGGCGGTGACGGCGCTGGCGGCCAGCCCGGACGGCCGGTGGCTCTTCGCGGGCACCCGCGCCGGCGGGGTCTACCGCCTGCCGCTGCGCTAGGGCGTACCCGGAGGGGCTCCTCGCCACCGTGGCAAGCGGCGGTGCGGGGCCCCTCCGGACATCCGCGCCGGGCCCCGGCGCCGGCTACTCCCGGCGCCCGGCGTCAGCCGCGGGCCAGGCACCGTCAGCCGCAGGCCAGGCACCGTCAGCCGCGGGCCAGGCGCCGGACGGCGAGTTCGGCCAGCAGCGCGGCGCCGTCGGCGAGGACGCTGTCGTCGAAGGCGGCCTCGGGCGAGTGGTTGGAGGGAGCCCGCTCCGGGTCGTCGCCCGCGCACGCGCCGAGGAAGACGTACGCGCCAGGGACCCGCTCAAGTACCCGGGAGAAGTCCTCCGACCCCGTCATCGGGTACGTCATCGGCGCGAACCGCTCCTCGCCGAAGACCTCCCGCACCGTCGCCGCGGCGAACTCGTGCTCGGCGGCGTCGTTGACAGTGGCCGGGTACTCCCGGTCGTAGCGCACCTCGACCGTCAGGCCGTGCGCCGCGGCGATCCCCTCGCAGAGCCGTACCGACTCCACCGCGAAGCGGTCGCTGATCTCGGCCGAGAACGTGCGTACCGTCGCCTCGAACGAGGCGTCGTCGGGGATGATGTTGCGCCGGGTGCCGGCGTGGAACATGCCGACGGTGAGCACGACCGGCTCGAAGGCGTCGAACCGGCGGGTCACCATGGTCTGCAACGCGGTGACCATCTCGCAGGCGGCCGGGATCGGGTCGAGCGAGGTGTGCGGCCGGGAGCCGTGCCCGCCCGCCCCGACGACGCGGACGAAGAGGCCGTCGGAGGCGGCCATCAGCGGGCCCGGACGGGACGCGAAGACGCCTCGGCCGAACATCGAGGAGAGCACGTGCAGCCCGTACGCCGCGTCGACCGGCCGTCCGGCGGCGGCGAGCACCCCCTCGGCGATCATGTGCCCGGCCCCGTCGAGCCCCTCCTCGCCCGGTTGGAACATGAAGACCACGTCCCCGGCGAGTTCTTCGCGGTGCGCCGCGAGCAGTCGGGCGGCCCCGACCAGTCCGGCGGTGTGCAGGTCGTGGCCGCAGGCGTGCATGACTCCGTCGTGGCGTGAGCTGAACTCCGCGCCCGTACGCTCGGTGACCGGCAGGGCGTCCATGTCGCCCCGGAGCAGCACCACCGGCCCGGGACGGCCGCCCCGGAGCACCGCGGTGACCGAGGAGAGCCCGGTACCGGTGCTGATCTCCAACGGCAGCCCGTCGAGCGCGTCGAGCACCCTGCGCTGGGTCAGCGGCAGGTACAGCCCGATCTCGGGAATCTGGTGCAGCTCCCGACGCAGGGCGGCCAGCTCGTCCTGGATCGCGGCGGCTTCCTCTCGCAGGCTCATCGGTCTCCTCGGTCGGTGATCGTTTGCGGGGTTCCGTCCGATCCTAGGAGTCCGGCCGGGACCGGCGGTCGGCGTGGCTCGCGTACGTCCGGCCCGCACCGTCTCCGACCGCCGCCGTCGGGCGACGCTCGGGCGGGAGGGTTCGGCGCGGCGCCGCCGTTGCGGCAACGGCCCGCCGGCCGGCCGGGCGCTGTGACAGGCTCGGCACATGGACGACAGCACGATTCTGAGCCGGATCACCGAGCTGGTCGACGAGGAGCACCGGCTCCGGGCCCGGGCCCAGTCGACGCAGGGCTCGTCGGACGACGACCGGAGCCGGCTACGGGAACTGGAGGAGTCCCTGGACCAGTGCTGGGATCTGCTCCGGCGGCGGCGCGCCGCCCGGCAGGCCGGCAGCGACCCGGAGACGGCGGGCGCGCGCGACACGGCCAAGGTCGAGCGGTATCTCCAGTAACCGGCCCCGTCGATCTAGGGCAAATCCCGGTGAGTTGATCTCCAATCACGTCGATTTGCCCTAGATCGACGGGGAACTCGTCGCTCGCGGCCGGGTGTGTCAGGCTCGTCGGCATGGACGACAAGACGATCCTGGCTCAGATCAACGAGCTGGTCGAGGAAGAGCACAAGCTGCGTACGCAGGTACAGAGCAAGGAGATATCCACCGACGAGGAGCACAACCGGCTGCGGGAGCTGGAGGAGTCCCTGGACCAGTGCTGGGACCTGCTGCGCCAGCGCCGCGCGGCGCGCGAGTTCGGCGCCGACCCGGGCGGTGCCCACGTGCGGAGCAAGCGCGAGGTGGAGGGCTACCTCCAGTAGCCACCGACCGGGCCGCCGGCGGGGGAAACCCGCCGGCGGCCGTGCCGCCCGCCCGGGTCAGCGGACCCCCGCCTCCGCGAGCAGCCGGGTGGTCAGCTCGGTCGGGTCGGTCAGTTCGGCCGATAGCCCGCGCGCGGCGAACCAGGCTGAGACCACGCGCACGTCCCGGGCCAGGAAGTCGCGGCCCTGCGGGTTCGCCACCACGTCCACCACCTGGGGCAGGTCGATGAGGACCAGGCGGTCGCCGTGCACGAGCAGGTTGTACGGCGAGAGGTCGCCGTGCGCCATCCCCGCCCGGGCCAGTACGACGAGCGCGGCCACGAGCTGGTCCCAGAGGTTCCGCAGTTCGGCCGGCTCCGGCCGCAGCTGGGCCAGCCGGGGCGCGGCCTGCCCCTCGTCCGGGTCGCCGACGAACTCCAGCATCAGCTCGGTCCCGAGCAGCTGCACCGGATACGGCACGGCGACGCTGCCCAGCTCGACCCCGAGCTGCCAGAGCTGCGCCAGCGCGGCGAACTCGGCGCTGGCCCACTGCCCGGCGATCACCTGCCGCCCGAAGGACGTCCGGGCCGCCATCGCCCGGTTCTCCCGCGACCGCCGGACCCGCCGCCCCTCCAGGTAACCGGCGTCCCGGTGGAACAGCCGGTGGTCGGCGTCGCGATAGCGCTTCGCCGCGAGCAGGCAGGTGCGATCCGTCCCGGGTACGCCCCGGCGGACCAGGTGGACGTCGGCCTCCTTGCCGGTCTTCAGCACGCCGAGTTCGGTGTCGACGGCGGCCAGATCGGTGACCAGCCAGTCGGGCCGCGGCTCGGGGCCGTGCACCGCCTGGTCCCAGCTGGACCAGCGGTCACCGGTCTCGGGCTGGTCGAGGTCCGCGTTGGTGTCGAAGGCGCGCGGCGTCACATGCCGCGACCGCTTCAGGAACTGCGGGTCGTCGTCGTCGAAACGGCGGGAACGGCGCCCACGCGCCGGTGGTACCTGGTCGTGCTCGCGCACAGCGGAAGTCCTTTGGTCGAAGAGAAAGAGGGCAGGGCGAAGCGCCGGACAACGACAGCCACAGCGACCTCCTCTCCTCGACCGGGTGGAACCCGGACTCCGTACGACCGGGCAAGCCTCGCGCCGGCCCGCCCGCGCGTCAACCGATTTACGCCGTCACGGCTCCCGCGTCACGGCTCCCGCGTCACGGCTACCCGTCGCCACTCCCCCGTCGCGGCTACCCGTCGCAGTTCCCGCGCCGCGACGGCGCCGACGGTCGTGACCGCCGTGACGCGGTGATCGGCCGTGGCGCTGTAACGGATGTGACGGCTCGACGGCTCCGCGGGCGGGCGTGCCGTCGGGCGCCGGGCGTGCCCGGCGGGGCGGCTCAGGCGCCGAGTACGGCGGCGAGCGCCGGGAGCAGTCCGTCCTCGGTCCGGGTCGGGGCGAACCGCGACTCCATCCAGCGCCGACCGCGATGCAGCCAGACGCTGGGCAGGCCGACGGCGGCGGCACCGCCGATGTCGGTCTCGGGGCTGTCCCCCACCACCCAGGCGCCCCGAAGCCGCATCCGCGCCCGCTCGGCGGCGAGCGCGAATATCCGCGGGTTGGGTTTGCTGACCCCGACCTCCTCCGAGATCACCCAGTCGGCCACGTACCGGTCCAGCCCGGTACGCCTGATCTTGGTGTCCTCCTGCCGTACGGTGCCGTTGCTGACCACCACCGGTACCCAGCCGGCGTCGTCGGCGATGCGCAGCGCGCAGGCGACCAGCGGATCCAGCTTGGTGTGCTCGACCAACCCCTCGTGTAGCGCTTCGACGATGTCGATGGAGGGGATACGCAGCTCGTAGCGTTCGCGGATGGCGTCGGCGATGTCCCACCGGTCGGTGAGCCCGTCGGCGTCGACGGAGACGAGCCAGTCGATGTCGCGTTCGGGCGCCCCGATCTCCCGCAGGAATTCCAGAGCCCAGGCGCGGAAGGCGCCGGCCCGGTCCAGGAGGGTGTTGTCCAGATCGAGGAGCAGCAGCGGCACTCGCGCACACTACGTGACTTCCACCACCTGGGAACAGCCCCGGCCGGTTAACAAACCACGCCACCCGGGCGTCACGCCACCTCGGCCGCGGCTGGTCGGGCCCGGACGCCGGTCCCGAGCGGACCGCCACGGCACGGCACCGGCGGGGACGCCGTACCGAGGGCCCTCTCGTCCTGCCGGTGGCGGCCACGCGGCGCCGGTGGGGCGCCCCCACCCGACCGGGGTCAACCGGGCCGAGTGCACCCGCCCGCGCGGGTCGGCCCGACACCGCCCGACCGGCGCGGTCGCTCTCACGAGTGTGCCCCCGCCGGCGCGGGTCGGCCCCGTACCGCCCGACCGGCACGGTCACCCGGACCGGCAGCGACCCGGCAAAAGGCAATTGATCACGGCGAATAGATCAGGGACCTTGACCCTGTGACGCCAGCTCCGCTAGCCTCTCTTTAGGTCAGCTTGAAATGTTTCTTGTTAAAACGGGGGAAACATTATAGTCAATTTTTACGGACCGTCACCGTAATACCAGTGCTCCAATATCCGGCATCCCGGACACCCTCTACCGATTCATTTCCAGGTCGGTGCGGCATGCGCCATGGAGCACTCCCTTCGATCCAACGTCCGGACCGTCCACCCGCCAGACCAGCACCCTCCGAGCCCGGCGCCGCCCTACACCGTGGTGGGACCGCCGGTTCGGCCAGTCCGACCGGGAGCCTCCGCCGCGGCGTCGAGGCGAACCGTCGTCAACCAAGCTGACCAGCCATTTCCACCGCGCAGATCACTGGCACCGGCCGGCCGTGACACCTCGGCCGGAACGCCCCGGCCGAGCGACGATCGCGCCGACGGTCGCGCGGGCGGACACATCGTGGTGCCCGCGCCGGAACACCCCCGCGCCGCACGCCCACCCGCCCCGATCCGGCCACCGCCGGCCAGAATGGCCAAAATCCGCGCCGAAAGGAAACCACCATGTCCGCGCGGTCTGACCTGACCCCGCAAATGTCCGCCTACGCCGACCGCTTCGCCGACAGCGGCCTGGTCCGTTGGCACCCCAACCTGATCTACTTCCATCCGGCCAAATATCGATCGACTGTTGTAAATACCGATTCGGCCGGATTCCGCTACTCACATCGCGACTCGACCCGCTACTCACCGGTCGACCACGCCGGTATCGACTCCGTACGGCTGATCGCCGGCAGCTCCACGGTCTTCGGCATCGGCGCGAGCTCCGACGCCTGGACGCTCGCCTCCCGCATGTCCACCCACGACCGACGCGAACAGCCCTGGATGAACTTCGGTGGGCGCAGCTTCAACTCGACCCAGGAACTGCTGCTGCTCGTCCTGTACCGGCACCTGCTGCCCCGGGTCGACGAGATCGTGCTCTTCTCCGGGTTCAACAACCTCGGCCTGGCCCGGATGCCGGAGAGCCGGCAGGAGGAGCACGGCACCTTCTTCATGTACACCCGCTGGCACGAGGCGTTCGACGGCGCCGACCGTACGAACAAGCCGCTGCTCAGCATCCTGCGCAAGCGGGAGCCGGAACGGGTCGAGCCGGTCGTACCGAGCCTGCCGGAGCAGCTCCGCTACGCGGCGGACCTGACCATCCGGCACCTCGACGGATGGCGGGCACTCGCCGCCGACTGGGGCGCCAAGCTCACCTTCGTACTGCAGCCGCTGTCGGGGTGGGTACGGCCCCGGGGCACGGTCGAGGAGGAGGCGCTCTTCGCCGAGCTCGACGCGATCGGCCGGTTCAGCGAGCAGTACGGCGACATCCTCGACCCCGACATCTGCACCGAGTACGCGACGTTGCTGGAGGACCAGGCGAAGGCCATGGGCGTCGGCTTCGTCAACATGAGCCCGATCCTGTCCGAGTCGCTCAGGGACGACCAGTGGCTGTTCGTCGACCGGATCCACTTCACCGACGACGGTCACGACTTCGTCGCCCGGAAGCTTCTCGAGGTCGTCTGACCCGCCCGACCGATCGGAGCCCAGCATGAAATTCCTCAAGAACCTCATCCTGCGGATCTTCGGCCGCAGGCCGAAGAAGAAGCCCGACTCGTCCATCTACCCCATGTTCTGAAGCTGCCGCCGCCGCGGCGCAGGACAGGTCGTGCAGAGGATCTATCGATGTGGCGCAAGATTTTCAGGGATGTGACCAACCCCGAGCTGTTCCTCCCCCTCGGGGACGTGCAGCGCATCATGGCGGCGCTCGCCCCGCCCGCGGGCGACCCGGCCGGGGCGCAACCGGAACTCACCGCGGTCGTCGAAACGGCGGTCTCCTGGTCGGCCGAACAGGCCCGGTGGTTCGGCGAGCGCCTCGACGCCGCGCGTGAGCGCGGCCGCGCCGACCTGCTGGTGCGTACGCTGATCGTGGGGTCGGCACCGATGGCCTCGGCCCTCGGCTGCTGGAACCAGGGCGCCAGCGCACCCGGCGTCTTCGAGGACGAGGTCCAGCTGCGGGTGCTGGCGCTGCTCGCCGCCGACGTCGGCGCCGGCCGGGCGCACTTCTGGCGGTACGACGAGTTCACCGCGCTGGCCAAGCGGCACGGCGCACCCGAGATCGCGGTCGAGCCGTACGGGTTGTCGAGCGAGCGCGCCGTACCGGACCAGCTGTTCAGCCTGGCGGCGGCGCTCTACGCGGCGAGCCGGCGCAGCGACGCGCTCGGCCCGGAGATCGCCGGCATCGACCTGGTACTGCGCTCCATCGGCTGCCTGCCCTGGTGGTCGGCGCTGCGGGCGGCGGACCGCGCCGGCATCGACTGGGACCGGCTGGACCTGAGCACCGCGCCCGAGGCCGGTGCCGAACCGCCGCTGGAGGTCTCCCGCTGGGTCGCCGAACAGTACGCCGCGCTCGGCGACGAGACCCGGCGGCGGGTCGTCCGGGGCGCCGCGTGGACGGCGGCGGCGCTGCGGCGGTGGACGGCCGTGCTGGCGGACGGGTGCCGGGAGGTCTTCGAGCCCGACCGGGCCATGGCCAACCTGCTGCGCGCCCGCGCCCGCGAGGGCTCGGTCTACCACCACCACTTCTCGCTCGCCGGCCGGGACCTCTCGTCCTGGCTCAGGCAGGCCGTCGACGACCCGGCACCGCTGCTGGCGGTGCTGGCGCGCAGCAGGCTGGTCCGCCCCGGGAACTCGGCGCGCAGCGCGCTGGTGAACGGTCTGCTCGGTTGGCGCGGCCCGATGTTCCGGGTCTTCTCCCCCGAGGACGTCGCCATCATCAGCCGCTGGATCGACTGGCTGCCGGAGGCCGGCCGGGATGGCGACGACACCCCGTCCGGGGCGCCCGAGGCCGCCGGGCACACCCCCGCCGGGGCGCCCGAGGCCGGCGGGGACGGTGCGGCGGCGCGGGGAGCCGGGACGCTCGGGGGTCCGCGCATCGACCCGCCCGAGGGGGGTACGCCGCCCGCCGACGCGGCGAGCGCCGAGGGCGTGGAGCCGGAGAGCGTCCGCGAGGCGTACTTCGTGCTGCAGGGGCGGGCGCTCGCCCCGCGGACCCGCGGGTTCGCGATCCGGTACGTGCGGAAGTGGCTGGCCCAGGCCGAGCTGTCGCTGGACCGCTCGGACCGCTCGCTGCCGCCGCGCTGGCCCAGCGAGGGGCTGCGCCCGTGGCTGCTGGACCAGCACGACCGGCACGGCGCCGAGTTCGCGGACGACGACCCGGACCGGCTGCCCAGCCGCGAGGAGATCGTCGACTCCACGCTGCAACTCGCGCCGCTCACGCTGATCGACGGCGCCTGGTTGCAGGGCTTCACCGAGCTGAGTCTCGCCTCGTCGCAGGTCGGCGCCCCGCTCTTCGAGACCTACTGGGACGAGCTGGGCAACGGCCAGGTACCGCTGAACCACCCGAAGATCTACCGGGACGTGCTGCGGGACATGGGGATCGAGCTGGCGCCGACCGGCAGCCGCGAGTTCGCGTACGACCCCCGCTTCGAGGACGCCTCCTTCCGCCGGCCCGTGTACTGGCTCTGCCTCGGCAAGCTGCCGCTGACGTTCCTGCCGGAGATCCTCGGCATGAACCTGGCCATGGAGCTCTCCGGCGTCGGCGGCAGCTACCGCACGGCCCGCAGGTTCCTCAAGCACTACGGCTTCAGCACGCAGTTCGTCGACATCCACAACACCATCGACAACGTCTCGACCGGGCACTCCGCCTGGGCCGCCGACGCCATCGACAGCCACATGTCCCGCGTGGTCGCGCGCTCCACGGGAAGCGAGCGCGAGGACGTCTGGCGGCGGGTGCGGATCGGCTACGAGTCGCTCGCGCCGCTGCCCGGTCGGCGGGCGCGGCTGATCGGGTACCGGTTCGCGTCGCCCTGGCGCGCCGCCCGGCCGCGGACCGGCGACGAGTCCCTGTTCCATCACGTACCAGTGAAGTTGGGGTCCTGATGCCGTCGTACACGCTCGGAATCTCGTCGTACTACCACGACAGCGCGGCGGCGCTGGTCGCCGACGGGGCGCCCGTCGCCGCCGCGCAGGAGGAGCGGTTCAGCCGGATCCGGCACGACTCCGGCTTTCCCCGGCAGGCCGTCGCCTACTGCCTCGACGCCGCCGGGATCGCGCTGGACGACCTCGACGCCGTGGTCTACTACGAGGACCCGAAGCTGAAGTTCGGCCGGGTCCTCTCCTCCTTCGCCAGCGCCGGACCGGGCGGCCTCGTCCCGTTCTCGGCCGTGCTGCCCGAGTGGCTGCGCTGGAAGCGCGACGTGCTCACCCGGGTGGACGACGAGCTGGCCGCGCTCGGACGCGGCCGGGCACCGGCGGCGACCGCGTCGCGGCACCACCGCTCGCACGCCGCGTCGGCGTTCTTCCCCTCGCCCTTCGAGAGCGCCGCCGTGGTCACCATCGACGGTGTCGGCGAGTGGCAGACCACCACCATCTGGCACGGCCGCGGCAGCTCGCTGGAGTTGGTCGACTCGATCTCGTACCCGCACTCGCTGGGCATGCTCTACTCCGCCTTCACCTATTACTGCGGCTTCAAGGTGGACTCCGGGGAGTACAAGCTGATGGGGCTCGCCCCCTACGGGCGGCCGGTCTACGCGGACCTCATCCGGGAGAAGCTCGTCAACCTGCGGGACGACGGCTCGTTCACGCTCGACCTGCGCTACTTCGAGTACGTCAAGGGCCGCCGGATGGTGGGCCGGGCGTTCGAGGAGCTCTTCGGCGGGCCGATCCGCCGCCCGGAGACCCCGCTGACCCAACGCCAGTGCGACCTCGCCGCCTCGGTGCAGAAGGTCACCGAGGAGGCGGTGCTGGGGTTGGCCCGGGCGGCCGTACGCGGCACCGGCGAGCGGCGGCTCTGCCTCGCCGGCGGGGTGGCGCTCAACTGCGTCGCCAACGGCGTGCTGAGCCGTTCCGGCCTGGTCGACGCGCTCTGGATCCAGCCGGCGGCGGGCGACGCCGGCTGCTCGCTCGGCGCCGCGCTCGACCACTCGGTACGCGTCGCGGGCCGGCCGCACCTGGCCACCGGCCGGGACGCCATGCGCGGGGCGCTGCTCGGGCCGAGCTACCCGGACGAGGAGATCGAGACGTTCCTCGTCGAGAACGGGTACGTCTTCAAGCGCTTCGACGGGGACGCGGTCTTCGACGAGACGAGCCGGCACCTGGCCGACGGGGCGGTCATCGGCTGGTTCCAGGGACGCATGGAGTTCGGTCCCCGGGCGCTCGGCGCGCGCTCGATCCTCGGCGACCCGCGCGACACCGAGATGCAGAAACGGATGAACCTCAAGATCAAATTCCGCGAGTCCTTCCGCCCCTTCGCGCCCGCCGTGCTCGCCGAGGACGCGGGCGACTACTTCGACCTCGGCGCGCAGAGCCCGTACATGCTGGTGGTCTCGGAGGTCGCCGAGCACATCCGGGCCGAGGGGATCCGCCACGGCGGGCCGAACACCGGCCTGGGCAGCATCAACGAGGTACGTTCGGAGCTTCCGGCGATCACCCACGTCGACCTGTCGGCCCGGGTGCAGACCGTGACCGAGGACGACAATCCCGCCTTCGCGCGCCTGCTGCGCAGCTTCAAGGCCAGGACGGGCTGCCCGGTGCTGGTCAACACGTCCTTCAACGTCCGGGGCGAGCCGATCGTGCGCACACCCGAGGAGGCGTACCGCTGCTTCATGCGCACCGGCATGGACGTCCTGGTACTCGGCTCGTTCGTGCTGCGCAAGGAGGACCAGCCCGAGTACGCCGAGGCCGTCGACTGGCGGGAGCAGATCCCGCTCGACTGAGCGACGCGTACCGGCCCCGGCGGCCGCCCGCCGCCCGACGTACCGCGACCACCACTTCGAGGGAGAGCGTCCGATGAGGCTGCTCGCAGCACTGCTGTTCGTCACCGTACTGGTGCCCGTCTCCTGGTTCCGGCGGCTGACCGGGTCGTCCCGGTTCGGCCGGCGGTTCCACCGCTCCGCCTCCGCCTGGGACCTGGGTGCCGTACCCGGCCCGCGCGGCGGCCATCGACCGGCCTGACCGGGGCGTGGCCGGCCCCGCCGCGCCACCGACCAGCCTGACCGACGACGAAAGAGGTCCGCATGTCCAACGTGATCTACAAGAACATCGGCAGGAACCCGATCCGGGCGGCCGGCGGGGAAGGGGTCTGGCTGATCGACGAGGACGGCAACCGGTACCTGGACACCTGCGGCGGGGTCGCCGTCTCCAGCCTCGGCCACTGCCACCCCCGGATCGTGGCGGCGATGGAGCGGTACGCACGCCAGCTCGCCTGGGCGCACGCGGGCAGCTACACCACCGCCGCGGCCGAGGAGCTCGCGGACACGCTGGTCGCCTCGTACGGCGGGGCGGGCAAGGCGCAGTTCCTCTCGGGCGGTTCCGAGGCGATCGAGCTGGCGCTCAAGGTGGCGTACCAGTACCACTGGGAACGCGGCGAGGGCAGCCGATCGACCTTCATCGCCCGGCGGCAGAACTACCACGGCAGCACCCTCGGCACGCTGGCCGTCTCCGGCAACGCCCAGCGCCGCTCGATCTTCGAGCCGATGCTCGGTCCGGCCGAGTTCGTCGCGCCCTGCTACGCGTACCGGGACCAGCGGGACGACGAGTCCGCCGAGCAGTACGCCGACCGGCTCGCCACCGAGTTGGAGGAACGGATCCTGCTGCTCGGCAAGGAGAACGTCGCGGGCTTCCTCGCCGAGACGGTGGTCGGCTCGACCAGCGGGGCGGTCCCGCCGGTGCCGGGCTACTTCCGCAAGGTCAGACAGGTGTGCGACCGGTACGGCGTACTGCTGATCCTCGACGAGGTGATGGCGGGCATGGGCCGCACCGGGCTGCCGTACGCCTACCTGGAGGACGGCATCGTCCCGGACATCGTGGCGGTCGGCAAGGGGCTGGCGGCCGGTTACCAGCCGATCTCGGCGATCGTGGTCTCGGATGAGATCCACGCGGCGCTCGAACGGGGTTCCGGGGTGCTGCGCAACGGGCAGACCCACGTCAACCACCCGTTCGCCTGCGCCGTAGCGCTGGAGGTGCAGCGCACCATCGTCGACGACGACCTGCTGGGCAACGTGCTGGCCCGGGGGGCGCAGCTCCGCGAGGAGTTGGCCGCCGCGCTGGCCGGCGAGGAGGTCGTCGGCGACATCCGGGGGCGGGGGCTCTTCGTCGGCGTGGAGTTCGTGACCGACCGGGCTACGCGAGCGCCGAGCACCGGCGGCGACCAGCTCACCGCCGCGTTGAAGCGGGAGGCGCTGCGGCGCGGGCTGCTGATCTACCCGGGTTCGGGCACGGTGGACGGGGTGGTGGGCAACCACGTCCTGTTCGCCCCGCCGTTCATCGCCACCGAGTCGGAGATCGCCGAGATGGTGGACCGGTTCGCCGACGTGGTCCGCGCCTGCCTCCCGGCCTCCGTACGGGCCTGAGCCCGGCCGGACGCATCCGCCGGCCGGGCTCGAATCCGAAGCCCGGCCGGACGTGCGCCCGGCCGGGCTCGCTCACAGCAGCGGGCGCAGCGCCACCCAGAGCCCGGCGGCGACGAACATCGAACCGGAGAGCCGGTCCATCCAGACCTTGGCCCGGCTCCCCGTGAAGATCCGGCGGGCGACCTCGGCGATCACGCCGTACACGGTCACGGTGACGAGCATGACCGCGACGATGATGGCGACCAGGATCAGGTACGTGCCGACGGTGATGCGCGCGACGTCCACGACCCCGGGCAGCAGCGCGAGGTAGAACGCGATCGCGATGGGGTTCGACAGGGTCAGCCCCAGCCCGAGGGCCATCTGTGTCCCGACGCCGCCCCGCTCGGGTACGGCGCCCTCCGCCGCGGCGTTCTTCGCGCGCCGCCACTTCCGTATTCCGAGATAGAGCAGGTACGCGGCGCCGACGTACTGCACCACGGTGAAAATCGGACCGAGCGTGGCGACGAGGGCCGCGATCCCGACGATGGCCGCGGTCAGCATCGTCAGTTTTCCGACGATGATGCCGACGGTGAGCGGCGCGCAGCCACGCAGCCCTTTCGACAGCGACCTTCCGAGAATCGCGGCGATTTCCGGCCCCGGCGACGCCGCCGAGGCCGCGAAACTCGCCGCGAAGATCACATATTCACCCGATGCCGTCATTTGAAGCAGTTGTTTTCCGGATCGCTGACCCGCTTCTCGGCCAGCCAGGTGCGCAGTTGCGCGGAGGTGTAGAGCCTGTCGCCCCACTGCTCGTCCGATTTGGGCAGCGGCTTGTCCAGCGCGATGTAGTTCGCCACGAGGTCGAGGTACTGCACGAGCGAGACCGCCCCGACGTGGTGGCGCAGCGAGGTGACGGTCTCGCCCGGCGCGATGGGGAAGTACCGGACGTCGATGATGTCGCCGGAGTCGACCGACTTCGCCATGTGGTGGCAGGTCGAGCCGTACCGCTCGTGCCGCTCGTAGATGGCGTAGTACTGGCCGCCCAGGCCCCGGAACCAGGGCGGGGAGGGGTGGATGTTGATCGCGCCCTTGCGGGCCCGGGAGTAGACCCGTTCGGGCACGATGAGGTCGCCCCGGAAGGAGAGGATCCAGTCACCCTCCCACTGCTCGACCTCGTCCGGGAACGGGGTCCCGACCTCCCAGTAGACGGCCTGGACGTCGGAGAAGAGGGTTTTGGTGTAGGCCTCCGCGATCCGGCACCATTCCACCGTGTCGGCGTCCGTGGAGAGCAGGAGAAGTATCTTCTGCCCCCGAGCCGGCGCTTCCCACTTTTCCGGAGTTTCCGCCATCGAACGCGCCTCCCCGCGTAACGGCCGACGCCGCCCCATCGTTCATAAATGAAACAATGAGACGTGGTCGGCCGATCCCGATTAATATTCGCCGAAACGGTGTGGTTCCCGTTATCGACAACATCGATCGCAATAATAGCGAGCTTCCCGGGCGCTGTCACGGACGCGCTTGGCGGCCGTCACATTTCACGCGTCGTTCACCATCGCCGCCCGTGGCCACCCCACCACCGACACGTACCGCCGCCCGCGGCTACCCGGCCACCGACACGTACCGCCGCCCGCCCTGGTCGGCCCGCCGGTCGGCGAGCATGCTGTGCGCGGAGCGGACCCGGGTCAACTCGGCCGGGTCGAGCACCGCCGTCACCACGGCCGTACCGGTGTCGGGCGCCTGCTCCAGCGTCCGACCCTCCGGGTCCCAGATCGCCGCGCCGCCGTTGAACCGCCACGGGTCCGCGCCGTCGACGGAGTTGGCGAAGACGACGTACATGGTGTTGTCCAGGGCACGGGCGCGGTAGTAGAGGTCGCGGCGGTGCTCCGAGCCCGCCAGGTAGCCGCTCGGGCAGAGGTACGCGTGCGCCCCGTCCACGGCGGCGGCGCGCCCGTGCTCCGGAAAGCAGCCGTCGTAGCAGACGCCCAGGCCGAGCCGCCAGCCGTCCAGCACCAGCGTGCCGCCCTGCCGGCCCGGCGTGAACAGCTCGTTCTCGTCCGGGCCCCAGAGGTGCTGCTTGTCGTAGGCGGCGGTCACCTCGCCGGTGCGCCCGACCACGAGCGCGCCGCACGCCAGGCGGCCGTCGGCATGGCGTACCGCCGCACCGAGCACCACGACGGCGCGCTGCTCGCGGGCGACGGCGCGCAGCGGGTCCAGCCGCGCGTCGTCGACCCGGCCGGCCTCGTCGGCGGCCACGGCGGTACCGGCCGGATCGGCCCGCAGGGCCGGCGGGTGGTACGCGGAGAGGAACAGCTCCGGCAGCACGACGAGGGTGGCGCCGGCGGCGGTCGCCCGGCCGACGAGTCCGGCGCCGGTGGCCGCGTTACCGGCGACGTCCCCGGGGACCGGCCGGGCCTGTACGGCGGCGACGGTGAGCGGGGAGTCCGGGGCGGTGGCGGGGGGCTGCGTCACCGGGTGATCCTAAACCGGGCCGCCGGGTCGGTGCGGAACCAAGCCGTACGTACGGTTTGCAGCTCGTGGCCGTACCTGGGACGATTGATCAGTGCCCAGAGTAAGCCAGGACCAGCTCGAAGCCCGCCGACAGGAGATCCTCGGCGCGGCGCGGGCCTGCTTCGCCCGCCACGGCTACGAGGGTGCCACGGTGCGGCGGCTGGAGCAGGCGACCGGGCTCTCCCGGGGCGCCATCTTCCACCACTTCCGCGACAAGGACTCGCTCTTCCTCGCCGTCGCCGAGGACGACGCCGTGGCGATGGTCGAGACCGTCGCCCGCAACGGCCTGGTCCAGGTGATGCGGGACCTGCTCGACCGGGCGATGTCGCCGGACACCGCCGGCTGGCTCGGCAGCCAGCTCGAGGTCTCTCGGCGGCTGCGCACCGATCCCGCCTTCGCCCAGCGGTGGGCCCAACGCTCGGCCGCCATCGCCGAGGCGACCCGGGAACGCCTGATCCGCCAGCGCGACGCCGGGGTGCTCCGCGACGACGTACCGATCGACGTGCTCGCCCAGTTCCTGGAGCTGGCCTACGACGGCCTCGTGCTGCACCTGGCGATGGGCCGCCCGGCGGGCGACCTCGGTCCGGTGCTCGACCTGGTCGAGGAGGCGGTACGCCGCCCCGCCGCCAAGCGCTGACCGGCGCCCCTGACGGCGCGGGCCGACCACCGCCGCTGACGGCCCGAACCGACCGTCGCCGCCGACGGCCGCCGCTTGCGGCGGGGCGGCGGTGACTGGCGTCGCTGTCCCACAATGAGGTCCGCCCGCATCGGTGCTGTGGACAGGAGCCAACCATGATGGTGATCGCGGCAGCGGACGACACCTGGGGCATCTCGGGGCCCGCCTTCCTCGCCTTCTATTTCGCGGCCGTCTGCGTACTGCTGCTGGCCGCGGTGGCGCACCGCGCGTACCTCTTCGCCGGCCGCTCGCGCCGGCCGGAGGAGCTGGGTCCGCAACAGGTCGCCTACCTCAACGGCGGCGAGCGACTGGCCCTCTACACCTCGCTCGGCGGGCTGCGCGGCGCCGGGGCCGTGACCGTCTCCCCGGACCGCACCCTGGCCGTCTCCGGAACGCTCCCCGAGGACGGGACGCCGCTGGACCGGGCGGTCTACGGCGCCGCCGGGAACGGCGTCCGGCCCGGCGCCCTGGCCTCGGAACCGTCGGTGGCCGCCGCCCTCACCCGGCTGCGCGAAGGGCTGGAGCGGGCCCGGCTCGTCCCCACCGCCGCACACCGCCGGCAGGCGCGGTACCTGCCGCTGCTCATGTTCGCGCTCGACGGGCTCGGGCTGCTGCGGCTCGCGGCCGGGCTCGCCAACGACAAGCCGGTCGTCGGCCTCATTTTCCTGATCATCCTCAACTCGGTGCTCGCCGTGGTCCTGTTCGCGGTGGTGCCGCGACACACCCGGGCGGCCCGCGCCGCGATCCGGACCCTGCGCAACCGGAACCCGCACCTCTCCCCCGCCGTCAACCCGGCCTACCAGACGTACGGTCCGGTGGCCGCCGCCATGGGCGTCGCGCTCTTCGGCGGTGCCGTGCTCTGGGCCTTCGACCCGGCCTTCGCGGAGGAGGCCGAGGTGCCGACCGGCATGGTCTACGGTTCCGTTGCGGCCGGCGGCTCCGGCGGCGGTTCCAGCGGCGGCGGCTGCGGCGCCGGCAGCTCGTGCGGCGGCGGTGGTGGTGGCTGCGGTGGCGGCGGCTGCGGTGGTGGCTGCGGTGGCTGAGCGTACGGAACCCCGACCACCGGCGGAGGTTCCCGGTTACGGGGTCGGCATCGGTTGGCGCCCCGAGATCTCGGGCTTCGTCGCCGACCTGCCCGGCATACGGTTCGTCGAGGTCGTCGCCGAGACGCTGACCGCCGAGGGTCCGGTACCCGCGCCGCTCGCCGAGCTGCGCGGGCGCGGCGTGGCGGTCGTACCGCACGGGGTGCGGCTCTCCCTCGGCGGCGCCGATCCCGTCGAGCCGGAACGCGTCGCCCACCTCGCCCGGGTGGCCGAGGCGCTCGACGCGCCGCTGGTCAGCGAGCACATCGCCTTCGTCCGGGCGGGCGGGCTGGAGGCCGGGCACCTGCTGCCGATCCCGCGCACCCGGGAGGCGGTCGACGCGGTCGTCGCCAACGTCGGCCGTACCCGGGCGGCGCTGGGCGTGCCCATCGCGCTCGAACCGATCGCGGCGCTCTTCGACTGGCCGGACGACGAGCTGGACGAGGCGCAGTTCCTCACCGAGATCCTGGAGCGCAGCGAGGCGCTGCTGCTCCTGGACGTCGCCAACGTCTTCGCCAACGCCCGCAACCGTGGCGGCGACCCGCTCGACCTGCTGGACCGGCTGCCGCTGGAGCGGATCGCCTACGTGCACGTTGCGGGCGGCGCCGAGCACGGCGGCCTCTACCACGACACGCACACCGACCCGGTACCGCCCGCGGTGCTCGACCTGCTTGGGGAGCTCTCCGCCCGGCACCGCCCGCCGTCGGTCCTGCTCGAACGCGACGGCCACTACCCGCCCGCCGCGGCGCTCCGGGCCGAACTGGACGCCATCGCCACCGCCGCCGGCCACCCGTCGATCACATGAGCTACGCGAGCCGACAGGCGGAACTGGTGGCGGCGCTGGTGGCCGGCGCCGCCGTACCGGAGGGCTTCGACGACCGGCTGGTCGGCGCGGCCCGGCAGGCGTTGCTGCGCAAGCGGGCCGGCGACGTGGCCCGGCACTGGCCGCTGCTCGCCGCCGGCCTCGGCCCCGACTGGGGCGGCACCTTCGCCGAGTGGGCCGCGCGCCGGCCGACGGGGGGCTCGCTTCGCGACGGGTGGGACCTGGCCCGGTCGCTCGCGGCGCGCGGACCGCTGCCGGTGCCGGCCGCGCGGGAACTCGCGCTCCGCGAGGTCCGCTGGCGTTACGACGGGAACCGGCCGCCCCGCCCGCGCCGGCTGCCGGCCGTACGACGGGTGGGCCGGGCGTACGCGGTCCAGGTCGCCGGCCGGGTGTGGCTGCTCGGCGCCGACCGCGGGTAGCGGCCGACCATCGGGTACGGCAAGATCTCTGCTCATGGATCTCGGACTCGCCGATCGCGTCTTCGTCCTGACCGGAGCCTCCCGCGGGCTGGGTTTCGCCACCGCCGAGGCGCTGGTGGCCGAGGGCGCCCGGGTGGTGCTCTCCGCGCGCGACGCGGAGCGGGTCGAGTCGGCCGCGGCGCGGCTCGGCGGTCCGGAGCGGGCGATCGGCGTACCGGCCGACCTGGCCCGGCCGGAGACGGCCCAGCGCCTGGTCGACCTGGCCCGGGACCGGTTCGGGCGGCTCGACGGCGCGCTCGTCTCGGTCGGCGGGCCGCCGCTGGGCACCGCCGCGCAGGTCAGCGACGAGCAGTGGCGCGAGTCGTTCGAGACGGTCTTCCTGGGCTCGGTGCGGCTCGCCCGTACGGTCGCCGCGGCGCTGCCGGAGGGCGGCGCGATCGCCCTGGTGCTCTCCTCCTCGGCCCGTTCCCCGCTGACGGGGCTCGGCATCTCCAACGGGCTGCGCCCCGGCCTGGTCGGAGTGGCCAAGGACATGTCCGACGAGTTCGGCCCGCGGGGCGTACGGTTCGTCGGGCTGCTGCCGGGCCGGATCCTCACCGACCGGAACCGGGAGCTGTTCGCCGCCTCGGGCGACCCGGAGCGGGCCCGGGCCCAGGCCGAGGCGCTGATCCCGCTGGGGCGGCTGGGCGATCCGGCCGAGTTCGGGCGGGTCGCCGCGTTCGTCCTCTCGCCGGCCGCGAGCTACCTGACCGGCCTGACCCTGCCGGTCGACGGCGGCGCGCTGCGCGCGCTCTGAGCCCGCTCGCGCCACGCGCGAAGACAGACCCGCCCGTGCTCGGCGCTCCCGCTCGCGCCGCCCAGGGAGGCGGGCGCGCGCCGGCCGGTGCCGGCGTACGCCGAGGGCTGGGTAGGGTCGGACCGTGCGACCGACCCGGGACCAGGTGGCGGCGGCGGCCGGAACGACGATCCCGGACCTGATCGCGCCGGGGTTGCGGGTGCTCTTCTGTGGGATCAACCCGGGCCTCTACTCGGGCGCGACCGGACGGCACTTCGCCCGCCCCGGCAACCGCTTCTGGCCGGCGCTGCACCGCGGCGGCTTCACGCCCCGGCAGGTGCCGCCGGAGGAGCAGGAGGAACTGCTCCGGTACGGCCTGGGGATCACCAACCTGGTCGAGCGGGCCACCGCGCGGGCCGACGAGCTCACCGCGGCCGAGCTGGTGGCCGGGGCGCGGGTGCTGGCGGAGAAGGCCGAGCGGTACCGCCCGAGCTGGGTGGCGGTGGTCGGGGTGACCGCGTACCGGATCGCGTTCGCGCGGCCGAAGGCCGGCTTCGGCCGGCAGCCGGAGCGGCTCGGGCCCGCGCGGGTGTGGGTGCTGCCGAACCCGAGCGGCCTCAACGCCCACTACACGCCGGACACGCTGGCGGCGGCCTTCGCCGAGCTGCGGGCCGCGGCGGCGGTACCGGACGCGCCCTGAGCCGCCGGCGGGCTCGGCGGGTGTCGCCGCGAAGGCTGGCGGGCCTGCTCGGGCACCCGCTCAGTTCGGGGCGGGGGCCGGCGGCAGGGCGTCGTCGGCGACGTAGTCGCGCAGCGGCAGGGTGGTGACCACCGGCTCGGGGCCGGTCGCGTCGGCGTACGGGGCCGGCGAGTCGGCGACCGCGAACTGGGTGCGGTACAGCTCGGCGTAGAGGCCACCGACCGCCACGAGTTCCTCGTGCCGTCCCCGCTCCACGATCCGCCCGCCGTCGAGCACCAGGATCTGGTCGGCGTCCCGCACGGTGGAGAGGCGGTGCGCGATGACCAGGGCCGTACGCCCCGCGAGGGCGACCGAGAGCGCCCGCTGCACGGCGGCCTCGGACTCGGAGTCCAGGTGCGCGGTCGCCTCGTCGAGGATCACGATGGACGGGGCCTTGAGCAGCAGCCGGGCGATGGCGATGCGCTGCTTCTCGCCGCCGGAGAAGCGGTAGCCGCGCTCGCCGACCACGGTCTGCAACCCGTCGGGCAGCGCCTCGACGAGGTCGGCCACCTGGGCGCCGCGCAGGGCCGCCCAGAGTTCGTCGTCGGTGGCGTCCGGCTTGGCGTAGCGCAGGTTCTCGGCGATGGTCTCGTGGAACAAGTGCGAGTCCTGGGTGACCACGCCGATCTCGTCGCGCAGCGAGTCGAGGGTGGCGTCGCGGACGTCCACCCCGCCGACCAGCACGGCGCCGTCGGTGACGTCGTAGATCCGGGAGATCAGCATCGAGGTGGTGGACTTGCCGGCACCGGACGGTCCGACCAGCGCCACCATCTGGCCGGGCTCGACCGCGAAGGAGACGCCGCGCAGCACGGGCTCGGGGGCGGTGCGGTCCAGCGTGGCCACATCCTCCAGCGAGGCGAGCGAGACCTCGGCCGCGCTCGGGTAGCGGAACCGCACGTCGCGGAACTCCAGCCGGCCCGAGCCGCGCGGCACCGGTACGGCGTCCGGCTTCTCGGCGATGGACGGGGTGAGGTCGAGCACCTCGAAGACCCGGTCGAAGGAGACCAGCGCGCTCATCACGTCGACGCGGACGTTGGAGAGCGCGGTGAGCGGCCCGTAGAGGCGGGTGAGCAGCAGCGCGAGGGTGACGACGGTACCGGCGCTGACGGCGCCGCGCACGGCCAGCCAGCCGCCCAGCCCGTACGTGAGCGCCTGGGCCAGGGAGGCGACCAGCAGCATCGCCACGAAGAACGTACGCGAGAACATCGCGGACTGGATGCCGATGTCGCGGACCCGCTCGGCCCGCTCGCCGAAGCGCCGCGCCTCGACGTCGGGCCGGCCGAAGAGCTTGACCAGCAGCGCCCCGGCCACGTTGAACCGCTCGGTCATGGTCGCGTTCATCTTCGCGTCCAGGTCGTACGACTCACGGGTGATCTCGGCGAGCCGGCGCCCGACGCGGCGGGCCGGGATGATGAAGATCGGCAGCAGGATCAGCGACAGCACGGTGATCTGCCAGGAGAGGCTGAACATCACCGCCGCGGTGAGGACCAGCTGGATGACGTTGCTGACCACCCCGGAGAGGGTGGAGGTGAAGGCCCGCTGGGCGCCGAGCACGTCGTTGTTGAGGCGGCTCACCAGCGCGCCGGTCTGGGTCCGGGTGAAGAACTGCAGCGGCATGCGCTGCACGTGGTCGTAGACCCTGGTCCGCAGGTCGAGGATGATCCCCTCCCCGATCCGCGCCGAGTACCACCGCTGGGCCAGCGAGAAGAGCGCGTCGACGACCGCCAGCGCCGCGATCAGCAGTGCCAGCCGGACCACGACGGCCCCGGCCGAGTTGCCGCCCCGGCTGATCGCGTTGACCACGTCACCGGCGAGCACCGGCGTGGCGACGCCGATCACGGCCGAGAGGACCACGGTGATCAGGAAGACCACGATGTCGCGCCGATACGGGCGGGCGAACGCGACGATGCGGTTGGCCGTGGCCCGGCTGACCCGGCGACCCTTGACGTCGTCGCGGCTGCGCATCGAGCGCAGCATGCTCCAGCTGGCCATACCGCCGGCCATCGGGTTGGTCACCCGCCACCTCCGTGCCGTTTTCGTCCGGTCTACACCGCCGCGCGGCGGGCTCGGACCTGATCTACCGATCCGCCGCCACCGCGGCGCACGGGACCACTGGTCGACGACCAGTCTCTCCGACGCCTACGACAACTCGCGAGGTAACTGTCTTGTTCCCCGAATGCTCCTTACCGGTCGGCGTCGACGGCCAGCCCGGACCCGTCCGACCGCCCCGGGAGGGGCTATTCGCCGACGCCCGCGAGGTCGCGCAGCCGCCGGGTCTGCGCCTCTCGCTCGGCCCGCTGCTGGTCGGCCGCCGACCGGCCGGCCGCGCCGGCCAGCAACGCCTTGATCTCGATCACGGCATTGCGGTCCCCGGCGAGCACTGCCCCGGTCAGGTCGCGCACCGCGTCGTCGAGCTGGTTTGGGGGTACGACGAGCGTGGCGAGCCCGAGCCGGTGCGCCTCGGCGGCGTCCAGGCGCCGCCCGGTGACGCAGATCTCCAGCGCGCGGGCGTAGCCGACCAGGTCGACGAGGCGCTTCGTGCCGGCCAGGTCGGGCACCAGCCCCAGTGTCACCTCGGCCATCGAGAGACTGGCGTCCTCGGCCAGTACCCGGAGGTCGCAGGCGAGCGCGAGTTGGAAGCCGGCCCCGATGGCGTGCCCCTGCACCGCCGCGACCGAGATCAGGTCCGGCCGGTGCAGCCAGGTGAACGCCTCCTGGAACTCCGCGATGCGCGCGGCGGCCTCCTCGGGCGCGAGCGCGGTCAGCTCACCGAACGTGTCGGGGCCGGACCCGGTCGCGATCGACCGGTCCAGACCGGCCGAGAAGGCCCGTCCCGCGCCGCGTACCACCACGACCCGCACCTCCGCGGGCAGGTCGCGGGAGAACTCGCGCAAGGCCCGCCACATCGCCGGCGTCTGCGCATTGAGCACGTCGGGCCGGGACAACGTGACAGTTGCCACCGGCCCCGTGCAATCCAGCCGCACACCGCCGTCCGTGGTCACCGGAAGTCCCGGTATCGGGCGGGTACGGCCGTGGCGAATGAGTCCCTCACGCCTTCTTGCGGCGGCGCGCACCGCCGCGCTGGCGCAGCTGTACGCCGGACTCCGTGAGCACCCGGTGGATGAACCCGTAGGAACGGCCGGTCGAGGCCGCCAGGGCACGAATGCTCTCGCCGGACGTGTAGCGCTTGACCAGGTCTTTCGCGAGCGTCTGGCGCTCGGCTCCGACGATCCGGCGACCCTTCTCGGTGCTGGTGGCTGTGCCGGTGGCTGCCATGTTGATTCCTCACGTCCCAGCTGTGCGGTTCGATACGGTCCCACCTATTAGACCGCCTCGAACGATCATGCGCCAGATATCAACTCTTCGCCAACCGACACGCACAGCATTGTCAATTTCCCGATAGGTGATTGCGCAAAGGTGCGCGAAAAACTCCCACTGTAGACCACACTTCCAACCGTCCGGAACCGCAGCGTACTGGGCCCCGGAAGCCGGGCCGGCTTGGCAACGTTGTCGCAGCGGCAATCGTCTTTGCCGGTACCGAAATCGACGCCATCATCGCGCTGGCGGGGCCGTTCATCTCCGCCCGGACCGGACCGCCGCGACCGGGGCGGATTGTCGCCGCGGGTAGCCACCGGTACGGCGGCGCCGACGTGCGCTGGTGCGTACGGTCCCGTGGCGACCAGCCTCGTCGGGGCGCGCCCGCCCGGCACCGACCCGGTCCGGCCGGCCGCCGTCGCCCCGGTGACCGCCCGAGGGCGGTTCCCGGTGCCGACGGTGGTCGACGACCCACGGGCGCGGCGACTTCCTCGGACCGTTGCTGCGGGGCCGTGGCGGCGCCCCGGCTCAGGCCAGCTCGACCAGTTCGAGCAGGTCGTCGCTCCAGGCGTCCTCGTCGCCGTCGGGCAGCAGGATGGCCCGGTCGGGCTTGAGGGCCTGCACCGCGCCCGGGTCGTGGGTGACCAGGACGATGGCGCCCGGGTAGCGGGCGATGGCGTCGAGCACCTGCTCGCGGCTGACCGGGTCGAGGTTGTTCGTCGGTTCGTCGAGCAGCAGCACGTTCGCGCCCGAACAGACCAGGGTGGCCAGCGCCAGCCGGGTCTTCTCGCCACCGGAGAGCACCCCGGCGGGCTTGTCGACGTCCTCGCCGGAGAAGAGGAACGCGCCGAGGATCTTGCGAAGGTCGGTGTCGGTCTGATCCGGCGCCGCGCTGCGCATGTGCTCCAGGATCGTCCGGTCCACTTCGAGGGTCTCGTGCTCCTGGGCGTAGTAGCCGAGCCGCAGCCCGTGACCCGGGCGTACCTCGCCGGTGTCGGCGGGCAGCAGGCCGCCGAGGATCCGCAGCAGGGTGGTCTTGCCGGCGCCGTTCAGCCCGAGGATCGCCACCCGGGAGCCCCGGTCCACCGCCACGTCGACGTCGGCGAAGATCTCCAGGGACCCGTACGACTTGGACAGGCCGCTGGCGGTGAGCGGGGTCTTGCCGCACGGCGCCGGGGTGGGGAAGCGCACCTTCGCCACCCGGTCGGCGACGCGCACCTCCTCCAGGCCGGAGAGCAGCTTCTCGGCCCGGCGGGCCATGTTCTGCGCGGCGACGGTCTTGGTCGCCTTGGCCCGCATCTTGTCCGCCTGCGCCATCAGTGCGCCGGCCTTCTTCTCGGCGTTGGCCCGCTCCCGGCGGCGACGCCGCTCGTCGGTCTCCCGCGCCTCCAGGTACGCCTTCCAGCCCAGGTTGTAGACGTCCACCACCGAGCGGGTGGCGTCCAGGAACCAGACCTTGTTGACCACGGCCTCCAACAGCGACGCGTCGTGGGAGATCACGATCAGGCCGCCCTTGTGGTTCGCCAGGAAGCCCCGCAGCCAGGTGATCGAGTCGGCGTCGAGGTGGTTGGTCGGCTCGTCGAGCAGCAGGATGCCGCCACCGTTCTCGCCGGCGTCGCGGAACAGGATCCGGGCCAGCTCGATCCGGCGGCGCTGGCCGCCGGAGAGGGTGCCGATCGTCTGCGCGAGGGCACGCTCGGGCAGGCCGAGGTTGGCGCAGATCCGGGCGGCCTCGGCCTCGGCGGCGTACCCGCCGAGCGAGGCGAACTGGTCCTCCAGCGCCCCGTACCGGCGGACCAGGCGCTCGTTGTCGCCACCCTCCGCCAGCTTGGCCTCCAGCTCCTTCATCTGCGCCATCAGCACGTCGAGGCCGCGCGCGGAGAGCACCCGGTCGCGCCCGGTGACCTCCAGGTCGCCGGTGCGCGGGTCCTGCGGCAGGTAGCCGATGGCGCTACGCCGGTCGATCTCGCCGGCGTAGGGCTGGCCCTCGCCGGCCAGCACCTTCAGCGTCGTGGTCTTGCCGGCGCCGTTGCGCCCGACCAGGCCGATCCGGTCGCCGGGCTGGACCCGCAGCGTGGTGTCGGACAGCAGGATCCGGGCACCCGCCCGCAATTCCAGGCCAGTGGCGGTGATCATCTAAGGGAACTCGCTCTCGGGGTCGAAGGCTGACTCAGGCACAAAAACGAGCCGACGGGGTCGAACCTTCCCGTCGGCTGCGGCGGTTCAGCCTTCGCAGAGCTTCACGCCGTCCATAGTACCGAGCATACGGGCACCCGGTCAGCCGGATTACCAATCAAGATCATGGGGTACCGGAAACACCGTCCGGACGTCATCCGGCGACAGACGGGACAAGACAGGGACGAATCGGCGATCGGGGTCGTGATGGAGCTCAACGAGGACGCGCAGATCGACACCAGTCAGGTGGAGGACCGGCGTGGGTCCGGTGGGGGCGGCGGATTCGGTCTGCCGATCGGCGGCGGGGGCCTGGTCGGGCTCGCCATCGCCGTACTGGTGGCGCTGGTCGGCGGCGGGTTCGGCCTCAACGCCATGACCGGTGGCGACGGCGGTGGCCAGCAGGGGGACAACACCTCCATCGAGCGGGAGTGCTCGGCCGACGACGCGCTGCGCAAGCTCGACTGCCGCAACACCCTCTACGTCAACTCCATCCAGGCGTACTGGCAGCAGGCGATGCCGCAGCACTTCGGCAAGCCGTACCGGGAGGCGGACACCGTGCTGTTCAGCCAGGCGGTCAGCACCGGCTGCGGGCAGGCCGACTCCGGGGTGGGGCCGTTCTACTGCCCGGAGGACGACCACGTCTACATCGACCTGACCTTCTACCAGCAGCTCGCCGACGAGTTCGGCGCACCCGGCGAGTTCGCCCAGCCGTACGTGTTGGCGCACGAGTACGGGCACCACGTGCAGGACCTGGTCGGCACCGAGGCGCAGATGCGCCGCCAGCAGCAGCGCGACCCGGACAACGCCAACCAGCTCTCCGTCCGGCTCGAACTGCAGGCCGACTGCTACGCGGGCGCCTGGGCCCGCAACGCGACCGGCACCTCGGACGCCAAGGGACAGAAGATCTTCAAGAGCATCACCGACCGGGACATCCAGGAGGGGCTGGACACCGCCGCGGCGATCGGGGACGACACCATCCAGAAGAAGTCCGGCGGCCGGGTGGACGAGTCGCAGTTCACCCACGGCACCTCCGAGCAGCGGCAGCAGTGGTTCCGGCGCGGCTACGACAGCGGCGACCCGAAGTCCTGCGACACCTTCGGCAACGCGCTCTGACGCGGTCGGGCGGTAGCCGGCCGACGGTCGAGGGCCGGGCGACAGCCGGCCGGTCCGAGCGGTAGCCGGGCGGTCGGCCGGGGCGGGCGGTAGGCGGTCGGCCGGTAGCCTGGCGGGGCACGGGCGGCCGGCCACCGTCGGGCGCCGCGACCGGGCGGGCGGAGGCGTGGTGGGCGGGAGACGACCGATCCGGCGACGGCCTGAACCGCCGGCCGTCACCGTCGACGTGCCGGACGGCGCCGGCATGATCGAGCTGGTCGGCGACGACGTCGCCGGCATGCTCTCGCTCGCCGGCGAGCCGGTGCTGCTGGACGGCGATCCGGCGAACTACTCCTGGTTGTTCGTACGGGCCGGCGCGCAGGGCTCCGCCGAGGTGAAGGCGCTCGCGGAGTGGACCGGCTCGGCCGAGCTGGACGACCTGGTACGGCACGGCGGCGCGGACCCCGCACTGCCGGCCGTACTCGGACCGCTGCTGCGGCTGCTGCGCGCCGGGCGGTACCTGCTGACCGTGCGGGAGCCGCACGGGGCGTACCCGGTCGGGTTCCGGCGGCCGGGCCACCGCGTCTGGTACTTCGACCCCTACTGGGGCGGGCCGGACGAGGAGATCGCCCTGGTGGCGACGGACGAGTGGCCGCCCCGGGACCGCGACCGGGTGGCGCACTACCGCGACCTGATCGCCCGGGGTCGCCGGCCCGCGGTGGTCGCGCTCTTCCCGCCCGGCGGCTTCGTCGGGTACCTGCTCGACGGGCACCACAAGCTGGCCGCCCACGGGCAGGCGGGCACGACGCCGCCGGTCGTCGCGGTGACGCCGGTACACCGGCTCGCGCCCGACAACGGGCAGCTGCGCCGGGCGGTACCGGCCTTCGTCGACGCCGCCTCCGGGCACGGCGAGATCGCCGTGCTCGACCACCTCCGGACGCTCTCCCTCGGCGCGGCGGGGCGGATCGAGCGCCCGGGCGGCTGAGGACCCGGGCCGGCGAGCATCCCAGGGAGGGCCGGATCGCCGGGCCGGCGAGCACCCAGGACCCGAGCCGGTGAACACGCGAGGGGCCGGGCGGCCTACCGGCCGGGCGCGGCGGGGTCGTCGGGGGACGGCGCCGCGGGCAGCGGGTCGCGGACCAGGACGCGCACGGCGCGGGCGGCGGCGACCGCCTCGACCAGTACGGCCCGGCGCGGCTCGGGCACGTCCAGCAGGCGCTCGGCCCGCAGCCGGGTCAGCGGGGCCAACCGCCGGTCGGCGAGGATCGTGTCGATCGCGCGCCGGTCGCCGCCGGTCACCACGGCCGCGAACGTGCCGGCCTCGGGCAGCAGCAGCCGGACGACCAGCTCCCCCGCGTCGGAGAGCGCCGCCTTGGCCTGGTTCTCGCGGCGGCGGGCGAAGCGCTGCTGCGACCAGCCGCCGGCGGCCGTACGCCCCTGCACGTAGCTGGTCTCCACCTTGGAGGTCACCAGTTCGGGGCCCTCGGCGATGCCGACCGCGACCGCGTTCTTGCGCGCCAGCAGCAGGCCGATCCGGCGGTACGCGGCGGCGTTGGCCAGGAACGCGGGCAGGTCGTCGGCGGGGGGCGCGCCCGGCGGGGCGTGCAGCTGGGCCGTGGCGCCGTCGGGGGCGACGAGCAGTGGCCCGTACGGCTCGACGGCGACCCGGGGCGCGCCGTGCCGGGTGGCGAAGTTGTCGATCCAGCGGGTCAGGCGGGTCGGGTCGACGTCCACCCACCGGCCGCCGCCGGCCGCGGGTCGGCTGTTCATGGCCCGACGGTACCGGCCAGCGCGGCGGGGCGGCGGCGGGGGCGCGGCGGGGCGGCGGCGCGGCGGGCCGCTCGAACCGGACCGGCCGCAGCGGCGGCGGCTCTTTTCAAGCTCGTCGATGAGCAATTACCATCCGTTAACCGAGAGTTCCTCATGTACCGGTCACCCCCAACCGTCCGGAGGAGCAGATGTCTCGACCCGTCCCCGCCCGGCGTGGCCTCTTCCGGCGCGGTGCGCTCCCGTCCCGGCCCGCCCTCGGCCTCCGGCGTCTCGCGGCCGGGGCGACCGCCGCCGTCACCGCCGCGGCCCTCGTCCTCGTCGCCTGGCCCGCACCGCCGGTCCGGGCGGGCGCCTCCGCCGCCGGTACGTTCGCCGCGGAGGACTACTGCCTCGGCGAGTGCGCCGACATCCTGCCGCCCGGGCAGAACGGCAACGCGACCCTCGTCGAGATCCTCGCCAACCAGGCGCTGGGCGTCCTGCCGGCGCACTCGGGCGACCAGCTCGGCCGGTACGCGAACCTGGTCTACGGCTACGCCGGGCTGCGCGAGGACCAGATCGGCGCGTTCTTCAACGACGCGTCGTTCGGCGTGCCGCCGGGCCAGGCCGAGCGCACCTACTCCCCCCGCTCGGACGTCACCGTGGTCCGCGACCGGGCCACCGGGATTCCGCACGTCACCGGCACCACCCGGGGCGGCACGATGTACGGCGCGGGCTACGTGGGCGCCGAGGACCGGCTCTTCACCATGGACCTGCTGCGCCACGTCGGGCGCGGCACGCTGACCTCCTTCGCCGGCGGCGCCCCGGGCAACCGGGCGCTGGAGCAGAGCGTCTGGCGCAACTCGCCGTACCTGGAGTCGGACCTTCAGGCCCAGGTGCAGGCGCTGCGCCAGCGGGGTGCGCGGGGCGAGCAGCTCTACGCCGACGTGCAGGAGTACATCGCCGGCATCAACGCGTACATCCGGGACTGCATGGCCCGGCGCAACTGCCCCGGCGAGTACGTGCTCACCGGCCACCTCGACGCGATCACCAACGCCGGCGGGCCGGAACCGTTCCAGCTGACCGACCTGATCGCCATCGCCGGGGTGGTCGGCGGGCTGTTCGGCGGGGGCGGGGGCAACGAGATGCAGTCCGCGCTGGTCCGCATCGCGGCCCGGGCGCGGTACGGCACGGTCGAGGGCGACCGAATCTGGGCGGCGTTCCGGGGCCAGAACGACCCCGAGGCGGTGCTGACCCTGCACGACGGGCAGAGCTTCCCGTACGGCTCGGCCGCCGCCGACGCGCCGAGCGTGGTGCTGCCGGACGCCGGCAGCGCCCGGGTGGAGCCGGTGGTCACCGACCAGACCGGTTCGGCCGCCAGCACCGCCGCGGCGGCCGGCGGCACGGGTCCGGCCGCGCCGGGCGCCGCTGGCGGCGGGTCGGAGCTGGCCGCCGCGCTGGCCGGGCTGACCATCACGCCGGCCAACCGGGGCATGTCGAACGCGGCCGTCGTCTCCGCCGCGCACTCCGCCACCGGGCACCCGGTCGCGGTCTTCGGGCCGCAGACCGGCTACTTCGCCCCGCAGCTGCTGATGGTGCAGGAGTTGCAGGGTCCGGGGATCAGCGCCCGCGGAGCGGCGTTCGCCGGGGTGAACCTGTACGTGCTGCTCGGGCGGGGACGCGACTACGCCTGGAGCGCCACCTCCTCCACCCACGACATCACCGACACCTACGCGCTGCCGCTCTGCACCACCGACGGCAGCGCACCCACCCTGGCCAGCAACCGGTACCTCTACCGTGGGCAGTGCCTGGCGATGGAGGAGCTGTCCCACGTCAACTCCTGGAAGCCGACCACCGCCGACGGCACGCCGGCCGGGTCGTACCGGATCGTCGCGTGGCGTACCAGGCTGGGCCTGGTCGCCTGGCGCGGCACGGTCGGCGGGCGGCCGTACGCCTTCGCGCAGCTCCGCTCGACGTACCGACACGAGGCGGACTCGGCCATCGGCTTCCAGCTCTTCAACGACCCGGCCGCGATGGGCAGCGCCGCCGCGTTCCTCGACGCCGCGAACCAGGTCGAGTACGCGTTCAACTGGTTCTACGTCAACTCCACCGAGTCCGCGTACTTCAACTCCGGGCTCAACCCGATCCGCCCGGCCGGGGCGAACCCGAACCTGCCGACGAAGGCCGAGCCCGCGTACGAGTGGCAGGGCTACCAGCCGGAGACCAACCGGGCCGAGTACGCCCCGGCCGCCGCCCACCCGAACTCGGTGAACCAGGACTACTACGTCAGCTGGAACAACAAGCAGGCCAAGGACTTCGGCGCGGCCGACGGCAACTTCAGCTTCGGCGCGGTGCACCGGGGCGACCTGCTCGACAAGCCGCTGCGGGCGGCCGTGCAGGCCGGGCAGAAGCTCGACCGGGCGACGCTGACCAGCCTCGTGCAGCGGGCCGGGCTGACCGACCTGCGCGGCGTCGAGGTCCTCGACGAGCTGCTGCGGGTGCTGGAGAGCCAGCCGGTCACCGACGCCGGGCTCCGCGACGCCATCGGCAGGCTACGGGCGTGGCGGCAGGCCGGGGCGCTGCGGGTGGAGACCGCCAGCGGCAGCCGGACGTACCAGCACGCCGAGGCGATCCGCATCTTCGACGCGTGGTGGCCGCTGCTGGTCCGCGCCCAGTTCAAGGCGCCGCTGGGCGACGGGCTGTACCAGGCGCTGGTCGACACGCTGCAGGTCAACGAGTCGCCCTCCGGGCACCAGCGCGGCGACCTCTCCTCGCTGCCGACCTCGGCGAACGAGGCCCAGTCGCACAAGGGCTCGTCCTTCCAGTACGGCTGGTGGGGCTGGGTCGACAAGGACCTGCGGGCGGTGCTCGGCGAGCCGGTGGCGGGCGGCCTCGGGCGCACGTACTGCGGCGAGGGGAGCCTGGCTGCCTGCCGGGCACTGCTGCTGGACGCGCTGCGCGCCGCCACGGCCCAGCCCGCCACCCAGGTCTACCCCGGCGACGACAACTGCGCGGCCGGGGACCAGTGGTGCGCCGACGCGATCGTCCAGTCCCCGCTCGGCGGGATCCGGCACGCCACCATCGCCTGGCAGAACCGCCCCACCTATCAGCAGGTGGTCTCGTTCCCGGCCCGGCGCGGCGACGACGTGTCGAACCTGGCGGCGGGGCGGCCGGTGAGCGCCTCCAGCAACCAGTCCGGCAACGAGGCGGCGCGGGCCGTCGACGGCCGCCGGGACACCCGGTGGGCCAGCTCCTGGTCGGACAACCAGTCGATCACCGTGGACCTCGGCTCGGTACGGCCCGTCGGGCGGGCGGTGCTGGCCTGGGAGACGGCGTACGCGCGGTCGTACCGGATCGACGTCTCGGACGACGGCGCGAGCTGGCGTACGGTCTGGTCGACCACGGCCGGCGACGGCGGCACGGACGTGGCGGACTTCCCCGTCACCACCGCCCGGTACGCCCGGATGCAGGGGCTGACCAGGGGCAGCTCGTACGGCTTCTCGCTCTGGGAGTTCGAGCTGTACGCCCGGTGAGCCCCGGGCGGCGGACGATCACCAGCTCCGGTCCGGCCGACGCGGGTCGACCGGACCGGAGCGGATCGCGTTCAGACGTCGAAGCTCGCGCTCAGACGTTGAAGCCCAGCGACCGGAGCTGGTCGCGGCCCTCGTCAGTGATCTTGTCGGGCCCCCACGGCGGCAGCCACACCCAGTTGATCCGGATGTCGTTGACCAGGCCGCCGCCCGGACCGGTGGTCAGGGCGGTGCGGGCCTGGTCCTCGATGACGTCGGTCAGCGGGCAGGCCGCCGAGGTCAGCGTCATGTCGAGGGTCGCCACGTTCTCGTCGTCCACGTGCACGCCGTAGATCAGCCCGAGATCGACGACGTTGATGCCCAGCTCCGGGTCGACGACGTCCTTCATCGCCTCCTCGATGTCGGCGATGGTGGCCTTGCTCGGGCCGGCCGGCGCGGTCGCGGTCTCTTCGGTACTCATGATGCCTTCACCTCCGGGCTCACGCCCACACCGGCGCGCACCGCGGCGTCCTTGAACGCCATCCACGGCAGCAGCGCACACTTCACCCGGGCCGGGTACCGGGCCACCCCGGCGAACGCCACCCCGTCGCCCAGCACGTCCTCGTCCGGGGTGACCTGGCCACGCCCGGACATCAGCTCGACGAACGCCTCGTGCACCGCGAACGCCGACTCGCCGTCCCGTCCGCGCAGCAGCTCGTGCAGCACGCTGGCCGACGCCTGGCTGATCGAACACCCCATCCCGTCGTACGAGATGTCGGCGAGCACGCCCTCGTCCACCGCGACCCGCACGGTGACCTCGTCGCCGCAGGTCGGGTTGACGTGGTGCGCCTCGGCGACCCGCTGGCCGTCGTCGTCGGCCGGGCGCAGCCCTCGCCCGTGCGGGTGCTTGTAGTGGTCCAGGATGATCTCCTGGTAGAGCTGGTCGATCTGCATCAGCCGAACACCTTCCGCACCTGGTCGAGGCCGCGCACGAGCGCGTCGACCTCTTCGGTAGTGGTGTAGAGGTAGAAGGAGGCCCGGGTCATCGCCGGCGTGCCGAAGCGGACGCAGACCGGACGCGCGCAGTGGTGGCCGACGCGCACCTGCACGCCCAGCGAGTCGAGGATCTGGCCCACGTCGTGCGGGTGCACGCCGTCGAGCCCGAAGGAGATCGTCCCGCCCCGGCCGACCGGTACCGGCGGACCGTAGATCCGCAGCCCCGGCACCGTACCGAGCGCCTCCAGGGCGTACGTGGTGATCTCCTTCTCGTGCCACTGGATGGCCCGCATCCCGATGCCGGTGAGGTAGTCCACGGCCGCGCCGAGCGCGATCGCCTCGGCGATCGGCGGGGTACCCGCCTCGAACCGGGCCGGCGGGGGCGCGAACGTCGAGCCCTGCATGGTCACCGTCTCGATCATCGACCCGCCGCCGAGCACCGGCGGCATCGCCTCCAGCAGCTCGGCCCGGCCCCAGAGCACCCCGATGCCGGTCGGCCCGCACATCTTGTGCCCGGTGAAGGCGATGAAGTCGGCGTCCAGGTCGACCACGTCCACCGGCAGGTGCGGCACCGACTGCGAGCAGTCCCAGAGCACCAGCGCGCCGACCTGGCGCGCCCGCTCGGTGATCCGCGAGGTGGCGTTGACCGTACCGAGGATGTTCGACATGTGCACCAGCGAGACGAGCTTGGTGCGCTCGTTGACCAGCTCCTCCAGGTTCGACTCGTCGAGCCGCCCGTTGTCGGTGACGTTGAACCAGCGCAGCGTCGCCCCGGTGCGCTGGCAGAGCAGCTGCCAGGGCACCACGTTCGAGTGGTGCTCCATCTCGGAGATGACGATCTCGTCACCCGGGCCGAGCCGGAACCGCGGATCCCCGCCGATCGCGGTGGCGTTCGAGAACGCGTACGCGACCAGGTTGATCGCCTCGGTGGAGTTCTTGGTGAAGACCACCTCGTCCGGGCTGGGCGCGTTGACGAAGGCGGCCACCTTCGCCCGCGCGCCCTCGTACGCCTCGGTCGACTCGGTGCCCAGCGTGTGCACCGAGCGGGCCACGTTCGCGTTGTGCCGCTCGTAGTGCTCGACCAGCACGTCGAGCACCTGCCGCGGCTTCTGGGAGGTGTTGGCGCTGTCCAGGTAGACCAGCGGGTGGCCGTTGACCTCCCGGTCCAGGATCGGGAAGTCGGCGCGCACCTTCGCCACGTCGAAGCGGGGCACGTCGTCGTACTGCGGCATGCCCTCGGGAATCGCGATGGTGGTCATCTCTGGCCGCCTCTTCTCTTCGGATCAGGCGCCGGTCGCGCCGGCCGCCGCGGCCACGTACCGCTCGTAGCCCTCGGCTTCGAGCTTCTCGGCCAGCTCCGGGCCGCCCTCCTCGACGATCCGGCCGCCCACGAAGACGTGCACGAAGTGCGGCTTGATGTAGCGCAGGATGCGGGTGTAGTGCGTGATCAGCAGCAGCCCGGTCTGGCCTTCGGCCGCGACCCGGTTGACGCCCTCGCTCACCACCCGCAGCGCGTCGATGTCGAGGCCGGAGTCGGTCTCGTCGAGGATCGCCACCTTGGGCTTGAGCAGTTCGAGCTGCACGATCTCGTGCCGCTTCTTCTCACCGCCGGAGAAGCCCTCGTTGACGTTGCGCTGGGCGAACGACGGGTCCATCTGGAGCCGCTCCATCGCGCCGCGCAGCTCACCGGCCCAGGTACGCAGCTTCGGCGCCTCGCCGTCGACGGCGGTCTTGGCGGTACGCAGGAAGTTGGCGACCGAGACGCCCGGCACCTCGACCGGGTACTGCATGGCCAGGAAGAGGCCGGCGCGGGCCCGCTCGTCCACGGTCATGGAGAGCACGTCCTCGCCGTCCAACGTCACCGACCCACCGGTGATCTCGTACTTCGGGTGACCGGCGATCGAGTACGCCAGCGTCGACTTGCCCGACCCGTTCGGCCCCATGATGGCGTGGGTCTCGCCCGAGTTCACGGTCAGGTCGACCCCGGCGAGGATCGGCTTGAGCTGTCCCTCGGGCAGCTTGACCGACACCTGCAGGTTGCGGATCTCCAGGGTGCTCATGATGGGGTAACTCCATTACTCGGCGTCAGGCTCAGGTAGATGTCGCCGTCGCGGATCTCGACGGGGTAGACGGGTACGGGTTCGGTGGCGGGCAGGCCGGTCGGCTCGCCGGTACGCAGGTCGAAGCGGGAGCCGTGCAACCAGCACTCCAGCGTGCAGCCGTCCACCTCGCCCTCGGAGAGCGGGACCTCGGCATGCGAGCACTCGTCGTACACGGCGTAGAAGTTGTCGTCCTCGGCGTGCACGATGGCGACGGGCGTACCGTCGACCTCGGCGCTGATGGCGGTGCCCTTCGCCACCTCCTCGGCGGAGCAGATTCTGATCATCAGGCGCCCACCCGCGCCGCCGGCACCTCGTCGGCGACCGTCGCGGCCTCGCCCCGGGCCAGCCGCTCCTCGATCGCCTCGCCGAGGCGGTCGCGCAGCTCCTCGACCGGGATCTTGTTCAGCAGCTCGGCGAAGAAGCCCCGGACCACCAGCTTGCGCGCCTCGGCCTCCGGGATACCCCGGGCCATCAGGTAGAAGAGCTGCTCGTCGTCGAAGCGGCCGGTCGCGCTCGCGTGCCCGGCCCCGGCCACCTCGCCGGTCTCGATCTCCAGGTTCGGTACCGAGTCCGCCCGCGCCCCGTCGGTCAGCACCAGGTTCCGGTTGATCTCGTACGTGTCGGTGCCGGTCGCCTCGGCGCGGATCAGCACGTCGCCGACCCAGACCGTGTGCGCGTCGGCGCCCTGGAGCGCCCCCCGGTAGCCGACGTAGCTGCGGCAGTCCGGCACCGAGTGGTCGACCAGCTGCCGGTGCTCCAGGTGCTGGCCGGCGTCGGCGAAGTAGAGCCCGTACAGCTCGGCCTCGCCGCCGCGCCCGGTGTAGTCGACGCTGGTGAACTGGCGCACCAGCCCGCCGCCGAGCGCCACCTGCACGTGCACGACCCGGGCGTCGCGCCCCAGCCGGAACTTGACGTGCTGGGCCTGCACCGCGTCGGGCGCCCAGTCGGCCACCGTGACCAGGGTCAGCCGGGCGCCGTCGCCGACCGCCACCTCGACGTTGTCGGCCAGCAGCGCGGTGCCGGTCTGCTCCAGTACGAGCACCGCCTCGGCCAGCTCACCGACCTCGACGAAGGTGTGCCCGTAGACCGGTACGTCGGCCGGCCCGCCGCGCAGGGTGAGCCGGACCGGCTCCGCCACCGCCGCGCCGCGGTCGACCCGCAGCAGCAGCATGCCCTCGGACCGGCCGTGGGCGGTGGCGCTGATCCGGTCGAACGGGACCAGCACCGAGCCCTTGCGGGCGTCGTCGCCGAGGATCCGCTCGACGGTCACCCCGTCGGGCAGCGGCGAGCCGTCCCACGCCGGCCAGTGCGCCGACTCGTCGGTCGCGGCGCCGTCGAGCAGCGGCCGCAGGCGCTTGAGCGGCGTGAACCGCCACTCCTCCTCCAGCCCGGTCGGGGCCGGGAAGTCGGCGGCGTCGTACGAGCGCAGGGCCTGCGCCTTGGTCAGGCTCGGCGCCGAGGACGGCGCGAAGGCTTCGGTAGTCATCTCTTCCTTGGTCTTGTCTCGCGAGGGAAACGACGACGGGAGCGCGGCGGCGGCTGCGTCAGCCGACCGCGCCCTCCATCTGCAGCTCGATCAGGCGGTTGAGCTCCAGGGCGTACTCCATCGGGAGCTCCTTGGCGATCGGCTCGATGAAGCCCCGGACGATCATCGCCATCGCCTCGTCCTCGCTCAGGCCCCGGCTCATCAGGTAGAAGAGCTGGTCCTCGCTCACCTTGGAGACGGTGGCCTCGTGCCCCATCGCCACGTCGTCCTCGCGGATGTCGACGTACGGGTAGGTGTCCGACCGGGAGATCGTGTCCACCAGCAGCGCGTCGCACTTGACCGTCGACTTGCTGTGGTGCGAGCCCTCCAGCACCTGCACCAGGCCCCGGTACGAGGTACGCCCACCGCCCCGGGCGATCGACTTGGAGACGATCGTGCTGGAGGTGTGCGGCGCCGCGTGCACCATCTTGGCGCCGGCGTCCTGGTGCTGGCCCTCGCCGGCCATGGCGACCGAGAGCACCTCGCCCTTGGCGTGCTCGCCGACCATGTAGACCGCCGGGTACTTCATGGTCACCTTGGAGCCGATGTTGCCGTCGATCCACTCCATCGTCGCGCCCTCGTGGCAGACGGCGCGCTTGGTCACCAGGTTGTAGACGTTGTTGGACCAGTTCTGGATGGTGGTGTAGCGGCAGCGCGCGTTCTTCTTGACGATGATCTCGACGACCGCGCTGTGCAGCGAGTCGGAGGAGTAGATCGGCGCGGTGCAGCCCTCGACGTAGTGCACGTACGCGCCCTCGTCGACGATGATCAGAGTCCGCTCGAACTGGCCCATGTTCTCCGTGTTGATCCGGAAGTAGGCCTGCAACGGGATCTCCACGTGCACGCCCTTCGGCACGTAGATGAACGAGCCACCGGACCAGACGGCCGTGTTGAGCGCGGCGAACTTGTTGTCCCCGACCGGGATGACGGTGCCGAAGTACTCCTTGAAGAGCTCCTCGTGCTCCTTCAGCGCGGTGTCGGTGTCGAGGAAGACGACGCCCTGCTCCTCGAGGTCCTCGCGGATCTTGTGGTAGACCACCTCGGACTCGTACTGGGCGGCGACACCGGCGATCAGCCGCTGCTTCTCGGCCTCCGGGATGCCCAGCTTGTCGTAGGTGTTCTTGATGTCCTCGGGCAGCTCGTCCCAGCTCGCCGCCTGCTTCTCGGTGGAGCGGACGAAGTACTTGATGTTGTCGAAGTCGATCCCGCTGAGGTCGGCGCCCCAGGCCGGCATCGGCTTGCGGCCGAACAGGCGCAGGCCCTTGAGGCGCAGGTCGAGCATCCAGGCCGGCTCGTTCTTCTTGGCGGAGATGTCGCGCACCACCGCCTCGTTGAGGCCACGCTGCGCGGCCGCGCCGGCGACGTCGGAGTCGGCCCAGCCGTATTCGTAGCGGCCCAGGGCGGCGAGGTGCTCCTCCTGGGTGGTGGGCTGGACGATCTGCTCGGTCATCTATCTGTCCTCACAGGGTTGACTGTCTTACCGGTCGTGGGTCTCGCCGCGCCGGCGGGCGTGGCCGCCGCGACCGCGGCGGGTCCCTGCTGGGCGGGGATGTGGGTGGTGCAGACGCCATCGCCGTGCGCGATGGTGGCCAGGCGCTGCACGTGGGTGCCGATCAGGCGGGAGATGACCTCCGTCTCGGCCTCGCACAGCTGGGGAAACTCCGCGGCCACCTGCGCCACCGGGCAGTGGTGCTGGCACAGCTGGCCGCCGGAGGCGATCGTGGACGCGTTGGCAGCGTAACCCTCGCTGGTCAGCGCCGAGGCGAGCGCCTCCGCCCGGGCGAGCGGGTCGTCGCCGGCGCCCTCCATCGCGGCCCGGCAGCGCGCCTCCAGCGCCGCCACCTGCTCGGCGGCGAAGTCGCCCACCGCCCGCGGGCCGCCGTGCCGGGCGATCCAGCGCAGCGCGGCCGTGGCCATGCCGTCGTAGGTGTGGGTGCCGCAGCGGAGCTTGGCCGACTCGGTGAGCACGAAGACCTTGGCCGGGCGTCCGCGCCGCCGGTGGCCGCGTACGACCTGGTCGCGGGCCACGACGTCGCCCTCGGCGAGCATCGCGTCGAGGTGCCGGCGGATGGCGGCCGGGCTGAGCCCCAACTCCGCGCCGAGCTGGGCGGCCGTGGCGGCGCCGCGCTCCAGCAGCAGCTGGGTCACCCGGTCGCGGGTCCCCCGGTCCGCGCCCCCCGCGGCCCCGGCCGCCGAGGTCCCGGCCGCGCCCGGGGCCGACGCGCCGGCGGCGGACATGGCGGCGCAGGCGGCCGGGTCGGCCGCCGCCTGGGGCTCGGAGAGCACCGCCATGTTTTTCACCACGCCCACGTTACGTATTTCGCTCAGGGACCGCAAACGTACCCCCAGTAATCATGATCACCCTGCCGCGTACCATGGCCGACGTGCGCCGAATCGCCGAAATTCCCAGCAAACTGCCACTACGCTGGCTGGCGTTCGCCTCCGTGGTGGCCAACGTGGCGGTCGTCGGCACCGGCGGCGCCGTACGGCTGACCGACTCCGGCCTCGGCTGCCCGACCTGGCCCCGCTGCACCGACGAGTCGTACGTCACAAACTCGGCCATGGGCATCCACGGGGCGATCGAGTTCGGCAACCGGATGCTCTTCTTCGTGATCGGGTTGATCGCGGTGGCCGCCTTCGTCGCGGCGCTGGGCCGCCGGCCCCTGCGGCGCTCACTGATCGTGCTCGCCCTCGCGCCGTTCCTCGGCATCGTCGCCCAGGCCGTGATCGGCGGCATCACCGTGCTGACGAACCTGAACCCCTGGGTCGTGGGGCTGCACTTCCTCGCCTCGATGGGCGTCATCGCCGCGGCGTACGCCTTCTGGTGGCGGACCGCCCCGCCGGAGCCCGCCGGGCTCGTACCGGCCCCGCTCCCGGCGCTCGTCTGGCTCACCACGGCGGTCAGCGCGCTGGTCCTGGTGCTCGGCACCTTCGTGACCGGCAGCGGCCCGCACGCCGGCGACGTGGACGCCCACCGCAACGGCCTGGACCCCGAGACCATCGCCCAGGTGCACGCCGACGTCGTCTTCCTGCTGATCGGCCTCTCGGTGGCGCTCTGGTTCGCGCTGCGCGCGGTGGGCGCCACCGCGGCGGCCCGCGCCGCGGCGGTGCTGGTCGCGGTGGAGCTGGGCCAGGGGCTGATCGGCTTCGTGCAGTACTTCACCCACCTGCCGGAGATCCTGGTCGGGGCACACATGGTCGGCGCCTGCCTGGTCTGGCTCGCCACCCTCGCGGTCCTCGCCCGGACCCGCCCCGCCCGCATCCCGCTCCAGGCCACCCCGCCCGCCCCGGCCCCGGCCACCGCCACCCCGACCCCCGTCGATCTAGGGCAAATCCCCGTTAGCTGATCTCCAATCACCGCGATTTGCCCTAGATCGACGAGACGATCGCGTCGGCGAGGCGTTCGGCGGCCCCCTCGGCGTACCCGAGGAAGAGCGACGGCTCGGTCAGCTCCAGCTCGATCAGCACCGGCGCGCCGTGCGGGCCGGGCAGCAGGTCCACCCGGGCGTAGAGCAGGTGGTCGGTGCCGCCCGGTACCGCCGCGAGCGCCCGCTCGGCCAGGTCGCGTTCGGCCCGGGTCGGCGCCCGCTCGGTGATCTTTTCGATCCGGTAGAGCCCCTCCTCGCCGGTGTCCGGCCCGGTGAGCATCGGACCCTTGCGGATCGCGTGGCTGTACCCCAGCCCGTCCGGCCCGGCCAGGAAGATCAGGGCGGTCTCCCCGGCGCTGTCCACGGCCGTCAGGTACGGCTGCACCATGACGAGCCGGCCGGCGGCCTGGAGCCGGGCGACGTGCTCGGCGGCGAGCCGGCGGTGCCCGGAGTCGGCCAGGTCGTACCGGCCGGTGTCCTTGCTGCCGGCGCTCACGGCCGGCTTGACCACGTACTCGCCGCCGGCCGGGGGTGCCCAGGACTCCCCCGGCGCCACCCACTCGGTCGGTACGGCGGGCACGCCCGCCCCGGCCAACTCCCGCAGGTAGCGCTTGTCGGTGTTCCACTCGACCACCGGGCCCGGGTTGGCCAGCCGGGGCACGGTACGGGTCCAGGCGACGAAGGCGTCCCGGCGCGGCGCGTAGTCCCACGGCGAGCGGAGCACCGCCAGCCGGTAGGCGGCCCAGTCGACGTCCGGCGCGTCCCACGCCAGCGGATCCACCCGGACCCCGCGGGCGGCCAGGGGCGCCAGCAGCAGCCGGTCGTCGGGGTCGAGGTCGGGCAGTTCCGCACAGGTGACGAAAGCGACCCGGGGTTTCCCCCGGGCCGCGGTCGGATTATCGGTCATCAATTCATCGGGCCAGCGAGCGTCGGGACATCGACCGCCACAGGTCGTTGTTCGGACGCATCTGGTCCATCAACTCGCGCTCCCATTCGTTTTCTACGGCAACCCCCGCTTTGGCACAGGCCAGCCGCGCGACGTCGGTACCGTCGGCGAACTGGTCGGCCCAGGCGCCGTCCGCACCGACGAGAACGATTCGCGCACCCCGCTTGCCGACGTACTCGATGACCGCCTTCGCCCCGCCGTGGCCGGCGGCAAACGACTTGATCCCCGAAACCAGCCCGCTCGGGGCCGGGCTCGACGCGGTCTCTTCGCTCGTCAGCGTTGTATCGGAACCATCTGCCATAGCGCGAAGCGTAAGCAGAACTGGGTTCACGTGAGCGCGATGTGTCGACTATTTGTGATGGTCATTACCTGCGCGTTTAATCCGCAGGACGGGAAGTTTGCACCAGATCGTCCTGATCCATCCCCGTATGACACCAGAACAAATGCTTCCTGAGCCGGCCAGGAGAGCCAGGTGCCGACAGATTATGAATTATCGGCGTTTTCAGGGCGAAGCGGACAGCAGGGAAGGAAGCCGGCGAAAACGTCAGACCAGCGCGTCCAGCGCGACCGCCGCGAAGAGGATGGTCAGGTACGTCGTGGACCAGTGGAAGAGCCGCATCGGCTGCATCGGCTCGCCCCGGACGGCCCGCCGGCAGAGCCGGTGCGCCTCGCGGAGGAAGAGCACCCCGAGCACCAGCGCGGTGAGCCCGTAGATCGACCCGACCAGCGGCCAGGCCGCCAGCGAGGAGAGCACGGTCAGCCAGGAGAAGAGCAGGATCTCCGCGTTGACCCGGCGCACCGAGGCCACCACCGGCAGCATCGGGATGTTCGCCCGCGCGTAGTCGACCTTGTACTTGATGGCCAGCGCGTAGAAGTGCGGCATCTGCCAGAAGAAGACGACCGCGAAGAGCGCCCAGGCCGCCGGGGCCAGCGACCCGGTCACCGCGGCCCAGCCGATCAGCACCGGCGCCGCGCCGCAGGCCCCGCCCCAGAACGTGTTCTGCGGCGTGGTCCGCTTGAGCCACAGGGTGTAGACGAGGTCGTAGTAGGCGATCGCCGCCAGGGTCAGCGCGGTCGCCAGCCAGTTCGTGAAGACCGCCATCAGGGCGGTGGAGACCACGGCCAGCGCCAGCCCGAAGACCAGCGCCGAGCGCGGCGCCACCGTGTGCGTGGGCAGCGGGCGCCGCTTCGTACGGCGCATCAGCTGGTCGATGTCGCGGTCGATGTAGCAGTTCAGGGCGTTGGCGGCACCGGCGGCGAGCGAGCCGCCGACCAGCACCACGGCCATCAGCCACAGCGACGGCAGGCCGCGGTCCGCGAGCATCATCGCCGGTACCGTCGTGACCAGCAGCAGCTCGACGATGCGCGGCTTGGTCAGCGCCACGTAGGCCCGGACCACCGACCCGACGTCACGCCGGGCAGCCGTCGCGGCACCCGCCTCCACCACCGGCGTCGTCGCAGTGGCAGAGGCGGCGGGACGCTCGGTGATCATGCTCACGTAGTGCCACCTTCCACCATGGGGCAGGAGATCGAAGGCCGGCAACCGAATTCGGGCCAGCGCGCCGTCCGACAGCCTACGCGGTGTCAAATGCGCTGCCCGGGCGACCCGTCAACGGTGCCCGTGGTCACACGTACGGGGCAGTCGGGGGACCTCCGCGTGCACGATCCGCAGGCAGACGTTTAGAACGGGTCGCTAGGGTCATCACTGAGGGTTCCGCCCACCTGCGAGGAGCACAAACCATCGTGGCAGACAATCGACCCACGCAAGACTCACTGACCTGGTCCGACCTCGACCGCCGGGCCGTCGACACCGTCCGGGTACTGGCGATGGACGCCGTGGAGAAATCCGGCAACGGCCATCCCGGTACCGCGATGAGCCTCGCCCCCGCCGCGTACCTGCTTTTCAACCGGGTCATGCGACACGACCCGGCCGATCCGGACTGGACCGGCCGGGACCGCTTCGTCCTCTCCGCCGGCCACTCCAGCCTGACGCTCTACATCCAGCTCTACCTCTCCGGTTACGGGCTCGGCCTGAGCGACCTGAAGTCGCTGCGGCAGTGGGACTCGCTCACCCCCGGCCACCCCGAGCACGGCCACACCGCCGGGGTCGAGACCACCACCGGCCCGCTCGGCCAGGGCCTGGGCAACGCGGTCGGCATGGCGATGGCGGCGCGGCGCGAGCGCGGCCTGCTGGACCCGGACGCCGCCGCGGGTGAGTCCGTCTTCGACCACCACGTCTGGTGCATCGCCTCCGACGGCGACATCGAGGAGGGGATCAGCCACGAGGCGAGTTCGCTCGCGGCCCACCAGCGGCTCGGCAACCTCACGGTGATCTACGACGACAACGAGATCTCGATCGAGGACGACACCCGCATCGCCAAGAGCGAGGACGTGGTCGCCCGCTACGCCGCCTACGGCTGGCACGTGCAGACCGTGGACTGGCGCGCCGGCGACGCCGACGAGGGTCACTACAAGGAGGACGTCCAGGCGCTGCACGACGCGCTGCTGGCCGCCAAGGCCGAGACCGGCCGCCCCTCGTTCATCGCGCTGCGCACGATCATCGGTTGGCCGGCGCCGACCAAGAAGAACACCGGCAAGATCCACGGCTCGGCGCTCGGCGCCGACGAGGTCGCCGCCACCAAGGAGCTGCTCGGCTTCGACCCCGGGCAGAGCTTCGCGGTCGACGACAAGGTCCTGGCGCACGCCCGTGAGGTGCTGGAGCGCGGCCGGACGGCGCACGCCGAGTGGCAGACCCGGTACGACGCCTGGGCGAAGGCCAACCCGGAGCGCAAGGAGCTGCACGACCGGCTCGCCACCCGTACGCTGCCGGCCGGCTGGACCGACGCACTGCCGCAGTTCCCCGCCGACGCCAAGGGCATCGCCACCCGGGCCGCCTCCGGCAAGGTGCTGCAGGCCCTCGCGCCCGTCCTGCCCGAGCTGTGGGGCGGCTCGGCCGACCTGGCCGAGAGCAACAACACCACGATGGAGGGCGAGCCGTCCTTCATCCCGTCCGAGTACGCCACCAAGGCGTTCCCGGGCCACGAGTACGGCCGCAACCTGCACTTCGGCATCCGCGAGCACGCCATGGGCGCGATCCTCAACGGCATCGCCCTGCACGGCGGCACCCGCCCGTACGGCGGCACCTTCCTGGTCTTCAGCGACTACATGCGCCCCTCGGTCCGGCTCGCCGCGCTGATGAAGCTGCCGGTGACCTACGTCTGGACGCACGACTCGATCGGCCTCGGCGAGGACGGCCCGACCCACCAGCCGGTCGAGCACCTCACCGCGCTGCGGGCCATCCCCGGCCTCGACGTGGTACGCCCCGCCGACGCCAACGAGACCGCCTGGGCGTGGCGGCAGGCGCTCACCCACACCAACCGCCCGACCGCGCTGGCGCTCAGCCGCCAGGCCCTGCCGACCTTCGACCGGGACGTTCTGGCCCCGGCCGACGGGGTGGCCCGGGGCGGGTACGTGCTGGCCGAGGCGTCCACCGCCCAGCCGCAGGTGATCCTCATCGGTACCGGCTCCGAGGTGCAGCTCTGCCTGAGCGCCCGGGAGCGCCTGGAGGCCGAGGGCACCCCCACCCGGGTCGTCTCGATGCCCTGCCAGGAGTGGTTCCGGGAGCAGGACGCGGCGTACCGGGAGTCGGTGCTGCCCCGCGACGTCAAGGCCCGGGTCAGCGTCGAGGCCGGCATCGCGATGTCCTGGCGCGACCTCGTCGGCGACCTCGGCGAGTGCGTCAGCCTGGAGCACTACGGGGCGAGCGCCCCGCACACCGTGCTCTTCGAGCAGTTCGGTTTCACGCCCGACCGGATCGTGGCGGCGGCGCACGCGTCGCTGGCCCGCGTCGGCGAGATCACTGGTTCCACCACCGGCAACTGAGGGAAGGTCAGCACATGACAGACAGGTTGGGTGAACTCAGCGCCGCCGGCGTGGCGGTGTGGCTCGACGATCTTTCTCGGACCCGGCTCACCTCGGGTGGGCTGGACCAGCTCCGCCGGGAGAAGCACCTGGTCGGGGTGACCACCAACCCCACCATCTTCGCGAAGGCGCTCAGCGACGCGGACGAGTACAACTGGCAGCTGCGGGACCTGGCCTTGCGCGGGGTCACCGTGGAGGAGGCCGTCCGCATGGCGACCACGTACGACGTGCGCTGGGCCTGCGACGTGATGCGCCCGGCGTACGACGCGAGCGGCGGGGTCGACGGGCGGGTCTCCATCGAGGTCGACCCGCGGCTGGCGTACGAGACCGAGAAGACGGTGGCCGAGGCGAAGGCCCTCTGGTGGCTGATCGACCGGCCGAACCTCTACATCAAGATCCCGGCGACCGAGGCCGGGCTGCCGGCCATCACCGCGGCGCTGGCCGAGGGGATCAGCGTCAACGTGACCCTGATCTTCGGGCTGGACCGGTACTCGCAGGTGATGGAGGCGTTCCTGGCCGGCCTGGAACAGGCGAAGGCGAACGGGCACGACCTGAGCAAGATCGGGTCGGTCGCCTCGTTCTTCGTCTCCCGGGTCGACACCGAGGTCGACAAGCGGCTTGAGAAGATCGGCACCACCGAGGCGAAGGCGCTGCGCGGCAAGGCCGCTGTCGCCAACGCGCGGCTGGCGTACGAGCGGTACACCGAGGTCTTCTCCTCGGCGCGCTGGCAGGCCCTGGCCGACGCCGGCGCCCACCCGCAGCGCCCGCTCTGGGCGTCGACCTCGACCAAGAACCCCGACTACCGCGACGTGATCTACGTCGAGGAGTTGATCGCCCCCGGTACGGTCAACACCATGCCGGAGGCGGTGATCAACGCCTTCGCCGACCACGGCGAGACCCCGGGCGACACGATCACCGGCGCGTACGACGACGCGCGGCAGGTCTTCGCCGGCCTGGCGGCCCAGGGCGTCGAGTTCGACGACGTGATCGAGACCCTGGAGCGCGAGGGCGTGCAGAAGTTCGAGGCGAGCTGGACCGAGCTGCTCGACGGCGTACGCAAGTCGCTGGAGGCCGCGGCGGCCGGTGCCGGCCGGCCCAACCAGGCCGCCGGGGCCAACGCCGAGGCCGCGCAGCGCGCGGGAGGCAACGCATGAGCGACCTGCTCGACGGCCCCTGCGACGCCGCGGCCGGGCTGGCCGTCTACGGCGCCGACGCGGTGGACCGCTCGGCCCCGGCCTCGACCCGCGCCGCGCTGGTGAGCGACGGGCTGCCGGCCCGCCTCGCCGAGAAGGACCCCACGCTGTGGGGCCCGGACGCCGAGGAGGAGGCGAAGATCCGGCTCGGCTGGGTGGACACCTTCCGCCGCAGCCGCGAACTCCTCCCCCAGCTCGCCGAGCTCAAGGCCGAGCTGGGCGACCTCGACCACGTCGTGCTCGCCGGCATGGGCGGCTCGTCGCTGGCCCCCGAGGTGATCACCCGTACGCTGGGCAGGCCGCTGACCGTGCTGGACACCACCGACCCCGGCCAGGTCCGCGCGGCCCTCGGCGACCGGCTGGAGCGCACCGTCGTGGTCGTCTCCAGCAAGTCCGGCTCCACCGTGGAGACCGACAGCCACCGGCGCGCCTACCTGCAGGCGTTCCTCGACGCCGGCCTGACCGAGGCCGAGGCCGGCCGGCACTTCGTGATCGTCACCGACCCGGGCTCGCCGCTGGAGGCGACCGCCAACGAGATGGGCGCCTTCGTGGTGCTCGCCGACCCGGCCGTGGGCGGGCGCTACTCGGCGCTCACCGCGTTCGGGCTGGTGCCGGCGGCGCTCGCCGGCGTCGAGGTGGCGAACCTGCTGGACGAGGCGGAGGAGCTCGCCGCCGCGCTGGCGCGCGACGAGAACAACCCGGGCCTGGCGCTCGGCGCCGCGCTCGGCACCGCCGCCACCACCGGCCGGGACAAGGTCGCGCTGATCTCCGACGGTACCGGCATCGACGGTCTCGGCGACTGGGCCGAGCAGCTCATCGCCGAGTCGACCGGCAAGAGCGGGATCGGCATCCTGCCCGTCGTCGTGGAGGCGCCCGGCAGCCCCGGCGCGACCGGGCCGGACGTGCTCTCGGTCACCTACGGCGGCGCGCTGCCGGCCGGTACGGTGCCCGGCGGCGGTGCCGCGCCCGACCTGGCCGTCAACGGCCCGCTCGGCGCGCAGTTCCTGACCTGGGAGTACGCGACCGCGGTGGCCGGGGCGGTGCTCGGCATCGACCCGTTCAACCAGCCGAACGTCACCGAGTCCAAGGAGAACACCAACCGGATCCTGGCCTCGGGGCCGCCCGCCGAGGCGCCGGCGTTCACCGACGGCGCGATCGAGGTCTACGCCCCGGCCGGCGCCCCGGGCGACCTGGCCGGCGTACTGCGCTGGCTGCTCGACGGGCTGGGCTCGGACGGGTACCTGGCCGTCATGGCGTACCTGGACCGCTTCGCCGACGCCGACGCCGCGCAGGTCCGCCCGGCGTTCGCGGCGGCCTCCGGGCGGCCGGTCACCTTCGGCTGGGGACCCCGGTTCCTGCACTCGACCGGGCAGTACCACAAGGGCGGCCCCCAGGTCGGCTCGTACCTGCAGATCACCGGCGCGGTCCGCGAGGACCTGCCGGTGCCGGGCAAGCCGTATAGCTTCGGGGAGCTCCAGGCGGCCCAGGCCGCCGGGGACCGGCAGGCGCTGGCCGGGCGCGAGCGTCCGGTGGTACGCCTGCATCTCACCGATCGCGCGGCCGGCCTGGCACAGCTGCTCGACACGGTTCGTAACCTGCGGAGTTGAGGATGAGTCAGCGTACGACAGAGCGACCCGGCGGGGATGATTCGCTGCACGGAAGCAGCGCCGTCAACCCGCTGCGCGACCCGCAGGACCGCCGGCTGCCCCGGATCCCGGAGCCCTGCGCTCTGGTGATCTTCGGGGTCACCGGCGACCTGGCCCGCAAGAAACTGATCCCGGCCGTCTACGACCTGGCCAACCGCGGCCTGCTCCCCCCGGGGTTCGTGGTGCTCGGCTTCGCCCGCCGGGACTGGGGTGACGGCGACTTCGAGTCCCTGGCGCACGACGCCGCGCGCCGCTACGCGCGTACCCCGTGGCGGGAGGAGGTGTGGGCCCGGCTCGCCGGCAACATGAAGTTCGTCGGCGGGTCGTTCGACGACGACGCCGCCTTCGACACCCTCGCCCAGACCCTCGACGAGCTGCGCGAGTCGCACGGCATCGCCGGCAACGCCGCCTTCTACTTCTCCATCCCCCCGGCGGCCTTCCCGGTGGTGCTCAAGCAGCTCTCCCGGACCGGCATGTCGGACAACGAGAAGTCCGGCGGGTGGCGGCGGGTCGTGGTCGAGAAGCCGTTCGGCTCGGACCTGCAGTCGGCCAAGGCCCTCAACGACCTGGTCGACGACGTCTTCACCCGCGACGACGTCTTCCGCATCGACCACTACCTGGGCAAGGAGACGGTCCAGAACATCCTGGCCCTGCGCTTCGCCAACAACCTGTTCGAGCCGCTGTGGAACTCCCGCTACGTCGACTCGGTGCAGATCACCATGGCGGAGGACGTCGGCATCGGCTCCCGGGCCGGCTTCTACGACGCCGCCGGGGCCGCCCGGGACGTGCTGCAGAACCACCTGCTACAGCTGCTCGCCCTGGTCGCCATGGAGGAGCCGACCAGCTTCGACGCCAGCGAGATCCGGGCGGAGAAGCTGAAGGTGCTCCGGGCGATCACCATCCCGCAGGACGTCGCCGAGGGGACCGTACGCGGGCAGTACCTGCCCGGCTGGGTCGGCGGCGAGCGGGCCGTCGGCTACCTCGAGGAGGAGGGCGTCCCCCAGGACTCCACCACCGAGACGTACGTGGCCGTGCGGCTGGGCATCCAGAACCGCCGCTGGGCCGGGGTGCCCTTCTACATCCGGGCCGGCAAGCGGCTGCCGCGGCGGGTCACCGAGGTCGCCATCATGTTCAAGAAGGCGCCGCACCTGCCGTTCAACCAGGCCGACATGGAGATGCTCGGCAACAACCAGCTCGTCATCCGGGTGCAGCCCGACGAGGGCGTGGTGCTCAAGTTCGGCTCCAAGGTGCCGGGCACCACGATGGAGGTCCGCGACATCGCGATGGACTTCCAGTACGGCGAGGCGTTCACCGAGTCCAGCCCCGAGGCGTACGAGCGGCTCGTGCTGGACGTGCTGATCGGCGACCGTACGCTCTTCCCGGACGCCGCCGAGGTCGAGCAGAGCTGGCAGGTGGTGGACCCGCTGGAGGCCGCGTGGCGCGGCACCAAGCCGAAGCCGTACCGGGCCGGCGAGTGGGGTCCGCGGGAGGCCGACGAGATGCTCGCCCGCGAGGGGCGGGCATGGCGACGGGCATGAGCGGCGCCCGGCCGACCGGCGCGGGCGGGGCGGAGACGGCCCCGCCCGCCGTCGCGGCGGCGCGCATGGGTGGCGCGACCGCCGACCCGGCCGGTCCCCGGGCGGGCGGGCCGTACCGCGCCGAGCAGGAACGCAATCGCCGCCGGACCGGCACCCCGGCCGGCGGACGGACCAGGAGGCTCCAGTGATCGGGCTGTGGGACACCACCGGCAACGAGGTGGTGAAGGCGCTGGCCGCCGAGAGGCGGAGCGCGGGCGGGGTGGCCAGCGGCATGGCGCTCACGCTCATCGTGGTGGTCGACGAGAAACGGGTCCGTGAGGCGGAGGCGGCGGCGACCATCGCCGCGGCGGCACACCCCTGCCGCCTGCTGGTGGTCGTCCGCTCCGACGTCGAGCGCGAACAGAACCGGCTGGACGCCGAGATCGTCGTCGGCGGCCGGCTCGGCCCGTGCGAGGCGGTGGTGATGCGGATGTACGGCCGCCTCGCCCTGCACGCCGAGTCCGTGGTCATGCCGCTGCTGGTACCGGACGTGCCGGTGGTGACCTGGTGGCACGGCGAGCCGCCGGAGCAGATCGCGAACGATTTCCTCGGCGTGGTCGCCGACCGGCGGATCACCGACGCCGCCCAGTCGACCAACCCGGTCGACGCGCTGCGGCAGCGCGCGGTCGACTACGCCCCGGGCGACACCGACCTGGCCTGGACCCGGATCACCCCGTGGCGCACGCTCGTGGCGGGGGCCTTCGACACGACCGAGGCGCGGGTCACCGCGGCCACGGTCGTGGCGCCCCGGCACGACCCGACGGCCGCGCTGATGAGCGGCTGGCTGGGCGCCCGGCTGGGGATCAGGCCGGCCTGGGAGGAGACCACCGAGTACCCGCGGCTGCGCTCGGTGCGGCTGAGCTGCGCCAACGGCGACGAGCTGGTGCTGACCCGGGAGAACGGCACGGCCACCTTCGAGCGCTCCGGCCAGACCGACCGGCAGCTGCCGCTGGTACGCCGCCCGCTCGGCGACGAGCTGGCCGAGGAGCTGCGCCGCCTCGACGCCGACCAGATCTACGCCGAGGCGCTCAGCGCCGTGACCGGCGTACGCGGGCTGGAGGGACGGCCCGGACGGCGGGTGCACATCTGGAAGGACCCGGCCACCGCGCAGCGGGCCGAGGCGGGCGTCACCGCCCACTCCGGCACCAGCGCCACCCCGGCATGACCGGCGCGCTCACGGTCGTACACCCGGACCGGCCACTGCTCATCGAGGCCGTGGCCGCCCGGCTGCTGGTCCGGCTGGTCGACGCGCAGGCCGAGCACGGGCAGGCGCGGCTGGTGCTCACCGGTGGCCGGGTCGCGGCGGCCGTCTACCGGGCGGTGGCGCAGCTGCCGGCCCGGGACGCGGTCGACTGGTCCCGGGTCGACCTCTGGTGGGGCGACGAGCGGTTCCTGCCGGCCGGGCACCCGGACCGCAACGAGACCCAGGTCCGGGAGGCGCTGCTGGACCGGCTGCCGCTCGACCCGGACCGGGTGCACCCGATGCCGGCCTCGGACGGCCCGGACGGCGACGACCCGGAGGCGGCCGGCCGCCGGTACGCCGCCGCGCTCGCCGCCGCCGGCACGGGCGGCACCGGCCTGCCCCGCTTCGACGTGCTGATGCTCGGGGTGGGCGAGGACGGCCACGTCGCCTCGCTCTTCCCCGGGCACCCGGCCCTGGACTGGACGGCCCCCGTCAGCGCGGTACGGGACAGTCCGAAGCCGCCGCCCGTGCGGCTCACGCTGACCCTGCCGACCATCAACACGGCCCACGAGGTCTGGCTGGTCGCCGCCGGCACGGACAAGTCGGAGGCGGCCGGGAAGGCGCTGGCCGACGGGACCGCCTCGGGGCTGCCCGCGGCCCGGGTGCACGGCACCCGCCGTACCCTCTGGCTGCTGGACCGGGACGCGGCCGGCGGGCTCACGGAGCCTCGGGCGGACGGGGTCTGATCTCGGGGGTTCGGGGCGGCCGGCCCGCCGCCCCGAACCCGACCGGCCTATTGATCCACACAATTTCGGAGAAAGAGTGCCCTCGCGGGCGGCGTGGGTCAGTGAGGCCACTCTTTCTCTGTATTCGTGTGGACCAGGGGCGCCGATCACAGACGGATCGTCGGGAACGACGATCGGCTCCGGGTACACGGCTGCGCGCGGTCCGGGAGTGGACCGCGCGCAGGTTTTCGTGCTGGTTGTGGCGGTTTGTCAGGATCCGCTGTTGAGCCCCAGCCGGAGCCAGAGGCCCAGGCCGACGATGCAGGCGAACCAGACGATCCCCACCAGGACCGTGTAGCGGTCCAGGTTCTTCTCCGCCACGGAGGAACCGGCGAGGCTGGAGCTGACGCCGCCGCCGAACATGCTCGACAGACCGCCGCCCTTGCCCCGGTGGAGCAGGATCAGCAGGGTGAGCAGCGCGCTGGTGATGATCAGCAACACGATCAACGTGTACGCGAACGCGATCGGCATGGTAAGGGTCTTTCCTCTCGTTGCGATCCTCGCCCGCGCTCTTGCGATGACGCGGCGGGCACCGACCGGCAGGCGGGCCCGTCAAGGATAGCGAGCGTCAGCGGCTGATGTGCTCCGGGAAGCGGCAGATTTGCGCGAACTCCTCGCCGTCCAGGCTCGCCCCGCCGACCAACCCGCCGTCCACGTCCGGCTGGGCCATGATCGAGGCGATGTTCGCGGCCTTCACCGAGCCGCCGTACAGGATCCGGACGCGTTCGGCCGTCTCCTGGTCGTACGTCTCGGCGATGCGCCGGCGCACCGCCCCGCAGACCTCCTGGGCGTTCTCCGGCGTCGCGGTCTTGCCGGTGCCGATCGCCCAGACCGGCTCGTACGCGATCACGATCTTGGTTACCTGCTCCGCCGTGAAGCCGCGCAGTGCCGCGTCCAGCTGCTCGCAGCAGAACTGTACGTGGCGCTCCTCCTCGCGGATCTCCAGGCCCTCGCCGACGCAGAGAATCGGGGTGATCTCGTTGGCCAGCGCGGCGGCCACCTTGAGGTTGACCACCGCGTCGTCCTCGTGGTGGTAGGCCCGCCGCTCGGAGTGGCCGACCACCACGTACTGGCAGCCCAGCTTCGCGAGCATCGCACCGGAGATGTCACCGGTGTAGGCACCCGACTGGTACGGCGAGAGGTCCTGCGCGCCGTACCCGATCAGCAGCTTGTCGCCGTCGATCAGCGTCTGCACGCTGCGCAGGTCGGTGAAGGGCGGCAGCACCACCGTCTCGACGTCGGTGAGCTGCTGCTCGTTGAGGCTGAACGCCAACTTCTGGACCAGCGCGATGGCTTCCAGGTGGTTGAGGTTCATCTTCCAGTTGCCGGCCATCAGCGGCCGGCGGGCGGGAGCGGCAGCCATCAGTTCTCCAGGGCGACGACGCCGGGGAGGGCCTTGCCCTCCAGGTACTCCAGCGAGGCTCCCCCGCCGGTGGAGATGTGCCCGAACGACGACTCGTCGAGGCCGAGCGCCCGTACCGCCGCGGCCGAGTCACCGCCGCCGACGACCGTGAAGCCGTCGACCTTGGTGATCGCCTCGGCGACGCCGCGCGTACCGGCGGCGAACGGGGCCAGCTCGAAGACGCCCATCGGACCGTTCCAGAAGACGGTACGGGCGCCGCTGATCTCCTGCGCGAACGCCGCGACGGTGGCCGGGCCGACGTCCAGGCCGAGCCGGTCGGCCGGGATCGCGTCCACCGCGACCGTCTCATGGTCGGCGTCGGCGGCGAAGGCGGTGGCCGCCACCACGTCCACCGGCAGCACGATCCGGCCGGCCGAGCGCGCCAGCAGGTCGCGGCAGGTGTCGAGCATCTCCTCTTCGAGCAGCGACTTGCCGACCTCGTGGCCCTGTGCCTTGAGGAAGGTGAAGCACATGCCGCCGCCGATCAGCAGCCGGTCCACGGTCGGCAGCAGCGCCTCGATCACGGCGAGCTTGTCGGAGACCTTGGAACCACCGAGCACCACCACGTACGGGCGCTCCGGCTCGTGCCGCAGCTTCGCGAGCACCTCGACCTCGCGCAGCACCAGCCGGCCGGCGAACCGGGGCAGGCGCGCCGCCACGTCGTAGACGCTGGCGTGCTTGCGGTGCACGGCGCCGAACGCGTCGTCCACGTACGCCTCGCCGAAGGCGGCCAGCCGGTCGGCGAACTCGCCCCGCTCGGCCTCGTCCTTGCTGGTCTCGCCCGGGTTGAACCGCAGGTTCTCCAGCAGCACCACCCCGCCCGGCGCGACCGCGTCGACCGCGGCGCGGGCGGAGTCGCCGACCGTGTCCTCCGCGAAGGTCACCGGGGCGCCGAGCAGCTCGCCGAGCCGGGCGGCGACCGGCGCCAGGCTGTACTTCGGGTCCGGCGCGCCCTTCGGGCGACCGAGGTGGGAGCAGACGACCAGCGCGGCCCCGGCGTCCCGGAGCGCGCCCAGCGTCGGCAGCACGGCGCGGATGCGACCGTCGTCGGTGATCGCACCCGTCTCCTTGTCGAGGGGGACGTTCAGGTCGGCGCGCACCAGCACGCGCCGACCCGAAACCCCCTCGGCGAGAAGATCGTCGAGGGTACGGATGCTCACAGCGAGGAACCCACCAGCTTGACGAGGTCGACGAGGCGGTTGGAGTAACCCCACTCGTTGTCGTACCAGCCGACGACCTTGGCCTGCTTGCCGTTGACCTTGGTCAGGCCCGCGTCGTAGATGCAGGAGGCCGGGTCGGTGACGATGTCGGAGGAGACGATCGGCTCCTCGGTGTAGGTCAGGATGCCCTTGAGCGGGCCGTCCGCGGCAGCCTTGTAGGCGGCGTTGATCTCGTCGATCGAGGCCTCCCGGGCCAGGTCGACGGTGAGGTCGGTGGCCGAGCCGGTCGGGATCGGCACCCGCAGCGCGTAGCCGTCGAGCTTGCCGTTGAGCTCCGGCAGGACCAGGCCGATCGCCTTGGCCGCACCGGTCGAGGTCGGTACCACGTTGATCGCGGCGGCGCGGGCCCGGCGCAGGTCCTTGTGCGGGCCGTCCTGCAGGTTCTGGTCCTGCGTGTAGGCGTGCACGGTGGTCATCAGACCCCGCTCGACACCGAACGCGTCGTGCAGCACCTTGGCCAGCGGGGCCAGGCAGTTCGTGGTGCACGAGGCGTTCGAGATGATCGAGTGCTTCGCCGGGTCGTACGAGTCGTGGTTGACGCCCATCACGACGGTGACGTCGTCGTTCTTGGCCGGCGCCGAGATGATGACCTTCTTGGCCCCGGCGTCGAGGTGCGCGCGGGCCTTGGTGCCGTCGGTGAAGAAGCCGGTGGACTCGACCACGACGTCCACGCCGAGGTCGCCCCAGGGCAGCTTGCCCGGGTCCTTCTCGCTGAACACCTTGAAGGTCTGCCCGCCGACGCTGACCTCGTCCGCGGTCGCCTTGGCCTCCTGCGGGAGGCGGCCGAGGATGCTGTCGTACCGCAGCAGGTGCGCCAGCGTCGCGTTGTCGGTCAGGTCGTTCGCGGCAACCAGTTCGATGTCGGCGCCCGACGCGAGCACCGCTCGGAAGAAGTTGCGGCCGATCCGGCCGAAGCCGTTGATGCCAACCCGGATGGTCACAGGCCCATCTCCTCGCCTTCTGGTCCGCCGGCGTCAGCCCGAGGCCGGCGTTGATGTGGCGCCGACCGTTGGAGCCGGTCGTTGATAGGTCTCGGCCACCCCGCCACGGTCCGTGGACCGACCGCCCGAGGCGGTATGCACGGCGAGGAGAACCGACGTGCCGGCCCCGTCGCCGTACGCTGCGACCTTATCCGAGCCGGCCGCGCCGCGGTGCGGCGGGGCGCAATCCCGTACGGGGGTTTACCTGGCGGTCACCGGTCAGACGGCCAGCATGTCCGGGGTGACCGCGGCCTCGGTGTCGGGAATGCCCAGGTCGCGAGCGCGCTTGTCGGCCAGGGCCAGCAGCCGCCGGATCCGGCCGGCGATGGCGTCCTTGGTCAGCGGCGGATCGGCCAGCGCACCCAGCTCCTCCAGCGACGCCTGCCGATGTTCCAGCCGGAGCCGGCCGGCCGAGGTCAGGTGGCCCGGGGCGTCGTCGGCGAGGATCTCCAGCGCCCGGGTGACCCGGGCCGCCGCGGCCACCGCCGCCCGCGCCGAGCGGCGCAGGTTCGCGTCGTCGAAGTTGGCCAGCCGGTTGGCCGTGGCGCGCACCTCGCGGCGTACCCGCCGCTCCTCCCAGGCGAGCACACTGGAGTGCGCGCCCATCCGGGTGAGCAGCGCGGCGATCGCGTCGCCGTCCTTGACCACCACCCGGTCGACGCCGCGTACCTCGCGGAACTTGGCCGTGATGCCGATCCGGCGGGCCGCGCCGACCAGCGCCAGCGCCGACTCCGGTCCGGGACAGGTCACCTCCAGGGCGCAGGACCGGCCCGGCTCGGTCAGCGACCCGTGCGCCATGAAGGCGCCGCGCCAGGCGGAGACCGCGCAGCAGACGTTGGCGGCCACGACGTGCGGCGGCAGGCCGCGCACCGGGCGCCCACGTACGTCGAGCAGCCCGGTCTGACGGGCCAGCGCCTCGCCGTCCTTGACCACCCGGACGATGTAGTGGCTGCCCTTGCGCAGCCCGCCCGAGGCGAGCACGTGAATCTCGCTCGGGTAGCCGTACACCTCCGCGATCTCGCGGCGCAGCCGACGGGCGACCGCCCCGGTGTCCAGCTCCGCCTCGACCACCACCCGGCCGGAGACGATGTGCAACCCGCCCGCGAAGCGCAGCAGGGCGGCCATCTCCGCCCGACGGCAGCAGGGCTTGGGTACGTCAACCCGGCTCAGCTCGTCCTTGACCGCAGCCGTCATCGCCATTGTGTCGCCACCTCACCGGCCGGTACCGGCATGTCGCCGTTGTTCATCCGTACGTGCTTAACGATCGGCGCCCAGGACAGGCACCAGCGCGCTTCCCAACGCGGCCGGATCGTGCCGGGGCGTGCCGTCCACAACGGCCACCGGGGCGAGAACGAGACGCGCACCCAGCGATTCTGCCGCACGGGCGACGGGTTCGGGGTCACCTACCGCCTTCCCGTCGGCCAGGACCAGATCCACCTTCAGCTCCGGCAGGTACCAGGCGAGCGCCGCCAGGTGGTCGGCGACCGAGAGGCCGAGCGTCTCCTTCTCGGCGGCGAGGTTCAGGGTGACCAGTCGCCGGGCCGGGCTGGCGACGATCGCGTCGGCCAACTCCGGTACGAGCAGGTGCGGGATGACGCTGGTGTACCAGCTGCCCGGACCGAAGATCAGCCAGTCCGCCTCGCGTACCGCGGCCACGGCCTCGGGGCAGGCCGGTGGGCGGCCCGGGGTGAGTCGCAGCGACTCCACCCGTCCCTGCGTCACCGCCACCTGGTGCTGGCCGCGTACCGTCCGCAGCTCGTCCGGGCGGCGCGGGTCCACGCCCCGGACCTGCGCCTCGATCCCGACCGGCTCGCAGGACATCGGCAGCACCCGACCGACCGCGCCGAGCATGGCCCCGGCGTGGTCGAGGGCGGCCACCGGGTCGCCGAGCAGTTCCATCAGCCCGCAGAGCACCAGGTTGCCGACCGCGTGGCCGGCCAGCCCACCGCCGTCGTCGGCGCCGGCGGCGACCTCGCTGAAGCGGTGCTGGAAGAGCTTCGCGCTGCGGCGGGTGGCGGGGTGGTCACCGGCCAGCGCCACCAGCGCCTGGCGCAGGTCGCCGGGGGGCAGCGCGTCCCGTTCGGCGCGCAGCCGGCCGCTGGATCCGCCGTCGTCCCCGACGGTGACCACGGCCGTGATCTCCAGGTCGAGTTCGGGTGCGCAGCGGCGCAGCGCCCGCAGGGAGGCGGAGAGGCCGTGTCCGCCGCCGAAGGCGACCACCCGCGTCGGCGTCATTCCCGCCCCAGGTCGCGGTGCTGTGCGTGCGCCGAGAGCCGCACCTGGCGCAGTCGGCTCGCCAACTCCTCGGCGATGGCCACGCTGCGGTGCTTGCCGCCGGTGCAGCCGACCGCGACGGTCAGGTACCGCTTGCCCTCGCGCTCGAAGCCCGGCGAGGTCGCGTTGATCAGCCGGGTGTACGTCTCCACGAAGGTCACCGCACCCTCCTGACCGAGCACGTACCGGCTGACCGCCTCTTCGCGGCCGGTGTGTTCACGCAGCTCAGGCACCCAGTACGGGTTGGGCAGGAAGCGGGCGTCGAGCACGAAATCAGCATCAGGCGGTAAACCATACTTGAAGCCGAACGAGAGCACGGTGACCCGTAGCCGCCGCGCGTCCTCGCCGCCGAAGAGCTCCTCGACCCGGCTGCGGAGCTGGTTGACGTTCAGGTGGCTGGTGTCGATGATCACGTCTGCCTGGTCCCGCGCCTCCTCCAGCAGGCCGCGTTCGACCGCGATGCCGTCGGCGAGCCGGCCGTCGCCCTGCAGCGGGTGCGAGCGCCGTACGCTCTCGAACCGCCGGATCAGCACCTCGTCGTCGGCGTCGACGAAGACCACCCGCGGCTGGAATCCCCGCTCCTTGAGCGCCCGGATCGCCCCGGCGAGGTCGGTGGAGAAGGCACGGCTGCGCACGTCCAGCACCATCGCCGTGTTCCGGGCCGCGCCGCCGGCCTTGAAGGCCAGCTCGGCCATGTCCAGCATGAGCGCCTGGGGCAGGTTGTCCACCACGTAGAAGCCGACGTTCTCCAGCGCCCGGGCCACCGTGCTGCGCCCGCCGCCGGAGACCCCGGTGACCACCACCAGGGTCGTGTCCGACCGGCTCGGGTCACTCCCGAGGGCCTCCCGGGGCGCCTCGCCATGCCCACCCGGAGCCGCCGGCACCCCGCCGCCGCCGACCTCCCCGGCCTCCGGTCGGATCTCCCCGGCCCGCGGCCCGATCGTCGTGGCACCCGGTCCCGTCGTCGTGACACCCGGCCCGGGCAGCTCGGCCCGCTCGGCTGTCACGTCGCCCCGCTCGGTCATCCCGTTCCCCCCACGCGCCGCCACCCGTACATCGGTCGCCGTCCCCCCGGACGGCCCGACCAATTGTGACGCCCCCGCCCCCGTCGGCCGAGGTCGGGCACCGAACCGTCGAACGCGCCGCGGCCGGAGTCGTACTCTATCCGGCCCCCGCCGGTCGGGACGGCGGCGCCGAGCCCGGCCGGCTGGCGGCTTGCCCTACCCGGCCCGCAGCCCGCCGGCGTCCAGCAGCGCGGCGGCGGTGGCGACGCCGAGCCCCGCGACCCCGGCCCCCTCGACCAGCGTCCGGGCGGCCACGCCGTCGAAGACGACGGTGAGCTGCTGCGCCAGCGTCTCCGGATCGCGCGCGCCGCCGAGGGTGGCCTGTCGCGCGAAGAAGTCGATCAGCTCCCGCTTGTTCCGGCGGGCCACCAGGGCCGCCGGGTGGGTGGCGTCCTTCAGCTCGGTCGCCGTGTTGACGCAGGGGCAGCCGTAGAACTCCGGGTCCCCGGCCGAGGCATCCCACCGCTCGAAGAGGTACAGGATGCGCTCGCGCGGGGTGAGCGGCGCCGCCTCGTCCGGGAGGTGGGCGGCGAGGGTCACCGGCCCGAACCGCTCCAGGGCCTGCGCGACCAGCTCGTCCTTGGTCTCGAAGAGCTGGTACATCGACCGCTTCGAGACGCCCGCCACCTGGCAGAGCCGTTCGACGCCCGTGGCGGTGATGCCCTCCCGGTAGAAGAGCTCGCCGGCCGCCCGGAGCAGCCGCTCCCGTGGCCCGGCCTTCTCGATCGTGGTCATACGGAGAAGCGTACCCCCGGCATTTGGCATCGGAAACCGATCGGTTTACGCTGTGTGGAAACCGATCGGTTTCCAACCTTTGGAGTGCCCGAATGAAGATCGAAAACAGCGTCGTGCTGGTCACCGGCGGCAACCGTGGCATCGGCAAGGCCCTGGTCGAGGAGGCGCTGGCGCGCGGCGCCCGCAAGGTGTACGCCGCCGCCCGCGACCCGAAGAGCGTCAGCGTCCCGGGCGCCGTGCCCCTGGCGCTGGAGATCACGGATCCGGACTCGGTGGCCGCCGCGGCGGCCCGGGCCGGCGACGTGGACATCCTGGTCAACAACGCCGGCGTCCACCTCGGCGGCGAGGTGCTGACCGACGACCTGGACAGGATCCGCCGCGAGATGGAGGTCAACTACTTCGGGACGCTCCAGGTCACCCGGGCGTTCGCGCCGATCCTGGTGGCGAACAAGGGGCACCTGCTCAACGTCAACTCGGTGCTCTCCTGGCTGGCGCTCCCGGACTACAGCTCGTACTCCGCGACCCGCGCGGCCTCCTGGATGCTGACCAACTCGCTGCGCGTGGAGCTGGCCCCGCGGGGCGTCGGCGTGACCAGCCTGCACCCGGGCTGGACCGACACCGAGATGGTCGCGCACCGGAGCGAGCCGAAGAGCACGCCGGCCGAGGTGGCCCGCAGGGCGTTCGACGGCATCGAGCAGGGCGCGTTGGAGGTGCTCGTGGACGAGGGCGGCCAGCAGCTCAAGGGCGCTCTGGCGCTCGACCCGTCGGTGCTCTACGGCGCCGCCTGAGACCGGCCGGCCGGGCGATCCCGGCCGGGGCCCGGCGTCCGCTACGGCCCGGCGATCCCGGCGCCCGCTACGGCCCCGCGGTCCCGGCGTCCGCTACGGCCCGGCCGGTGGCTCGTCCGCCGGCCGGGCCGCCGCGTCGTCACCGGCCACCACCCCCGGGACGGTCGCCTCGTCGCCGCGCAGCGCCGCGATGATCGCCTCGGCGGTACGGCGCCCCACCCCGGGCACCTCCATGATCTCCTCGGCGCTCGCCGACGAGAGCCGCTTGAGCGAGCCGAAGTGGCGCAGCAGCGCCTTGCGGCGCACCTCCCCCAGCCCCGGTACCGAGTCCAGCCCGGAGGCGGTCATCCGCTTCGAGCGGCGCTGGCGGTGGAAGGTGATGGCGAAGCGGTGGGCCTCGTCGCGCAGCCGCTGCAACAGGTAGAGCCCCTCGGAGGCGCGCGGCAGGATCACCGGGAACTCGTCGTCCGGCAGCCAGACCTCCTCCAGCCGCTTGGCCAGACCGCAGAGCGCCACGTCGGTGATGCCGAGGTCGGCCAGTACGGCGGCCGCTGCGGCGACCTGCGGCTGACCGCCGTCGACGACCACGAGCTGCGGCGGGTACGCGAACCGGCGCGGCCGGCCGGTGGTCGGGTCGATGCCCGGACGGGAGGTGTCGTCCGGCGGGACAGCCCCGGCCGCCGGTCCGCCGGCCTTGCCGCCCGGGTCCGCCAACTCGCCCAGGCCCGCCGGTCCGACCAGTCCCGCCGGCTCGCCCAGTCCGGTTGGCTCGTCGAGTCCCGCCGGCTCGTCGACGTCGGCCGATGGCGGCTCGCCCAGCCCGACCGTCTCCTGGCCCAGTCCGCCGGCCTCCGTGGTGAAGTAGTCGCCGGCCACGCCCGGGCTCTCCAACTCGCCCCGGGAGTTCGCCGCCGCGTCCAGGTAGCGGGCGAACCGGCGGCGCAGCACCTCGGAGAGCGCGGATAGGTCGTCGGTGGCGCCCCGGATGGCGAAGCGGCGGTACTCGCTCTTGCGCGGCAGCCCGTCCTCGAAGACGACCATGCTCGCCACCACGTCGGTGCCCTGGATCTGCGAGACGTCGTAGCACTCGATGCGCAGCGGGGCGGTCTGCATGCCGAGCGCCTCGGCGATCTCGTCGAGCGCCTTGCCCCGGGTGGTCAGGTCGCCCGCCCGGCGCAGCTTGTGCCGGGTCAGCGACTCGGCGGCGTTGCGCGCCACCGTCTCCAGCAGTGCCTTCTTGTCGCCGCGCTGCGGCACCCGCAGGGTGACCCGCCCGCCGCGGTGCTGCGAGAGCCAGTCGGCGAGCGCGTCGGCGTCCGCCGGCAGAGCCGGCACCAGCAGTTCCCGGGGCACGTCGGTCTCGCCCTGCTCACCGCCGTAGACCTGGGTGCAGAAGTGGTGCACCAGGTCGCCCGTGGTCAGGTCCTCGACCTTCTCCACCACCCAGCCCCGCTGGCCGCGTACCCGTCCGTCGCGGACGTGGAAGACCTGGACCGCCGCCTCCAGCGGGTCCTCGGCGAATGCGACCACGTCGGCGTCGGTACCGTCGCCGAAGACGACGGTCTGCTTCTCCATGGCCCGGCGCAGCGCGGCGATGTCGTCCCGGAGCCGGGCCGCCCGCTCGAACTCCAGCTGCTCGCTGGCCTCGGTCATCTCCCGTTCGAGCTTGCGCACCATCGTGTCGGTGCGGCCCGCCATGAAGTCGCAGAAGCCGTCGACGATCTCGCGGTGCCGCTCGGCCGAGACGCTGCCGACGCAGGGCGCCGAGCACTTGCCGATGTAGCCGAGCAGGCATGGCCGGCCGACCTGGCCGGCACGCTTGAAGACCCCGGCGGAGCAGGTCCGGGCCGGGAAGACCCGCAGCAGCAGGTCGAGCGTCTCCCGGATCGCCCAGGCGTGCGAGTACGGCCCGAAGTAGCGCACCCCCTTGCGCTTGGCGCCGCGCATCACCTGTAGCCGGGGGAACTCCTCGTCGAGGGTGACCGCGAGGTACGGGTACGACTTGTCGTCCCGGTAGCGGACGTTGAAGCGGGGGTCGTACTGCTTGATCCAGGTGTATTCCTGCTGCAGCGCCTCGACCTCGGTGCCGACGATGATCCAATCGACCGAGGCGGCCGTGGTGACCATCTGCCGGGTGCGCTCGTGCAGCGACCAGGGGTCGGCGAAGTAGGAGTTGAGGCGGCTGCGCAGGCTCTTCGCCTTGCCGACGTAGATCACCCGGCCGGTGGGATCCCGGAAGCGGTAGACCCCGGGTGCGTCCGGGATCGTGCCGGGTGCCGGACGGTAGGTCGAGGGGTCTGCCACGAAAACCAGCCTAGTCCGTACCCCTGTCAAGATCCCGCAGCCCGCCGCGCCCGGCCACGCGCCGCGCCGCGCACCGCGCGCCCCACCGCGCCCCTCCGCGATCTAGGGCAAATCCGCGTGATTGGAGATCAACTAACGCGGATTTGCCCTAGATCGACGAGGAGGGGTGGGTCAGGCGAGCGTGATGTTGTCGCCCTCGACGGAGACGTTCTTGGCGGCCAGCGGCTTGGTGGCCGGACCGGTCTTCACCGAACCGTCGGCGATGGAGAACTTGCTGCCATGGCAGGTGCAGTTGATCGTGCCGCCGTCGACACTCGCCACGGGGCAGCCCTGGTGGGTGCAGATGGCGCTGAAGCCCTTGAAGTCACCGGCGGTCGGCTGGGTCACCACGACGCCCTTGGCGGCGAAGATCGCGCCGCCGCCGACCGGGATGTCCGCCGTCTTGGCGAGGACGTCCCCACCGCCCGGCTGGGCGCCGCCGGTGGTGGTGTCGCCGCCCTCGGGGGCGGCGGTGCCGTCGCCGGAGCCGTCGGTACCGCACGCCGACAGCACGACGGAGACACCCACCGCACCCGCGCCGGCCAGCAGCGCGCGGCGGCTCTGCCCACCGAGCCCGGTCACCACCTGATCGTCACTCATGCCCTAGCCTTCCTGATCGCGTGCCGCTCGCCTGGTCGGAGACGGCCGTACCCAGAAACACGCATCACTGTGACACGCGGTTCACCGCGCCGGCCGTCACCGGTCGGCCCAGCGTGCGGCCGGTCACGGCCGCCACAGGCGTTCAGCGCGGCCGGTCACGGCCGCCGCCGGCTTCCCGACGCGGCCGGCCGCGGTCAGGCCGACTTGGCCGGGGTACGCCGGGTCGCCCGGCTCCGGCCCCCGGTGGCCGACGCCTTCGCGCCGCCCGCCTTGGCGTTCCCGCCGTTCGCCTTCGCCGCCCGGGCGGTGGCGGCGGCCGCCCCCGTCCCCTCGCCCTCGAGCCCGAGCACGGGTCGCAGGTACTGGCCGGTGTGGCTCTCCGGAACCTCCGCCAGCTCCTCCGGCGTACCGGCGGCGAGCACGGTCCCGCCCCGGTGCCCGCCCTCGGGGCCCATGTCGATCAGCCAGTCCGCGGTCTTGATCACGTCGAGGTTGTGCTCGATCACGATCACCGTGTTGCCCTTGTCGACAAGGTTGGACAGTACGCCGATCAGCTTGCGGATGTCCTCGAAATGCAGGCCGGTGGTCGGCTCGTCGAGCACGTACACGGTCCGGCCGGTCGAGCGCTTCTGCAGCTCGGAGGCGAGCTTGACGCGCTGCGCCTCGCCGCCGCTCAGCGTCGGCGCCGGCTGCCCGAGCCGTACGTAGCCGAGGCCCACGTCGACCAGGGTCTTGAGGTGCCGGTGGATCGCCGGGATGGCCGAGAAGAACTCGGCCGCCTCCTCGATCGGCATCTCCAGCACGTCGGAGACGGTCTTGCCCTTGTAGTGCACCTCAAGGGTCTCCCGGTTGTACCGGGCGCCCTTGCAGACCTCGCAGGGGACGTAGACGTCCGGCAGGAAGTTCATCTCGATCTTGATGGTGCCGTCGCCACTGCACGCCTCGCACCGGCCGCCCTTGACGTTGAACGAGAACCGGCCCGGCCCGTACCCGCGTACCTTCGCCTCGGTCGTCTCGGCGAAGAGCTTGCGGACGTGGTCCCAGACGCCGGTGTACGTGGCGGGGTTGGACCGCGGGGTACGCCCGATCGGCGACTGGTCCACGCCGACCACCTTGTCCACGTGCTCCAGCCCGGTGATCCGGGTGTGCCGCCCCGGCACCAGCCGGGCGCCGTTGATCTGGTTCGCGAGCACGGTGTAGAGGATGTCATTGACCAGGGTCGACTTGCCGGAGCCGCTGACCCCGGTGACCGCGATGAGCTGGCCGAGCGGGAAGCTCACGGTCAGGTTGCGCAGGTTGTGCTCCCGCGCGCCCTGGACCACCAGTTCCCGGCCCGGCGTCTGCGGCCGGCGCTGCGCGGGCGTGACGATCGAGCGGCGCCCGGCGAGGTAGTCCCCGGTGAGCGACTCGGTGTTGGCGAGCAGGTCGGCCACGGAGCCGCTGTGCACGATCCGGCCACCGTGCTCGCCCGCGCCCGGCCCGATGTCGACGATCCAGTCGGCGGTACGGATGGTGTCCTCGTCGTGCTCGACCACGATCAGCGTGTTGCCCAGGCCCCGGAGCCGGACCAGGGTCTGGATCAGGCGGTGGTTGTCCCGCTGGTGCAGGCCGATCGAGGGCTCGTCGAGCACGTAGAGGACGCCGACCAGGCCGGAGCCGATCTGGGTGGCCAGCCGGATCCGCTGCGCCTCGCCGCCGGAGAGCGTACCGGCGGGCCGGTCGAGCGAGAGGTAGTCCAGCCCGACGTCGACCAGGAACCGCAGCCGAGCGTTGATCTCCTTGAGTACCCGCTCGGCGATCATCTTCTGCCGGTCGGTGAGCGTCATCGAGCCGAGCAGCTCGGCGCACTCGCCCACGGAGAGGGCGCAGACCTCGGCGATGCTGCGGCCGGCCAGCGTCACCGCCAGCACCTCGGGCTTGAGCCGGGCGCCGCCGCAGGCCGCGCAGGGCACGTCCCGCATGTAGCCCTCGTACTTCTCCCGGGACCACTCCGACTCGGTGTCGTTGTGCCGCCGCTCGATCCACTGCACCACGCCCTCGAAGCCGGTGTAGTAGGAGCGCTCGCGGCCGTACTTGTTGCGGTACCGCACGTGCACCTGGTCGCCGGAGCCGTGCAGGATCGTCTTCTGCGCCCGCGCGGGCAGCGCCCGCCACGGCGTGTCCAGGTCGAAGTGCTCGGCCTCGCCCAGCGCCTCCAGCAGCCGCAGGAAGTACTCCAGCGTGTGGCCGCCGGACCAGGGCTGGATCGCCCCCTCGCGCAGGGTGCGCTCCACGTCCGGTACGACCAGTTCCGGGTCGACCTCCTTCTTGGTGCCGAGGCCGGTGCACTCGGGGCAGGCGCCGTACGGGGCGTTGAAGGAGAAGACCCGCGGCTCCAGGTCCTCGATCGCCAGCGGGTGGTCGTTCGGGCAGGCCAGGTTCTCGGAGTAGCGCCGCTCGCGGTTCGGGTCGTCCTCGGGCAGGTCGACGAAGTCGAGCAGGACCAGCCCGCCGGAGAGCGCCAGCGCGGACTCGACCGAGTCGGTGAGCCGCTGCTTGCTGCTCGGCTTCACGGTGAGCCGGTCGACCACCACCTCGATGGTGTGCTTCTCCTGCTTCTTGAGCTTCGGCGGCTCGGTCAGCGGGTGGACCGTCCCGTCCACCCGGGCCCGCGCGTAACCCTTGGACTGCAGCTCGGCGAAGAGGTCGACGTACTCCCCCTTGCGGCCGCGGATGACCGGGGCGAGCACCATGAAGCGGATGCCCTCCTCCATCGCCAGGACGCGGTCGACGATCTGCTGCGGGCTCTGCTTGGAGATCCGCTCGCCGCAGACCGGGCAGTGCGGCTCGCCGACGCGGGCGAAGAGGAGCCGGAGGTAGTCGTAGACCTCCGTGATCGTCCCCACGGTCGAGCGCGGGTTGCGGGAGGTGGACTTCTGGTCGATCGAGACGGCGGGGCTGAGCCCCTCGATGAAGTCGACGTCGGGCTTGTCCATCTGCCCCAGGAACTGGCGGGCGTAGGAGGAGAGCGACTCGACGTACCGCCGCTGCCCCTCTGCGAAGATCGTGTCGAACGCGAGGCTGGACTTGCCGGAACCCGAGAGCCCGGTGAAGACGATCATCGCGTCCCGCGGCAGGTCGAGATTGACGTCGCGGAGGTTGTGCTCGCGCGCGCCGCGGATGATCAGTCGGTCGGCCACTGTGGGTGCACTCCCGGGTGAAGAAAGTAAGGGTATGTCCGCTTGTCGGGCGCACTTCGGCCGTCGCATCCGGCACACGAGAAGCGCCCCGGCAACGATAGCCCCGGGGTACGACACTTTCGCGCGCCCGGCCATTCCCACAGCTCCGCACGCCGATCTAGGGCAAATCTTCGTGATCGGAGATCAACTAACGACGATTTGCCCTAGATCGGCGCGCTAGGTGCCGCCGGTCGACGGACGCCAGCCGCGCGTCCCGCCGCCCGGTCTCCACCGCGACCTCGCGTTGCAGCCGCTGCCAGCTCTCCCAGCGTCGCGGTGCCAGCGTGCCGTCCTCCAGCGCGGCCCGTACCGCGCAGCCCGGCTCGGCCGCGTGCCCGCAGTCGGCGAAGCGGCACCGGCGGACCAGCGCCGTCACCTCGGCGAAGGCCCGGTCCAGACCGGCGGCGGCGTCCAGCAGCCCGACGGCGCGTACCCCGGGGGTGTCCAGCACCGCCCCACCGCCCGGAATCGGGACCAACGCCCGGTAGGTGGTGGTGTGCCGGCCCTTGCCGTCCACCCGGCGGATCTGCTGGGTGGCCATCACCGTGGCCCCGGCCAGCGCGTTGACCAGGGTCGACTTGCCCGCGCCCGAGGGGCCGAGCAGCGCCAGGGTCCGCCCCGGGCCGACCCGGGGGCGCAGCGCCGCGAGCCCGTCCCCGCGCTGCGCGCTCACCGGCAGTACCTCGACACCGGGCGCCACCTCGGCGAGCTGGGCCACCACGGCCGCCGGGTCCGGCGCCAGGTCGCACTTGGTGAGGACGACCAGCGGACGGGCGCCGGACTCCCAGGCGAGCGCCAGCAGCCGTTCGATCCGGGCCACGTCCGGGGCCGGGTGCATCGGTTCGATCACGGCGGCGGTGTCGCAGTTGGCGGCCAGCACCTGACCCGAGGAGTCCTTGTCGGCGGTACGCCGGACGATGGCGGTACGCCTGGGCAGGACGACCTCGACGGTGCTGCGCTCGTCCGGCCAGCGCCGGACGAGTACCCAGTCGCCCGCGCAGGGCAGGTTGACCGGGTCGCCGGTGGCCGCGAGGACGGCGCCGGCCAGGCTGGCCCGTACGGTGCCGGTGGCGGCGAGCACCGTGCAGACGCCCCGGTCGGCCCGGAGCACCCGGGCCGCCACGAGCGTCGGATCACGCCACCGGGCCGCCTCGGCGGCGAAGGTGTCGTCCCAGCCGAGCGCGACGAGGTCGGCACGGGCGGGGCTCTGGGCGCCGGCGCTGGTCTGGACGCCGGCGGTCTGCTCGAACATTGGTCACCCCTGACGGGAGTAGGAACCGGAACTGGTGAACACGAGTACGGCGACCGGCATGAACCCCACCTCCGTCCTGCACCCGGTGACGCGTCGACACCGACGGTAGGGGGCGCGCCGACGCACCGAAAGCGATTTCCGGCGCGCCCGGACCGCTCCGGCCCGTTAGGGTGCAGAACGTGACGGTCGATCCCCTGCTCCTGATGCCGGAGTTGGAACGGGCCGCCGACCGGCTGTTGCGGACCGCCGCCGGCCTGGACGAGGCGGCGCTCGCCGAGCCGTCGCTGCTGCCCGGCTGGAGCCGTGGGCACGTGCTCGCCCACCTGGCCCGCAACGCCGACAGCTACGTGAACCTGCTGACCGCGGCGCGTACCGGCGAGCCCATCCCGGCGTACCCCAGCGAGGCCGCCCGGGCGGCGGACATCGAGGCGGGCGCGGCCCGCCCGCCCGGCGAGCAGCTCGCGGACCTGCGCGCGGCGGCCGAGCGGTTCGCCCACGCCGTGGCGATGATGCCGGCCGAGGCGTGGGCGGTCACCGTGACCGGCCGCACGCGAGACCTGCTCGCCGCCACGCTGGTCTGGGGACGGCTGCGCGAGATCGAGGTGCACCACGTCGACCTCGCCGCCGGCTACCGCGTCGCGGACTGGCCGGACGCCTTCAGCCTCCGGCTCCTGCACGAGGTGGCCACGGACCTCGCCGGCCGCCCCGACGGCCCGGCCGTCGTGGTCGTCGCCACCGAGCCGGGTCACCGGTTCACCCTCGGCGCGGCCACGGACGCGCCCACCGTCACCGGACCGGCGTACGCGCTGGCCGGCTGGCTCACCGGGCGCGGTGACGGCGACGGCCTCGCCGTGACCCCGGACGGGCCCCTGCCGATCCCTCCCAACTGGATCTAGAGGTGAACGTGACCTACACCGGAGACGTCTCCACCGGCGGCCCGCCCGACGTACGGGAGCTGCCCGCCCTCACCATCACCAAGGTCTCGGTGGGGCCGATGGAGAACAACGCCTACCTGCTGCGCTGCCGCTCCACCGGCCAGCAGCTGCTCATCGACGCGGCCAACGAGGCACCCCGGCTGCTGGAGCTGATCGGCGACGGCGGGCTCACCGCCGTCGTCACCACCCACCAGCACATGGACCACTGGGTGGCGCTGGAGGAGGTCCTCGCGGCCACCGGCGCGCAGTCCCTGGCGCACACGGCGGACGCCGGCGGCCTGCCCGTCGCCTCCGAAACCCTGATCGACGGCGACACGGTACGGGTCGGCGACTGCGCCCTGGAGGTCATCCACATCGTCGGGCACACCCCCGGTTCGATCGCCCTGCTCTACCGCGACCCGTCCGGCGCGCCGCACCTCTGGACTGGCGACAGCCTCTTCCCGGGCGGGGTCGGCAACACCGACAAGGACCCGCTCCGGTTCACCTCGTTGATCGACGATGTGGAGCACAAGCTCTTCGACCGGCTGCCGGACGAGACGTGGTTCTACCCGGGCCACGGGAAGGACTCGACGCTCGGCGCCGAGCGCCCGGCGCTGCCCGAGTGGCGGGCTCGCGGCTGGTAGCCGGCGACGCCAGGATGCGGCCCGCGACCCGGTAGCGGTGTCGGGCCGCTCCGGCGCGCCGCCGGCGTGGCTGGGAGATCCGGCGCGCCGCCGGCGTGGCTGGGAGATCCGGCGCGCCGCCGGCGGACGCCTGAGCCGTACGGGAACCGGGGTCGGTCAGTTTCGACGGGACAGGTTGAGCCGGATGGCGCGCAGCAGCAGACCGGGCCGGGCCAGGCTGCTCGGGTGCTCGATCATGGTGACCACCTGGTTCAGCGCGTGGTTGACCACCGGGTCCGTCATCGACGCCCGGAACATCTGGTCGCTGAACCACTTGGTCACCCGGTAGCCGCGCGGGTAGGGACCGTCGACGTGCGGCAGCGCGATGTCGGCGAAGGTGGAGAGTTGCCAGGCGGCGTCCACGATCACCCGTACCAGCCGGAAGTAGGCCCAGGCCGGCCCGTCCAGTGGGGACGGGCCGGACCGCAGGTACGCCGAGAGGCAGGACGCGTGCAGCATCGCGGAGGTCATCCCCTGCCCGTAGATCGGGTTGAACGACGCGACCGCGTCCCCGGCGGCGACCAGCCCGGCGGGCAGCCGGTCGAGCCGGTCGAAGTCGCGCCGCCGGCTGTCGGCCTGGTGGTACGTGACCACGTCCCCGATCATCCGGCCGTGCTGCGCGATCTCCCCGAACTCCGTCGGGAAGTGGTCCCGGCACCGGGCCTTGAAGTCCTCGACGTCCCGGGTCGGCCGGTCGTCGTCGTACCCGGCGACCAGCATGATCCAGCGGTTGTCCTCGACCGAGTTGATCCCGCCGATCCGGGCCACCCGGTCCTTCGCCGGCGTGACCTGCGAGATCACCACCGAGGCGCGGCTGACGTTCTCGTCCCGCTCGTACAGCGCCGTCGCGTAGTTCAGCTTGATCGGCATCCGCCGCATCGGCGGTCGGGGCCAACCGTTCTCCTCCAGCCAGTCGCTCAGCCGGCTGGACCGGCCCATCCCGTCGACCACCAGATCCGCCGGTACGGTCACCGGCTCCGCGCCGCCCGTCGGGACGTACCGGGCCCCGGTGACCCGGTCGCCGTCGAAGACCAGCCCGTCGGCGCGGCCGTGCACCAGCCGTACGTTCGGCAGGGCCAGCGTCAGCCGGCGTACCAGCGCCTCCAGGAACGGCCGGGTGGTGATCAGCGCCGGCTTCGGCGGATGGAGCAGCGGGGCGGTGCGCAGCTGCCCGTTGATGAACATCTTCGGCGGGGCGGTCAGCTTCTCCGGGGCGCCCGCGGCGACGGCCTGCTCGCCGAAGCCGGGAAACCAGCGTTCCAGCTGCACCTGGCCGGCGGAGAGGAGCGCGTGCACCTGGCTCCCCTGCGGCACGCCCGGCCGGGGCCCGCCGTCCGCCTCGGACTCGTCGCGCTCGACGACGAGCACCTCGTCGGCGTGGTCGCTGAGCACCCGGGCGGCCATCAGCCCAGCCATGCTGGCGCCGAGCACCACGGCCCGTCCCATGACGACCTCGGCGGCGGCGGGCCGCTCGGACGTGGTCAACTCCGCGAAGAGCTGCGACGGGGAGGGGGACAATCGATGCTCCTTGCTCGGCACGGCGGTCGGCGGGGCGCCACGGGCCGGTGCGACCGGGGTCCGGCGACGGCGGTACGGGCCGGCGGGTGGGCGCGACGGCGGTGACTGATGATCGAAGTCCGCCGAACACTACCACCGACGGGAATCGACGACCCGGACCGTTCGGATACCGGTTGCCCGCCGGATCGGCCGCCGGGCAGGATCCTGGTCCGACACCCACGGGAGGGACGACATGGGCGACTTCGACATCCGTACCGCCGACCTGCGCGCCGTCAACTCGATGACGAAGTACCCGTCGATCCCGACCTACCACGCGCTCGACCCCCGCAACGGCGGGCTGCTCGACGAGTGCGTGCCCTTCCGGGGTCGGGTCTTCCTGACCGAGAAGGTCGACGGCACCAACGCGCGGATCATCTCGCTGCCCGACGGCAGCTGGCTGCTGGGCAGCCGGGAGGAACTGCTGTACGCCCGGGGCGACCTGATCGGCAACCCGGCCCTCGGCATCGTGGCGGCGTTGCGGCCGGTCGCCGAGCGGCTCGCGCCGGCCGGGCGGGACGTGATCCGGGTGCACTACGTCGAGCTGTACGGTGGCCGGGTCACGGCCGCGTCCAAGCACTACACCGCCAGCCAGCGGGTGGGCTGGCGCCTCTTCGACGTCGCGGTGATCGAGGACTACGCCGACCTGCTGGCGGCCCCACCGGAGCGGATCTCGGCCTGGCGCGACGGCGGCGGCCAGCGCTTCCTCGGCGAGTACGACCTGCTGAAGTCCGCGGCCGTGCACGGGCTGGAGTGGGTGCCACGCCTGGCCACACTGGAGGCCGCGGAGCTGCCGACCGAGATCGAGAAGATGCACGCGTTGCTCGGCGAGCGCCTGCCGCGCACCACGGTCGCCCTCGACGGCGAACCCGGTCCGGCGGAGGGGATCGTGCTGCGCTCGGAGGACCGCTCGACGATCGCCAAGGCGCGCTTCCAGGACTACGAGCGGACGTTGCGGCGCCGCGGCGGCCGGCGCTGACCGCCGGACGGCTCGGTCATTCCGTACGCTCCGCGCCAACTCGTCGAAGCCGAAAAATATCTACGATCACCGTAATCACCGGCTTCTTCGCCGAATCTGCCCGCTCGGGCCCCGAACCGGGTTCAACACTGACCAACCCCGACACGCTCTAACGGCTTGATAACGGCACCTTCACCTCAAGGTCGTGTCGGTGCCACAGTGGCAGTCATCTCACTCCCTCGCGTGAGCTGCCCTGCGGGGCGATCCAATGCCCAAGCACGCGGTCCAGGCTCGCCGCACCGGCGGACGCCGGCGCGGTGCCGGGTGCGTTGGCGGCACGGCTTTGACTGGTCATGGAAGAGGAGGACCCCCGGTAATGAGAGTCTCGAAGCGTGCGAGCGCTGTCGCGCTGGGCGCGGCCTGCGCGCTCGTCGCGGCAGGCTGCAGCTCTGGCGGCGACAACGAGTCGTCCGGCGGCGACACCAACGGCGCCATCACCATCTACGGCACGCAGCCGGAGGTCGGCCTCGTCCCGGCCAACACCACCGAGACCGGTGGCGGCCAGATCATCGACTTCCTGTGGACCGGGCTGGTCAGCTACCCGAACGACGGTGGTGCTCCCAAGAACGCCCTGGCCGAGTCGATCACCACGGCCGACTCCAAGGTCTACACCATCAAGATCAAGCAGAACACGAAGTTCCACGACGGTACGGTCGTGAAGGCCAAGAACTTCGTCGACGCCTGGAACTACGACGCGTACTCGCCGAACGGTGTCCAGGGCGCGAGCTTCTTCAGCGACATCCAGGGCTTCTCGGACGTCAACACCTCCGACCCGGACGGCCCGGACGGCCCGCAGAAGGCCCCGGAGCCGAAGTCGAAGACGATGTCCGGCCTGAAGGTCATCGACGACTGGACCTTCGAGGTCACCCTCGGCGCGCCGTTCTCGATCTTCCCGGTGAAGCTGGGCTACAGCGCGTTCATGCCGCTGCCGGACGCCTTCTTCACCCAGAAGCCGGACGACTTCGGCAAGCACCCGATCGGCAACGGCCCGGTCAAGTTCGTGTCGTGGCAGGACAACGTCGAGGTCAAGCTGACCCGCTTCGACGACTACACCCTGGACGACAAGGTCAAGTTCAAGGACGCCACCGTCAAGATCTACCAGGACGACGGTGCCGCCTACCAGGACCTGGTCTCGGGCAACCTGGACTTCATGAAGCAGGTGCCGGTCTCGGCGCTGGCCGGGGACAAGTGGAAGACCGACCTGGGCGACCGGGCCAAGAACACCCCGGTGCCGACCACCGCGCTGATCGCCTTCCCGTTCTACGACAAGCGCTTCCAGAACGCGAAGCTGCGTCAGGCGATCTCGCTGTCGATCGACCGGGCGTCGATCACCGACAAGATCTTCTCCGGCTCG
>NZ_JBFAPK010000009.1:0-202230 GCF_040676675.1 Micromonospora sp. NPDC049559 | reverse complement strand
TCGCCCCCCCCCAGCGCGCCCCGCTGGCGCGGCGACGCCCCGCGGTGCGGGGGGCGCCGGCCCGGGGGGCGGGGGGGGGCCGGGGCCCCCCCCCCCCCCCCCCGGCGCCGCCCGCGACGATCAGGCCCATGGCGCCGGCGACGAGCGCCGCCGTGCGCCAGCGGGCAGCCGTGGCTGCGTACATCTGTTCTCCCCAGGATTGATCGATGTCTGGTGCGGGGAAGATCATGTCAGCCACGGTCAAGGCAATCGATCCCCGGTGGACAGAACCGGGCGATTCGCCCAGGTCGCGGGCGGCGCCGTCCCGACCGGGCCCGGCGCGCCGTCACCCGGTCGTTATCTGCTCCTGGTTGGGTGCGCAGGTGTGGTGTCGACGATGACCGGCGGCGGGGTGCCGGCGGTACGGGGCGGCGGTGGCCTGCACCGGCTCTACAGCGTGGTGGTCTTCGTGATCCTCGCCTCGCTGGACAACGTGGCGATCGGTCTGGTGCCGCCGCTGTACCGGCCGGTCGCCGACGCGCTGCGGGTCGGCGAGTCGGTGGTCGGGCTGGTCACCGCGGTCAGCTTCCTGGTCAGCGCGGTCGCGGCAGTCGCCTGGGCGTACGTGGGGGACCGCGCGAACCGCAAGCCGCTGCTGATGGCCGGCACCCTCATCTGGGCGGCCGGCACGGCCGGCAGCGGGCTGGCCCGCGACTACCTGGTCTTCTTCGCCGCGGAGGTGCTCGCCGCGATCGGCCTCGGCGCGGTCGGCTCGGTCGGCTTCTCGGTGGTCACCGATCTGATCTCGCCCCGCCGGCGCGGCCTGGTGATGAGCTTCTGGGGCCTCTCCCAGGGGGTGGGGACGCTCGCCGGCACGCTGGTCGGCGGCCTGCTCGGCGCGACCGACTGGCGCCGGCCGTTCCTGCTGCTCAGCGCCGTCGGGCTGGCGGCCACGGTGGCGTACCTGTTCACGTACGACATCCGGCGCGGGGCGAGCGAGCCCGAGCTGGCGGGCGCGCTGGCCGCCGGCGGCGACTACGACTACCGGATCAGCCGTGCGGACCTGCCCGGGATCGTCGGCCGGCGGACCAACCTGTGGCTGATCCTGCAGGGGCTGCCGGCGCAGGCCGCCTTCGGTTCGCTGGTCTGGCTGCCGGTGCTGTTCCAGGAGCGGGCCGAGGCGCAGGGCATCTCCTCGGCGACCGCGATCGTGGTGGGCAGCGTCTTCGCCACGCTCTTCCAGTTGGGCGGGGTGCTCTCCATCGTCGGCGGGCTGGTCGGCGACGCCCTGCAGCGGCGTACGCCCCGGGGTCGCGCCCTGGTCGCCGCGGTCGGCATCCTCGCGGCCGTCCCCTTCTACCTGGTGCTCTTCTTCGTCCCGATCCGCATCGACGTGCCCGACGGCGCCGGCACCGGTACGGTCGTCGGCGCGGTACTGCGCAGCGTGCTGACCGAGCCGAGCGTCGGTCTCAGCCTGCTCACCGCGCTGCTGGCGCTCGCGCTGACCTCGGCGAACTCGCCCAACTGGTTCGCGTTGATCGCCGACGTGAACCCGCCGGAGCACCGGGGCACCGTCTACAGCCTCGGCAACCTGGTGAACGGGGTCGGCCGGGCGGCGGGCAACGGGCTGGTCGGCGCGGTGTTCCAGGGGCTGCGGGGCGCCTTCCCGCCGCCGCTGAACTTCGCCGTCGGGCTCGCCGCGTTCCAGCTCTTCTTCGTACCGACCGGGGTCATGTACTGGCTCGCCGCGCGCAGCTCGCCCCGGGACATCGCCGCCGTCCGGGACCTGCTGGGCGAGCGGGCCGGCGAGGTCCGCCGGCCCGCCTGACCGGGCGCTACGGCGTGCGCAGCCAGACCGTCACGTCGGTCGGTACCCGACCGTCGCCGTCCAGCGGCCCGCTGGCGTGCAGCAGCTCCGCGCCGTCGGGCAGCGGCACCGGCGCCTCGCCGAAGTTGGTCAGCACCGTCACCTCGCCGTTGCGGAACGAGAGCACCTCGTCGGGGCTCTCCAGCCAGAACAGCGTCCCGGCGCCGAGCCGCAGGTCGCGGCGCAGCCGCAGCGCGGTCCGGTACATCTCGTACGTCGAGCCGGGGACCCCGCGCTGCCGGTCCAGGGCGTACTCGGCCCACAGCTCCGGCTGCGGCAGCCAGCTCGCGTCCGTCGGGCCGAAACCGTACGACGGGGCGTCGGCCTGCCACGGGATCGGTACCCGACAGCCGTCGCGGCCCCGCTCGGCGTGCCCGGTGCGCTGCCACGTCGGGTCCTGCCGGGACTCGTCCGGCAGCGTCATGTGCTCCGGCAGGCCCAACTCCTCGCCCTGGTACAGGTAGGCGGAGCCGGGCAGGGCGAGCATCAGCAGGGTGGCCGCCCGGGCCCGGCGCAGCCCGATCACGGCGTCGGGCTGGGGGTCGCCGATGCCGATGCCGCGCGGCCGGGGCGTACCGACCGGGAGGCCGAGGCGGGAGGCGTGCCGCAGCACGTCGTGGTTCGACAGGACCCAGGTGGTCGGCGCGCCGACGGCGTCGGTGGCCGCGAGCGAACGGGTGATCACCGCGTACTGGGCCGGCGCGCTCCAGGCCGCCTCCAGGTACTCGAAGTTGAACGCCTGGTGCATCTCGTCCGGCCGGACGTAGGCGGCGAGCCGCTCGGCCGGCTGCACCCACGCCTCGGCGACCAGGATCCGCTCGCCCGGGTAGCCGTCGAGCACCTGCCGCCAGTCGCGGTAGATCTCGTGTACGCCGTCTTGGTCCCACATCGGCGGGCGCGGGCCCTCGGTGCCCTCGCCGGAGACGGGCTCCTCCGGGTAGTGCCAGTCGGCCAGGTCGGCCTGCTTGACGAGGCCGTGCGCCACGTCCACCCGGAACCCGTCGACGCCCCGGTCGAGCCAGAAGCGCAGGATGTCGCGGAACTCGGCCCGTACTTCGGGGTTGTCCCAGTTGAGGTCCGGCTGCCCGGCGTCGAAGAGGTGCAGGTACCACTGCCCCGGCCGGCCGTCGGCCTCGGTGACGCGGGTCCAGGCGCCACCGCCGAAGACGCTGCGCCAGCCGTTCGGGGGCTCGTCGCCGTCCGGACCGCGGCCGTCGCGGAAGACGTACCGGGCCCGCTCGGGGCTGCCCGGCCCGGCGGCGAGCGCCGCGGCGAACCACGGGTGCGCGGACGAGCTGTGGTTCGGGACCAGGTCGACGATGACCCGCAGCCCCAGCTCGTGCGCCCGCGCGAGCAGCGCGTCGAAGTCCGCCAGCCGGCCGAACAGCGGGTCGACGTCGCGGTAGTCGGCGACGTCGTAGCCGGCGTCGGCCTGCGGTGACGGGTAGAACGGCGAGAGCCACACGGCGTCGGCGCCGAGCTCGACGAGGTGGTCCAGTCGGGCGGTGATGCCCGGCAGGTCGCCCATGCCGTCGCCGTCGGAGTCGGCGAACGAGCGCGGATAGATCTGGTAGATGACCGCGTCCTGCCACCAGGTGCCGGGTGCCGTCGCCGGTGGTGCGGATGGGGACATCGTCTCTTGGATGTTCAGGGCGCTCTCCCGTGTGGTGTCGTGCCGGATCTCGGTGGTCGCGTACCCCGGTACGGGCACGGCCAACCCGCTTCAGTCTGCCCGGGGCGGGGCGGTCGACCCGCGTACGACGAGCCGGGTGGGCAGAATCACCGGCGTCGCGGCGGCGTGCGCGTCGGGCCGCCCGCAGAGCGCGTCGAGCAGCAGGTCGGCGGCGACCCGCCCCTGGTCCGCGGCGGGCTGCGCCACCGTGCTCAACCCCACCACCACCGCGAGGTCGTGGTCGTCGACGCCGATGACGCTGATGTCCTCGGGCACCCGGAGCCCGGCCGAGCGCAGCGTCGCCATGGCGCCCATCGCCATCTCGTCGCAGGCGGCGAAGATCGCGGTGGGGAGCGGCGCGCGGCGCAGCAGCTCGGCGGCGGCGATGCTGCCGCCGTCCACGGTGAACGGGGCCTCGACGTCCAGGCGCGGATCGGGGAGGATCCCGGCGGCGCGCAGCTCCTCCCGGTAGCCGCGGCGGCGGTCGAGGTGGGCGGTGTAGGCCAGCTCCTCGGTGGAGTCCCCGGAGATGTGCGCGATCCGGCGGTGGCCCAGGTCGACCAGGTGCCGTACGGCGGTACGGGCGGCGGTCACGTCGTCGATGCGGACGCAGGGCCACCCGGGTACGACGGTGCCGGAGCTGACCGTCACGCCGGTGAGCGCGCCGCCGATGAGCGTCTCGACGTCGGCGGCGTTCATCGGGGTGGCGACCAGCATGACCGCGTCGGCGCGCTTGTGCAGGTTGGTGGTGCGCAGCAGCCGCTGCCGGGCGTTCTCCTCGCCGCCGAGGTTGTAGAGGAGCATGTCGTATCCGGCCTGTTGCAGCGTCTCCTCGGCGGCGGCGATGACTGTGCCGAAGAACCACCGGGTGATCCACGGTACGACCACGGCGATGGTGCCGGTGCGGCCGCCGGCGAGCCGGGAGGCGCTGGGTGAGGCGGTGTAGCCGAGCTGACCGGCGGCGGCCAGCACCCGGGCCCTGGTCGCCGCCGAGACGGTGGGCAGCCCGCGCAGGGCGCGGGAGACGGTGGCGGTGGAAACCCCCGCCAGGCGGGCGACGTCGTCGATCCTGGTCACGGTCTCACCTCGCTCCGGCCTGGTCCTGTCTTCCGGGTCGGCGGACGTGCCGGCGGCGGCGGTGCCGCCGGCCCCGACCGCCATCAGCGTGATCTTGTCATTCCGGGTCGTGGCGGCCGGCGGCGACCACGACCCGGAACGAACAGGACCTATCCCTTGACGCTGCCGGCCAGCAGGCCGCGCACGAAGTAGCGCTGCAGCGACAGGAAGACGATCAGGGGGATGAGGATGGAGATGAAGGCGCCGGCGGTCAGGCGCTGCCACTCGTTGCCCCGGGTACCGGCCATCTCGGCCAACCGGACGGTGAGCGGTGCGGTCTCGTTGCCGCCGCCCGCGAAGATCAGCGCGACCAGGAGGTCGTTCCAGACCCAGAGGAACTGGAAGATGCCGAACGCCGCGAGCGCGGGCGTGATCAGCGGCAGCACGATGCTACGGAAGATCTTCGGGTGGTCGGCGCCGTCGACGCGGGCCGCCTCCATCAGGTCCTTCGGCAGCTGCGCGACGAAGTTGTGCAGCAGGAAGACGGCGAGCGGCAGGGCGAAGCAGGTGTGTGCGAACCAGACCTGGGCGAACTTCTCCTCGTCCGCGAGGTTCCAGGCGGGCAGGAGCTGCACCCCGGCCACGGTCACCCCGGTGGAGAAGAAGCTGAGCAGCGGCACCAGCGCCATCTGGAGCGGCACGATCTGCAACGCGAAGATGCCGATGTAGATCCAGTCCCGGCCCCGGAAGTTGATCCAGGCCAGCGCGTACGCGGCGAGCGCCGCGAAGGCCAGCGGGAAGAGGACCGACGGGATCGTGATGACCACCGAGTTCAGGAAGTAGCTGAAGAGCTGGCCGGAGGAGGACGAGCGCCCGAAGAGCACCGACTGGTAGTTCTCCAGCGTGAACTGCGGGTCGGTGAACGCCTTCCACCAGCCGGTGGTCTTGATCTCGTTTTCCGGCCGGAACGAGGAGATGAGCAGGCCGAAGGTCGGCAGGGTCCAGAGCACCGCGATGACGACCGAGACCAGCGTCGCGGCCCGGGTGTTGAGCCGCTTGCGTACCCGACCGGCCATGGTCCTCGGCCGGCCGGCGACCTCGGCGGTGCCGACGGGGATGACGGGGGTGGTCGTGGTCATCTCATGCCTCCCGCTGCTTGCGCAGGTTGCGGATCTGGTAGATCACAACCGGGATCACCAGTACGAAGAGGAAGACGGCGAGCGCCGAGCCCCGTCCCGCCTCGCCGTAGCGGAATGCCTGGTTGTACATCTCGTTGGCGATCACGCTGGTCTCGTAGTTGCCGTTCGTGGCGGTACGGACGATGTCGAAGACCTTGAGCGTGGCGATCGTGATGGTCACCACGACCACGATCAGCGCGGGCCGGATGCTCGGCAGGGTGACCCGCCAGAACATCTGCCAGGCGTTGACCCCGTCGAGCCGGGCCGCCTCGACGATGTCGGCGGGGATCGCCTTGATCGCCGCGGAGAGCACGACCATGGCGAACCCGGCCTGGATCCACACCATGATCACGATCAGCAGGAGCGTGTTCAGCGGCGGGTTGAGCAGCCACTGCTGCGGTGTGCCGCCGAGGGAGACGACGATCTGGTTGAGCAGGCCGATCTGCTCCTGGTCCCCGGCGCGGTACGCGTAGACGAACTTCCAGATGATGCTCGCGCCCACGAACGAGATGGCCATCGGCATGAAGATCAACGACTTCGCCACGGCCTCGAAGCGGGCCCGGTCCACCATGACCGCGTAGAGCAGGCCGATCGAGGTCGCCAGCAGCGGCACCAGGACCACCCAGATCAGGGTGTTGGTCAGTACGCCGAGGATCTCGTCCTGGGTGAACATCCAGCCGTAGTTGCGCAGGCCGACCCAGTGGTTGCTACCGCTGTCCATGAACGAGAGCAGGGTGGTGCGGACCGCCGGCACGACCAGGCCGATGCCGAGCAGCAGCACCGTCGGCAGCAGGAAGAAGAGCCCGAAGAGCCAGTCGCGCGGCTTGGCGCGTTTGCCCACGCGGGCCACGGCCTCGCTGCCGGCCTCGCTCGCCGCGAGCAGGCGTGCCTCGCGTCGGTGCGCGAACCACGTCGGTACGACGTCCAGCAGCAGGAGCAGGCCGCCCACCACCACGACGAAGGCCACCAGGCCGTACAGCAACATGACGAGCTTCGGTGCCTCGTCGGCGAAGTCGAACTCCATCCGCCCTCCCAGGCGTGTCTACCGGACCTCGTCCGGCGCCTCTCGTGGACCGACCCGCTGGTCCGGCCCGGTGGTCCGGCTCGGCCGACTGGACCGGCCTGCCGCTCCCGTCGATTGGTCCGGCCCGGCCCGGTGGTCCGACCCCGAGCCCGTGGCGGTCGCCCGTGGGCGACGGGCGGGCTACCGGGCCGGACCACCGTCGGGGATCAGCGTGGCCAGCTGCTCTCGATGCCCGCGAGCGCGCCCGCGGTGTCCTTACCGTTGATCCACTCGACCATCTGCTTCCAGAAGGTCCCGGCGCCGACCGCCGCCGGCATCAGGTCGGAGCCGTCGAACCGGAACACCGCGCTCTTGTCCTGGAGGATCTGGACGGAGAGCTTGTCGATCGGGTTGGCGACGTTGGCGATGTCGAGCTTGTTGTTCGCCGAGATCCAGTTGCCGAGCTTGGCCCGGCTGTTCGAGAACTCGGCCGATGCCAGGTACGTCTGCACCTTCTGCACCTCGGGCCGGTCGGCGAAGGCGGAGACGAACTGGCCGCCGCCCAGCACCGGCTTGCCCTTGCTCGGGTCGACGGCGGGGAAGTAGAAGGCGTACACGTCGCCGTCCTCGCCGATCTTGGTGCCCTCGGGCCAGTTGTTGGCGTAGAAGTTCGCCTGCCGGTGCAGGGTGCACTTGCCCTGGGTGATGGCCAGGCCGCTCTCCTGCCAGGCGGTGGTGGAGATGCTCTTGACGTCACCGACACCGGCGTTGACGTACTTCGAGTTCTTCAGGATGGTGCCCGCGCGGTCGACCGCCGCGACGACCCGCGGGTCGTTGAACGGGATCTGGTGCGTGGTCCACTGGTCGTAGACCTCGGGGGTCTGCGTCCGCAGCATCAGGTCCTCGATCCAGTCCGTCACCGGCCAGCCGGTGGCCTCGCCGGACTCGATCCCGACGCACCAGGGCTTCTCGCCGTTGGCGGCGATCTTGTCGCTGAGCGCGATCAGCTGGTCCCAGGTGGTGGGGATCTCGTAGCCCTTGTCCTTGAAGGTCTTGGGCGAGTACCAGACGAAGGACTTGACGTTCGAGTCCATCGGTACGCCGTAGAGGGTGCCGTTGACGGTGGCGTACTTCAGCCAGTCGGCCGAGTAGTTCTGCTCGGCCAGGGCCTTGGTGTCGCCGCCGAGGGCCTTCAGCTTGCCGGCGTCGGCGAAGCGCTTGAGCAGACCCGGCTGCGGGAAGACCGCGATGTCCGGCGCGTTGCCACCGTCCACCCGGACCCCGACCTGGGCCTCGAACTCCTTGCTGCCCTCGTAGTCGATCGTGATGCCGGTGCAGTCCTCGAACTGCTTCCAGGACTGCTGCAGCAGGTCGGCCTCGGTGTCCGTGACGGTCGAGTAGATCGAGACCTTGGTACCGTCGTTGCCCTGGTACTGCTGGTAGGTGGCGCATTCCGGTGAGTCGGGATCGCTGCTGCTGCCGCTTCCGCTGCTGCACGCGGTGGCGCCGAGTGCCAGGCCGAGCACGCTGGCGATCGCGAGGGCGTGGCGTGGTCTGGGAGAGACCGCCATGCCGTCCTCCTTTCTTGCCGGCGCTCCGGCAGTCGTGACTGTGCGCCGGCCCCGATGGGCGTCACCACATGTAAGCGCTTGCACGCATCGTCGTCCATACCCGCTTCGCCACGAGGGCGTAACGATTCGGAAACCTGGCGTCTCGATTCGTCACTTATCGATCATCCATCGCCGCCGCTCCGGGGCGGTGCGGCGGCGATGGACGGGCTTGAAATTTTTCGACAGTCAATATAGACAGATCGAAAGATTTAACCATGGGAGGTAACGCATGCGCTTCCGTGTGCTCAGTCTCGCCGGGGCGAGCCTGCTGCTCGCCGCCGCGACGGCGGTCGGACTGGCCGACCCCGCGATGGCGGCACCGACCTTCAAGGTCCCGTTCCCCTGCGGACAGTCCTGGTCCGGGCAGACCCGCAGCGACCACAGCCCGGCCAACGCCATCGACTTCAACCGCACCGACGACCTCGGCGACCCGGTGGTGGCCAGCGCGCCGGGCACCGTCGACCGGGTCACCGACCTCGGCGGCACGAGCTACGGCAAGTACGTACGGATCGACCACGGCGGCGGCTTCACGACCTACTACGCGCACCTCAGCGGCTTCAACGTCTCGGTCGGCCAGACGGTCGGCTACGGCACGGTGATCGGCTACGTCGGCACCACGGGCGGCTCCACCGGCCCGCACCTGCACTACGAGCAGCGCTCCGGCGGCAGCGACATCCAGATCCGGTTCAACGGCACGCTCGCGCTCTACTGGGGCACCAAGACCTACACCAGCGACAACGCCTGCTCTGGCGGGGGCACCGGCGCCGGCACGGTGAACACCGCGGGCTCGGCGCTGACGGTCCGCTCCGGACCGGGTACGGGCTACTCCTCCGTCGGTACCGTCGCCGACGGGGCGAGCGTGACCATCTACTGCCAGACCACCGGCACCTCGGTCTCCGGCACCTACGGGACCAGCAACATCTGGGACCGGATCGGCTCGGGCCGGTTCATCTCCGACGCGTACGTCTACACCGGCTACGACGGATTCATTCCGAGCGTGCCCCGCTGCTGAACCGCCGGGCGGGCCGAGCGCTTCGGCGGGGCTGCCCGCCCGGCCTCGGGAGGGTGCGAAAGTCGGCGCCGGGACCGCCACCGTGACGCGTTGGTCGGGAGGACAAGCGTCCGGTGGCGGCCCCGGCGTGTTTCGGGAGGGGGGAGGTACGGGGGGTGCGGCCTAGGTGAAAATGCTGACGCCGCCCGGTCCGACGAGCAGCCCCACGATGATCAGCACGACGCCCCAGAGAATCTGCCGCCGGAACAGGGCGAGTACTCCGGCGACCACCAGCACAACGGCGAGAATCCAAAGTATGAGGTCCATGACGATCAAGTACCCGACCCGGTTCGCGCGGAAACCTGGCTCGACATGGACTGCTCGCCCAGGTGGAAGACGCTGTACGCCTGCTTGATCACGGGGTGCGCGACGTTGCGTACCCGCACCCCGCCGGGGGTGGTGCCTCGCTCGGTGCCGGCGTGCGCGTGGCCGTGGACCGCCAACCCGGTCGGGGCGGAGTCGATGGCCTGACCGAGCAGGTACGAGCCGAGGAACGGATAGATCTCCAGCGGCTCGCCGGCCAGGGTGTCCGGCACCGGCGCGTAGTGGGTGAGCGCGACCCGTACGTCGCAGTCCATCTCCCGCAGCGCCGCGCCGAGCCGGTCCGCGATCCCGCTGGTGGTACGGATGAACGCCTTCATCTCCGGTTCGCCGAAGTCGCTGGCGCACCGGCCGGCGAAGCCGCCGCCGAAGCCCTTGGCCCCGGCGATGCCCAGCCGACCGCCGCTGCACTCCAGCACGACGCTGTCGCCCTCCAGCACCGTGATCCCCGCGTCCCGCAGGACCCGCAGCACCTGCGGCACCTCGTCGCAGTGGTAGTCGTGGTTGCCGAGCACGGCGACCACGGGTACCCCCAGGCCGCCGAACTCGGTCGCCACGCAGCGGGCCTCCCGCTCGGTACCGTGCCGGGTCAGGTCGCCCGCGAGCAGCAGGACGTCGGCCCGTTCGGGCAGGCGTTCCAGGGCTGGCCGGAAGCGGCCGACGACGTCCTCGTCGAGGTGGACGTCGCCGACGGCGGCTATCCGGATCACCATCTTTCCTCCTTACGGCAACTCCTCGATCTCGCTCGGCTCCTGGGTGCGGATCAGCCCGATGTCCGCCAGGATCGGTACGCCCGGGAAACGCTCGGTCACCCGGCGCACGATCTCCTCGCGGCGCTGGTCGCTCTCCACCTCGCCGTAGAGCACGAGTGAGTGGTCCCGGCGCACCACCGTGATGCCCTGTTCGGCGATGTCCGGGTTCTCGGTCAGGATGCGTTGCAGGTCCGCCTCGAGATACTCGTCGGCGGGCAGGGTCGTCTTCGCGTCCCGTTGGCTCATGCCGCTACCTCCTTGTCTCCGCCCGTACCCGCCGCGGGTACGACGTCCAGTCGATCCAGCAGAATCAGGAACGCCTCGGCATAGGGGGAGTGCGCCGTCTCCTTGCGGACCCGTTCCCAGTCGATCTGCTCGCGCAGCGAGCGGGCGAGCGGGAGACCGTAGGCGAAGTCGCAGTAGTGCTGCGAGAAGCTGAGCAGCTTGTGCACCATCAGCTGGGTGGCCGAGAGCACCGGCATGTGGATGGCGTCGACGGAGCGGATGACGGTGTCCTTGAAGGTCTCCTCGGTCACCGGGGTTTCGATCGGGCGGTGGATCAGGTCGACCAGCCGTCCCTCGTCGTAGACCTTGACGAGCCAGTCCTCGGGTGGGCGTTCGGCGGTGAATCCGGCCGCCACGAGGGCCTCCAGAGCCCGCTCGACGTCCTGCTCCCGGATGAGGAAGTCGACGTCGTGGTCGCTGGAGTGCCCACCGTGGGCATAGACCGCGAAGCTTCCCCCGAGCGCGAAGGGGATCTCGGACTGCTTGAGGACGGCGGCGACCCGTTTGAGAGTGTGCAGCAGGTCCTCGTCCCCGCGGTGTGGCATGTACTCTCCCGTGGTCGTCGCGTACCACCTGGTCGGTCGGATGGAGATTTACCGGTACCCGGCAGTCCGGTCGTTCACACCTCGGGCGAAATGCCGCGGGCCGTGGCCGTACGCCGAGCCCCGGGACGAAGGCGACGGAGGGGGCGCCCGTAACGGTTTCCCCAAGAAGCGAGTTTTCCCTCAAATACGGACATAAGCCCGAGCGCGTGCGCTCGCCCGGTACCGTTGCCGGGGTGGCCAGATCTCTGCACGACCGGCACGGTGGCAGGGTCGGCCGGGTACGGTTGCGCGCCGTCGCCCTGGTCGGCATCGATGGATCGGGAAAGACCACGCAGGCTCACCGGCTCGCCGACGCGCTGACAGCGGCGGGACATCCGGCGAGCTACTGGCAGAACGCCGGTGGCCGGCGCTGGTTCGGGCGGTTGGCCCGGCGCCTCGGCCGCGACGACGCGCAGCGGCTCCTCGGGCGGGACCTGCTGCTGCTCGCCGAATCGGTGCTGCGCTGGTGCGCCATCGCCCGGGCGCTGGTCCGCTCCGCGCTCACCCGGCGCATCGCGGTGATGGACCGGTACGCGGTCTGCCAGTACGCCAGCATCCGCGCCCACTCGCGCTTCCGCTGGGAACCCCTCGTCCGGCTGCTCTACCGGATCTTCCCGGCGCCGGAGCTGACGATCCTGCTGGCGGTCGATCCGGCCGAGGCGTACCGCCGGATCGAGCTGCGCGCCACCGACCACGAGAGCCCCGAGTACCTGGCCGCGGCCGACGCCGCCTACCGGTCGCTACCGGAGTTCCCGACCTTCGTGGTGGTGGACGCGAACCGGCCGCCGGACGAGGTGAGCCGGGCGATCGAGCGGCTGCTGCACGGCTGGCTGCGCCCCGCCGTCCGGGCACCGCGGCCGGAGGGTCCCGACCGGGCCCGGCCGGAGGCGGCCGATCGGTTACCGCGGCCGGAGGTGTCCGGCCGGCCCCGGCCGCCGGAGCGCCCCGAGGATCCCACGCTCGACCCCCGCGCGCTCGGGCGTCCCGCCGTCGCCGCGTCGCCCGCCGATCCGGGCGTACCGCGAGGCCGGTCGCGGTCCCCGGTGGCCGGCCCCGGTTCCTTGGCGCCGGCCACGTCCCCGGGATGACGCGTGCGGTCAGGCCCGTCCGTAGACGGGGATGGCTGCCCCGCTCGTGGGCGCCGACTCGTCGCCGGCGAGGAAGAGGATCACCTTCGCGACCTCCTCCGGGCTGACCCAGCGGGAGTGGTCGGCGTCCGGCTGGGCGCGCCGGTTCGTCGGCGTGTCGATGACGCTGGGCAGGATGGTGTTGCAGCGGATCCCGGACGGGCGGTACTCGACCGCGACCGCGTTGGCGAAGGCGAGTACCGCCGCCTTCGCGGTGACGTAGCCCGACGCTCCGGCGAAGGGCGCGACGGCCGCGCGCGAGGAGACGCAGACGACGGAGCCGCCGCCGGCCGCCGTCAGGTGCGGCAGCGCCTGCTGGGTGACCAGGTAGGTCGGGCGCAGGTTGAGCCGCAGCAGCCGCTCGAACTCGGCGACGGGCGTCTCGTGCACCAGTGCGCCGGCCGCGTACCCGCCGACCAGGTTGACCACGGCCCGCAGCGGCGCCGCGGCCTCGCCGGCCGCCACGGCGACGGCCTCGGCGACCGAGTCGGGGTCGGTCAGGTCGGCGGTCACCCGGACCGGATCGGCCGCCGCGGGCCCGCGCTCCGGCCGTACGCCGGTGGCGCCCGGCCGTACCGGCACCACCACCCGCCAGCCCGCGCCGAGGAAGGCGGCGGTGACGGCGCCACCCAGTCCGCCGGTACTCCCGGTGATCAGTACGCTCCGGTCGACCATGCGGCACACGCTAGTGCCCGGGCCATCCGGCGGCGGCACCAGCCCGGCCGGTGGCCTTCGTCCGGTATCCGCGAATGGTCGCCGGGGGTGGCTGGTCGGGGGAACGGGTCGCCCGCACCACCGGAAAGTGCGATGCTTGGACGTTCGGTCGGTTTCACGACGACGCCGTGTCGCTGTTGACGCTCCGCCATGCTGAAAGTAAGTTTCATACGTGGCGAAAAGTGCGAAGGTTTCTGCGACTCACGAGACCAGTGGGCTCATTGTGCACATAAGTGGCCTACTTCCATCGTTGTCGCCGGCCGAGCAGCGCGTCGCGCGGCTCGTCGTGGCCGACCCGGCCGACGCGGCGCGCCGGACGATCACCGACCTCGCCACGGCCGCCGAGACCTCCGAAGCCACCGTCATCCGGTTCTGCCGCTCCGTCGGCATGGAGGGCTACCCGCAGCTGCGCATCCGCCTCGCGGCGGAGGCCGCCCGCCGGGTCGAACCCCCCGACGCCAGAGTGGTGGGCGGTGACATCCCGCCCGGTGCCGACCTCGCGCAGATCATCGCCACCATCGCCTTCAACGACGCGCGCGCGGTCGAGGAGACGGCCGAGCAACTCGACCCGGCGGTCTGCGAACGGGTGGTCGAGGCGATCACCACGGCCGGGCGGATCGAGATCTACGGCGCGGGCGCGAGCGGCTTCGTCGCCTCCGACTTCCAGCAGAAGCTGCACCGCATCGGGCGCACCGCCTTCTACTTCCCGGACATCCACACCGCACTCACCTCGGCGGCGCTGCTCGGCAAGGGCGACGTCGCGATGGGGATCTCGCACACCGGTACCACCTCGGACGTGGTGGAGGTGCTGGAGCAGGCCCGGGCGCGGGGCGCCACCACGGTCGCCCTCACCAACTTCCCCCGCTCGCCGATCGCCGAGGTCTCGGACTTCGTACTGACCACGGCCGCCCGTGAGACCACGTACCGCTCCGGGGCGATGGCGAGCCGGCTCGCGCAGCTCACCGTCGTCGACTGCCTCTTCGTCGGGGTCGCCGCCCGGAACCGGGCCCGCGCCAAGAAGGCGCTGGAGGCGACCGCCGAGGCCGTGCAGCCGCACCGGATCGGTTCCCACCGGAGGCGGGCATGACGGCCGAGCGGGTTGAGCCCGAGGCGGCCGTACCCGACGTCGCCGTCCAGGCGCCCGGGGAGCCCGGGGCGGGGGAGCTGCGCCGGCGGGCGGTACGCGTCGCCGCCCCGACCGAGCTGCGCAACCCGGAGAGCGCGGACCTGGACCTGATGTCGACGCGCGGCATCCTCCAGGTGATCAACGAGGCGGACCGACGGGTACCCGCCGCCGTCTCCGGCGTGCTCGACGAGATCACCGCCGCCGTCGACCTGGCGGTACGCGCGCTGCGCGAGGGGCACCGGGTGCACTACTTCGGCGCCGGTACCTCCGGCCGGCTGGGCGTGCTCGACGCGGCCGAGCTGGCGCCCACCTTCAACTCGCCACGGCACTGGTTCTGCGCCCACCTCGCCGGCGGCGCGGAGGCGATGTGGCGCGCCGTGGAGGACGCCGAGGACGACGAGCCCGGCGGCGCGGCCGAGGCGGAGGGGTGCGTACAGGCCGGTGACCTGGTCGTCGGACTCGCCGCGAGCGGACGCACCCCGTACGTGCTGGGCGCGCTGCGGGCGGCCCGGGCGCGCGGCGCGGAGACCGTGATGCTCTGCGCCAACCCCGGCGCGTCGGTGGCGCGCTCCGTCTCGGTCTTCATCGGAGTCGACACCGGACCGGAGGTGGTCACCGGATCGACCCGGATGAAGGCCGCCACCGCGCAGAAGCTGGTGCTCAACGCCTTCTCCACGGCGGTGATGGTCCGGCTCGGCCGGGTCTACTCCAATCTGATGATCGACATGGTGGCGACCAACGCGAAGCTGCGGGGTCGGATGATTTCGATCCTCATGGAGGCCAGCGGCCGTACCGAGGAGGTCTCCCGGCGCGCGCTGATGGAGGCCGACGGGGACCTTAAGCCCGCGCTGGTCTCGCTCATCTCCGGGGCCAAGGTGGCTGACGCCCGCGCCGCGCTGGCCCGCTCCGAGGACCACGTACGCGAGGCCCTCGCCCTGCTCGGTTCCTGACCTCACGCCCGCCGGGGCCGCGGCAGGACTTTGTCGAGGCTCCGGATTGTTCACCTGACGGCGGGGTATCCCTGGTCTGCATGGGTGAACCGGTGCGTGCAGGGGTACGTGTCACTTGTTGTGACGGGTGTTACGACTGTGGTGACGAGGATCGCAGGGCGGCGGTGACCTGGGTCGCTGTGCGCCGCGGGGTCTCGGTGTTGCCATGATTCGGGCAACTGGTGCAGGGATGATCCCGCGCCGGCAGCGCCGCCAGGCTCCGAATCACCTGACCCGGTGGCTGACAGCAAACGTCGACCGTGCTCTCAGCAACCACTCAGGCATTCGTGACAGTTTCGACTCACGAGACGGAATCCCCAACGCGTCTCATCTGTTGTGTAGGTGTCAGCACCGCGAGGCACAGCGGAAGTTACGGGGGAGGGGCTGATGAACGTGGGGACGGCGAAGAACCGGGTAACCGGCGCGAGCGAGGGGACCGTGGGCAACGTGGAGAAGAATATCGGGATGCGGACCGACGAGGTCGCCGAGGAGCGCGACCTGGTTGGCGTGTACCTGCACGAGATCTCCCGGACGCCGCTACTCGACGCGGCCAGGGAGGTCGACCTCTCGAAGGCCATCGAGGCCGGCCTGTACGCCGAGCACCTGATCGGCGAGGACCGGATCCCGGACGGCGTCGGCCGGGAGGAGCTGGAGCGGCTCGTCGTCGAGGGCGAGCGGGCCAAGGACCTCTTCATTCGCGCGAACCTGCGGCTGGTCGTCTCGATCGCCCGGCGGTACGTCCGCTCGGGGATGCCGATGCTCGACCTGATCCAGGAGGGCAACACCGGCCTGGTCCGCGCGGTCGAGAAGTTCGACTACGAGCGCGGCTACAAGTTCTCCACGTACGCGACCTGGTGGATCCGCCAGGCGATCAGCCGGGCCATCGCGCAGCAGGAGCGGACGGTACGTCTGCCGGTGCACCTCGTCGAGGACGTCAACCGGATGCGCAACGTCGCCCGTCAGCTCACCCGCGAGCTGGGTTCCGACCCGGAGCCCGAGCAGATCGCCGCGGCGCTGGGCGTGCCGGTGGAGCGGGTGCACGAGCTGGTGCGCTGGTCGCAGGACACCGTCTCGCTGGACACCCCGGTCGGCGACGACGGCGACACGAACCTCGGCGACCTCGTCGCGGACAGCGACGCGCCCTCGCCGGAGGAGATCGTCCTCACTGGGCTGGAGCGGCAGCGCATCGAGGGACTGCTGAACCACCTCGACGACCGTTCGGCCGGCATCATGCGGGCCCGGTACGGGCTGGAGGACGGCCGCGAGCACTCGCTGACCGAGGTGGCGTCGCGCTTCTCGCTCTCCCGGGAGCGGATCCGGCAGCTCGAGATCCAGGCGCTGGGTCGGCTGCGGGAACTCGCCCGGGCGGAGGGCCTGCAGGCCGCCTAGCGGCAGGGCGAGACAACAGCTGAAAGGCCGGTCCCCCGGATCTCGGGGGACCGGCCTTTTCGCGTACCCGCGCCGGGCCGGCCTTTTCGGGTAACCGTGCCGGCGCGGTTTCTCGCGCCGGCACGGCCTCGCTCAACCGCCGAGTTTCGCGACCACCTCGCCGAGCCGGGCGCCGGGCCGCCCGGCGCAGTAGTGGACGACGGCTGGCTGGGCGAGGCGGGCGTCGAGGCCCGACACGCCCCCGGCGAGCGCGACCTCCTCGATCGCGCGGGCCTGGTCGGCCGACGGCGCGCGGAGGAACTCCGCACAGGACGACCGGGCGGTCAGCGTGCCGTCGCCGGCGAGGCCGCCGAGGAGGGCACGCCCGGCCAGGCAGGCCAGCACGATCAGCAGCGTGACGGCGGCGAGGCCGACCAGCGCGGCGCCCCGCCGCCCCGACCGGCCCGGGCGGGGACCGGCGCCGTCGTCGTCCGGCCAGGTCAGCGGACCCGACCGTAGCCGTACGGGGTCATCATGTCCACGCTCGCCTGGGTGACGCTCTCCCCGGGTTGCGGCGCGTGGATGACCTTGCCACTGCCCACGTAGATGGCGACGTGGCCGAGGCCGCTGTAGAAGACGAGATCACCCGGTTGCAGCGAGCCGCGGCTGATGTGCGCCACCACGTCCCACTGCTGCGCCGCGTTGTGCGGCAGCGACTTGCCCGCCGCCTTCCACGCGGCCATCGTGAGGCCGGAGCAGTCGTAGCTGTCCGGGCCGTCGGCGGCGTACACGTACGGCTTGCCGATGGCGTTGAAGGCGTACGTCACGGCCTTGCCGGCCGAACCGGCGATCTTGGGGATCGTGCCCTTGTACGCGCTGCCCGGGGTCGTCGCCGAGCCGTACGCCTGCTTGCGCATGTCGTAGAGCTTGCCGAGGTCGCCCTCGATCTTCTTCCGGCCCGCGCTCAGCTGCGCGGCCTGGGCGTTCTGCCGGGCCAGCGTCGCGTCCAGCTGCGCCTTCTGGTCGAGATAGGCGCGCTGGGTCTGGTCGAAGCCGGCGAGCGTCCGCTGGCGTTCGCGCGCGAGCTGGTCGAGGCTGTTCAGCCGGTCGATCAGCGTCTCGGCGCCGGCCGGGTCGAGCAGCGCGCCGGCGTTCTGCAGCCGCCCGGTCTTGTACGCGTTCGCGGCCAGCAGGCCGATCTGCGCCCGCCCCACGTCGAGCTGCTGTTCCAGCGGCGCCATCTTGGCGCTGAGTTGCGCCGCCGTCTCCTTCGTGGTCTTGATCTCGCCGTTGAGCTTGTTGTACGACTCGATGATTTTCTCTAGTTCGGCCGATTTCTGGTTGATCTGTTTCGTCAGTTCGCTGGCCGACGGCGCGGCCCGTACCGCGGCGGCGGGAGTGATCAGGCCGATGGAGAGGCCAACCAGGACTACGGCGCGTAACAGATTCCGGACGGACGACAAGAGGGGTGGAGCCCTTCCTTCCGGCCGGCGGTCCCCGTGGGTGGGGGCCGCGGCACCGGGCCGGTGCCACCCGGTGGGGCGGCGGGGAACCAGGTCCGGCCGAACCAACCTAGCCCCGGCGCGGCTTTACCGACAGTGATGGTCGGGCGATCTGCGGCAGTAGAGCTCAATGCGGCGAATATCTGGATTACCCAATGTATCCGTTCGAGACCACTCGGTAATTCGTGGGCCTGCCGAGTCGGGGTGGGCGGGGGCCGCCGGCGGATTGCCCCAATGGTCACTCTTCGCTCATTGCTGTCGCCGTAGTGGGGCGGCAAATTAGCGCAAAGGCGGACTTAAATGCGTCCAGAAGGCTAGCTGCCGCCTGGAAATCTGCCAGGTGGCTGACTGGGGCCTTCCGTTTGGTGGCATGGCCTTCGCACAATTGATGTCAGCACCGAGGGTTCACGGTAACGGCGCCGTGGCGAAAAAGGCGATCGGCACCTGGCCGCCACCAGATGCCGATCTCCAGGAACCACCACACCAGCCCGCCTCACGAGCCGTTGGAGGCACCTGTGGATCGTACCTATACCTCTGCGCGCCCACCAGTTGTACACAACGTGACGACCGGATCCATCAAAGGCCACATCACCGTCGATCTCTACCGCAAGCCGGGCATCTCCGTCACGACCGAATCCTTCACCGTCGGGACCCGGCGCTTTCCGATCGAGGATCTGGCCGATCTCCGTACCGCCCGGGGTCCGCACGACCGACTCACGGTCCGCGCGGTGGCCGTCACCGGGACCGTGCTGGGCGGCCTCGGACTGGTGCTCGGCTACTCCGGCGGGCTGTACCACCTGACCGCCGTGGCGTACCTGACCCTGGGCATCGCGGCGTTCGTGCCGATCCTGCTCGCGGTGGCCGGCCACCGGTTGCGCCCGCCGGCGTACGAGCTGTGGGGGTGCTACCAGGGCGTCACGATGCTGCTGTTCAGCAGCGACCAGGAACGGGAGTTCGGCCAGGTGACCCGGGCGCTGCTACGGGCTCGGGAGGCGGCGCGGTTCGGGGGGCTGGCCGCGCCGCTCGCCTCCACCGAACCCTGGCGGCCGATGCCGCGGTAGGAGGGGGCGGGGCGGTGGGCGCGGCGGACCGGTTCGGCCGCCGTGCCCACCGTCGAGCCGGCGCCGCCCGGTGCGCTCCCGCGGCCGGCGTGAGCCCGGGTCAGTCGAGTTCGGCGGCGAGCGCGTTGATCCGGTCGAGGGACTCCGCCGGACTCAACGACGCCTGCTGTAGCCCCTCGAAGGTCTGTACGTGCGACGCGACCGCCTCGGGGCTGTCCAGCACGTCCTCCAGCCCGGTGCTCTCCAGGTAGACGACGTCGGGGTCCTCGGCGCCGGCGAACCGGATGATCACGAACTGGCCCAGCGGGGTGTAGATCGGGGAGGTGAACGGCAGCACCTGGATCACGATGTTGGCCGACCGGGCCAGCGTGATCAGGTGGCGGAGCTGTTCGCGCATCACCTCCCGGCCCCCGGTCTGGCGGTGCAGGGTGGCCTCGTCGAGCACCACCTCGATCGCCGGCGGGTCCGGGCGGCCCAGCACCTCGCGCTGCCGGCGCAGGCGCAACGCGACGGAGGCCTGCGCCTCGCCCGGATCGTTGAAGTTCGGTATCACGATCTTGGCGACCGCCTGGGCGTACCGCTCCGTCTGCAGCAGGCCGGGCATGCCGACGGACTGGTAGAAACAGAGCGTCGCCGCCTCCGCCTCCAGCCCGATATAGGAGAAGTAGGCCGGCGGCAGGCTCTCGCGGTATTGCGACCACCAGGTGCGTTGACGGGCGACCCGGGCCAGGTCGACCAATTCCGAAACTTCCGCCGGGTCCCGTACCTGATAGTGGTTGAGCAGGGCCTTCACGTCATTGGTGGAAATGGAGACGTATCCGGCCTCGATGCGGATGAGTTTCGAAAGCGACCAGTCCATGGCCGCGGCCACCTGTTCCTGCGTGAGCCCGGAAGCCTCGCGCGCCCGACGAATGGCGGAACGAAGTTTTCTTCGTCCGACCGTCGGTCCGTATGCAGTGCCCATCAGGGGGACCCTTCCTTCAACGGGCGCCGAGGCGGCCGAGCGAGGGGTCACGTGGTGGAGTCGGAAGGCTGCCACCTGGCTACCCGCTACGTATCAGATGGCCAAGCTCTCGTGCAGGCTACACCCCGCCCAGGTTCTTCACCAGCGGCCGTCGGCCTCCGCGCTCATTCGATTGCTGAAAGTAGTCGGCATAATAACAACATAATTCACAACTTTTCGGGCTATACGCTCGACTATCCGGCAGGTAATCTCCTGGGCGACGCGGCGCGTGCCGCGAAGATCGTAGGTGCCGGGAGGGCGCATGTCGGAGACGGGTTCCGTCAAGAGCATTTGGCGGAAGAGCATTCGTTGCGAATCGCAGCAATGCGTCGAGGTGGCCGAGGTCGAAGACGGGGTGGCGATCCGGAACTCGACAGACCCGCACCAGCACATCGTCTTCGGGGCGGCGGCGTGGCGCGGCTTTATGACTACCCTACGCAAGGGTAATTGGGGCTGATCGTAGTCGGTCCCACCCTCGACAGATCCGGCCCGCGCCAATCGGCGCGGGCCGGATTCATGCGGGGAGTTTTAACGCTCATTCAAGTTCGCCGCCTTCTGTCCGCAGCCGCGCCGTGAGACATTGATACGGGCGATGTTCTCCCGGTCTGGGTGCATCCGGCACCGGCCGGGTCGTAGGGGAGGAGCGGGTCCCATGGCGGAGCGACCAGACTCGTGGCGCCGGAGCAGCCGGTGCGAGTCGCACAACTGCGTCGAGGTGGCGTTCGTACCCGGAAGCGGGGTGCGGGTCCGCAATTCGTCGGGTACGGGTGAGCCCAGCATCGAGTTCGGCGCGGCCGCCTGGCGCGCCTTCTGCGCCGGCCTCAAGGCCGGCCACCTCGCCGGCTGATCCTCGTCCTGGCCGCCGCGGCGGCCGCCTGGCCGGCCGACCCCCGCCCCGGCCGCGCGGCCGCTCGGTTCGCGCGCGGCCCCGGCGGTCCCCGGCTCAGCCGGCTCCCGGACGTCAGCCGCGCACGGACTCCGTCAGCGGCCGCTCCTCCGGCTGCCGCTCGCGGGCGGTCCGCGTCACCGCGCGCTCCCCGTAGAAGGAGACGAAGGGGATGGTGCCGGCGAGCATCAACAGCACCATCCGCCCCAGCGACCAGTGCGCCCGGCGGCCCAGGTCGAAGACGGCGACCAGGTAGACCATGTACAGGAAGCCGTGCACCGGGGCGACGACCCCGACCAGCCCCGGCTGGTCCCAGAGGTACTTCAGCGGGATGGCCACCGCCACGAAGATGATCAGCACGACACCCACCACGTAGGCAATCACGCGGTATCGGGTCAGGGCAGCGCCCACGTTCGTTTTCCTTTCCTGCTGACGTCAGCCGGGGTAGTCCGCCGGTCGGGCGCCCGGATTGGCGTTCAACCACGCCAGGTACCGGTTGTACGCGGCCAGTTCGGCGTCGTCCGCCTCGTCACCAGGTACCGGCACCGGCAGCCGGTTCGAACGGACCGGACGCCGTACCCCGGGGGCGGCGGCGTGTACGGGCGGCGCGGGCGCGGCCGGCTCCTCGGCCGGCCGGTCGCCGCGCAGCGTGTGGCGTACCTCGCGGAACCAGATGAAGACGACGAAGCCGGCGAACAGCGGCCATTCCACCGCGTACGCCCAGCTCAGCGCGTTGCCGGCGGCGGCCCGGCTGATCTGCCACCAGCCGAGCGCGAGAAACGCGCCCACCAGCACGACGGTGAGCGCGTGGCGACCGATCCACGCCGGCGTCCACAGCCGCTTCATGCCCACGAGCGTACCGGGAGCCGGGCGGGTCTCCGACGCGACGTCGTAGTGTGCCCGCCGGTGTCGGGTTTGGGGGAGCCCGCCGTGGGCAAGCGTCTAGTTGCCAACCGATACGAGAACCCCGGGGGCGACGATGACCGGATCCGTACACCGTGACGACCTTCCGCCGACCCGCGCCGGCGCGCCGCTCGACACCAGTCCCGAGCAGCGGCTGGGCGAGTGGGACGGTGACCACCTCCGCGACGACGCCGCGCTGCCGCCCTTGGCCGAGGAGGCCGAGCCCGGCATCGACCCGGCCGACCTCCCCGACGAGGACCTGATCCGCGAGATGCGGAGCCTGCACCGCACCCGGCTGGAGACGCTGCGGCACGCGGCGGACAGCGCGCTCGCGACCCACCTGCGCCGTACGGCGGAGCTGGAGACCGAGTACCTGGCCCGCTATCCGGGTCGCGAGGTCGACCCGAGCCGCCTGCGGGAGGGTGCCTGAGGTGGTGGCCCGCGCCGAGCGAGGAATGACCGCACCGCCCGAGGTCGTCTTCAGCACCGCGACCGACCCCGCCCGGGTCGGCGCCTGGCTGCCCGAGCCGCTGCGCCGGGCGGACGGGGGTCGGCCGGAGGACGCCGCGCCCGACGGGCTGCGGGCCCGCTGGAGTTCGGGCTCGACCCCGCACTGGTCGGCGCAGCTGCACGTGGTGCCGCTGGACGCCGGTGGGGCCACCGTCCGGTTGGAGGTCGACGCCGACCGGTCCGTGCCGCGCCTCGCCGAGATCGCCGACGAGTCCCTGGCGCGGCTGGCCCGCGAGGTCGACGACAACCTGACCGCCGGATGACAGGCAGGAGGAACGAGATGACCGAGCGCGGCGTGCGGCAGCGGGTGGCGCGGCTGCGCCAGGCGTACGCGCCGCACGAGCACCGGCCGTTGGGCGGCTACCTCGCCGCCATGGGAACGTACGCCGGCGTGACCGGGACGCTCGCGGTGCTGGCCCGGGCGACCGGCCGACCGGTACCGGAGCGCCCCGCCACCTCCGACGTGGTGCTGCTGGGAATCGCCACGCACAAGCTCAGTCGGCTGCTCACCAAGGACGCGGTGACCAGCCCGCTGCGGGCCCCGTTCACCCGGTACGACAAGCCGATCGGCAGCGGCGAGGTGATGGAGCAGGTACGCGACCAGGGCAGCGGTACCCGGCACGCCATCGGGGAGCTGCTGAGCTGCCCGTTCTGCCTCGCCGTCTGGGTGGCCACCGGGCTGACCGGCGGGCTCGTCCTCGCGCCCCGGCTCACCCGGATGGTGGCCACCGCCCTCACCGCCGTGGCCGCCTCGGACTTCCTCCAGATGGCGTACGCGGTGGCACAGCGGGCGGCCGAGGGCCCGGACTCCTAGACGCTCCCGAGGGCGGCGGACGGGCAGCAAGCCCGTCCGCCGCCCTCGGTCTGACCGCTCGGGTCGGTCCGGTCGGTGCGGTGGCGCCGCACACCCGACGTGGCCGACGTGGCCGGGGTCCGGTCAGCGTTGCATGCCGGACCAGCCGCGCGGCGACTCCGGCTCCCGGTCCACGTCCGCTCCGGTGATCACGTCGGCGGAGACGGCCGTCTCCCGGTGCTCGTCGGCGAAGTCGGGGTCCGCGTTCGCGCCGGGGTCCCGCCGCTCCCGCGACGGCTGGCGGTCCCGCGGCGGCTGGCCGAGGGCGCTCGTCCGGCGCTGGCTCTGGTCGTCCGTGCTCATCGGGGTCTCCCTGCTGCTCAGCTCGGGGTGGCGCCGAGCGCCTCGGCGGCCTCGTCGACGGCGTACTCACCCTCCGGCAGGGCCGTGATCCTGGTCAGCAGGTCGGCCGGGAGGTCCGCGGCGATGGCCCGCCGGTGAATCTCCAGCTGGGTGATCCGCTCCTGGCCGCTGAAAAGATCGTCGAGCAGGGCGTCGAGGTCGCGACTGGCTGCCTCATCGGTCACGGTGATCAGCTACCCGGCACGCGGTGGGCCAAACACCCCGACCCGACGTACCAGGTCGAGCGGGGGTGCATCCGTGGCGGCGGTGGGCCAAGGCGGGCGGCGCGGCGTCCGGGGGCGGGGTGGCCGGCGTGACGGGGGTTACAGCCGAGGCCGGAACACCGGGCGGGTACCGGCGGTTGAGATGACTGTCGGTGTGTCCAGTGTCCCCGGGCCTCACCCTATTGCCTTCGCGGAATACCGTTCGGCTGGAGCCGCGTCGTGCCACTCGCCGAGAGGCGACCTGCACACCGACGTCCACGCCGCCCACGGCAACAGCCGTGGGCGGCGTGGCGTTTCCCGGTCCCGCGCCGCGGGCGCCTACAGCCCGGCCAGGTCCCGGCTCGGCGCCGGGAAGTTCCGCTCCGGCTTGCCGCGCATCGCGTCGGCCAGCGTCTCGTACACGGCGGGGTTGACCACACCGTGGTCCATGTTCTCGTTCGTGTCCGGCCAGTCCGGGTTCGCCAGGATCCCGGCGACCGCGAGCGAGGTGGTCGTGATCACGAGCGAGGCCGTGCGGTGGCTGTCCGTGGTGCCCGTCTTGCCGGCGATCGGGTGACCGATCACCCGCCGGGCGTCGCCCTCGGTCGAACCCTTGCAGCGGCCGAACGCGGACTGGTCGCCCACCGGGCAGCGTGCGGCGTCCAGCGCGGCCCGCGCCACCTCGGGGCGTACCGCCTGGTCGCAGCGGGGCTTCGCGAGGTCGAGCAGCTTGCCGTCGTGGTCCTGGATCTGCTGTACGGGAATCGGCTCGCAGTGCTTGCCGTCGGCGGCGAGCGTGGCGTACGCGTTCGCCAGGTCCAGCGGGGTGGTCGCCGAGACGCCCAGCGTGAACGAGCCCCAACCGTCGGCCTGGGCACGGTTGGCGGCCATGTCGGCGTCGTTCTTGGCGCGGAACCTGATTCCCATCCGGCGCGCCACGTCGACCACGTTGGCCGCCCCCGCCTGCTCCTCCAGCGGGATGAAGTAGGTGTTCACCGAGGAGCCGAAGGCGCTCCACATGTCGTGCTGGCCGGCCATGCCGTCGTTGTCGTTGCGCGGGCAGTAGCGGTCGGTACCGGGGCAGGCGGCGGTGGTGCCGCGGCCGGCGGCGTACTTGGACTGGTACTGCTGCTTGGCGTCGATCACGTGGTTGAGCTTCACGCCCTGCTCCAGCGCGGCGACCATCGTGAACATCTTGAACGTCGAGCCGGCCTGGTACCCGGTCACGTCGCCGCCACCGGTCATCAGCGGCAGGGTCGTGCGCGGGTAGGTGCCGCGGACGCCGGCGTGGGCCTTGGCCGGGTTGCTGGAGATCGGGTTCTTGGGCTTGGCCGGGTCGTCCAGGCCGAAGGTCCGGTTCGTGGCCAGCGCGCGGACCCGGCCGGTACCGGGCTCGACGGCCGCGAGCATCAGGGCGTCCTTGTCACCCGTCTTCAGGTGCTGCTCGACGTTGTCGTGCGCGGCCTTCTGGGTACGCGGGTCCAGGCTGGTCACGATCCGGTAGCCGCCGCTCTTGAGCCGCCGCTCCCGGTCGTACTGGGTGCTGCCGAACTGCTCCTGGTCCAGCCACCAGCGGTAGAAGTAGTCGCAGAAGAAGCCCCAGTCGTTCTTGCTGGTGGCGGCGCAGCCGTTGGGGAGCGGGTGGCCGGTCACCCCGAGCGGCGTGGCCTTGGCCGCGGCCTCCTCGGTCGGCGTGATCTGGCCGAGCAGCGCCATCTGGCTGATCACCCAGTTCCGGCGGTCCAGCGCCGCCCGCTCACCGTCTCCGCCCCGGTCGAGCGGGTCGAACCCGCTGGGCGACTTCACCAGGCCGGCGATCATCGCCGCCTCCGGTACGGTCAGGTCGCGCGGCTGCTTCCCGAAGTAGAACCGGCTGGCCGCCGAGACCCCGTACGTGCCGTGCCCGAAGGGCGCGATGTTCAGGTACTTCTCCAGGATCTGGTCCTTGCCGAACCGGCGCTCGGTGGCGAGCGCCAGACGCATCTCGCGTACCTTGCGGGCGGTGGTGTCCTCGCTCGCCGCGACCACGTCCTTCGGATCCGTGGCCGAGTATGTGATCGACATCCGGACCAGCTGCATGGTCAGGGTGGAGGCGCCCTGCTGGGCCTGCCCGGCGCTGTTGGCCACCAGCGCGCGGACCGAGCCCTTGATGTCGACGCCTTTGTGGTGGTAGAACTCGTGGTCCTCCGCGGCGATCATGGCCTTGGGCATCAGCGGCCCCATCTGCGCCAACGGGATGTCCTGCCGGTTCTCGTCGAAGAAGTTGGCCAGCAGTGTCGTCCCGTCGGCGGCGAAGACCTGGCTGGCCTGCGGGGCCCGGCTGATCGTCAGGTCGGACGGCAGCCGCTCGAATCTCTCCGCGCCTGTCTTCGCCACCAGCCCGGTAACCGCCGCCGCCGGGAACGCCGCCGCGGCGACGCCCACGCCGGCCAGTACACCGGAGAGCAGCAGTAACAGGGACTTCGTCGTTCGGCCGCCACGGCGGTCAGGCATGCGGTCATCACCTTCGACGTTGAGAGCGGACACCGGGTCCCGTGGCCGGGAACTCCGACGGGCACCGGTTGCGGCGTACGGGCCGCATCAGAAGAAAGACGCCCGAAACGGATTCTGGGTTGTCCACTTGAGGCGATCGTCACCGGGGCGGCGGATTGCGGCCGCCCCGGTCGTCTCGCCGCGCGTCGTCTCCCCGCGCGTCGTCTCCCCGCGCGTCGTCTCCCCGCGCGTCGTCTCCCCGCGCGTCGTCTCCCCGCGCGTCGTCCCGGCCGCGCGGGGGCGCGTCAGCCCTGGAGGTGGCCCGCCGCCACCGTCGCCCGCCGGGCGCGTACCGCAGCGGCCAGGTCGGCCAGCACCTGCCCGGTCTCGTCCCAGCCGAGGCAGGCGTCGGTCACCGACTGCCCGTAGACCAGTTCCCGGGTGGGGTCCAGGTCCTGCCGGCCGGGCACCAGGAACGACTCCAGCATCACGCCGACGATGCCGCGCTGGCCGGCGGCGAGCTGCCGGGCGACGTCGGCGGCGACCACGGGCTGGCGCCGGTGGTCCTTGCCGCTGTTGTCGTGGCTGGCGTCGATCACCAGCCGCTCGGGCAGGCCCGCCGCCCGGAGCAGGTCCAGCGCCTGCGCCACCGAGTCGGCGTCGTAGTTCGGCTCGCCCCGCCCGCCGCGGAGCACCAGGTGACCGTCGGCGTTGCCCCGGGTGTGCATGATCGCGGGGGTGCCGGCGAAGTCGATGCCGGGGAAGACGTGCGGTACGGCGGAGGCCCGAATGGCGTCGACGGCGGTGGCGATGCTGCCGTCCGGACGGTTCTTCATCCCGATCGGCATGGAGAGGCCGGACGCGAGCTGCCGGTGCACCTGGCTCTCGACGGTACGGGCGCCGATCGCGCCCCAGGAGACCGTGTCGGCGATGTACTGCGGGGTGATCGGGTCGAGGAACTCGCAGCCGACCGGCAGCCCCAGCCGCAGCACCTCCAGCAGCAGGGACCGGGCGGTGCGCAGGCCGGTGTTGACGTCGCCGGAACCGTCCAGCCCAGGATCGTTGATCAGGCCCTTCCAGCCGACGGTCGACCGCGGCTTCTCGAAGTAGACGCGCATCACGATCAACAGGTCGTCGGCGAGCCGGTCGGCCGCCTCGCGCAACCGGGCCGCGTAGTCGAGCGCCGCGGCGGGGTCGTGCACCGAGCACGGGCCGACCACGACGAGGAGGCGGTCGTCCGTCCGGTCGAGCACCCGCCCGACCGCTCGCCGCCCGTCGAGCACCGCCGCGGCGAGGGGCTCGTCGAGCGGCAGGTCGTGTAACAGGAGCGCCGGCGTGGTCAGGGGCACAACCCTGTCGATGCGCTGGTCGCTGATCCGTCCGCTGCCGATGGTGCTCACGTGGGTCTCCTCCCGCCGACCCCGCCCCGGTGCCGGCGCCCGGGTGTCGAGCCGGCTGCTCGCATGGAAAAGGGCAGGAACTGGAGTCCCTGCCCGCGCCGGCTCTGGTGGTGGTGATCTCAGGTCATGACCTAGTCACCGGCCCCAGGGCCGGCTGGCTAAACCATCGATACGAGCACCACACGGCGGCAACCTTACCGCACGCGGACGGCGGTCGGGGCCGCCGTTCGGGTGGCCTCGGCCAGAAGGTGCGGCGGGTCACCGTCACCGGGCGGGTGCGTAGCCGGGCCCGGGGATGGGTACAGGCGGGCCATGAGCCGCAACGGTGACGGGGCCATGGGCCTGGACAGCGAGGAACGGGAACGGATCGAGGCCCGGGCGGAGCACCTGCTGCCCGAGGAGCGGTCGGCGGGCAGCGACGACCCGCGGGCGCAGGCGGAGGCGATCCTGGCCGAGTCCGACACGCGCGAGTACGTGCCGGACGCCGCCCCGGACACGCACCTGGAACGGCGTACCGCGGACGAGACCGTCCCGCCGGAGCCGTCGGCGGACCCGCGCCCGCTGGAGCCGCCAGACTGACGGGGCGGCGCCCGGCACGGCCCGGGCCGTGCCCCGCCGAGTGGGAAACGGTGCCCGCACCGGCCTAGCCGAGCGGGAACTCGTCGAAGAGAACCACCGGCGAGTCGGGCTCGCGGGTGTCGAACCGGTACGAGCAGACCACGCCGGCCGCCGAGTCGAGCACCGAGAACGCCGTGACGTCGTTGCTGGCCAGGAACGGCAGGGGCCGCCCGCCGGGATCGGTCAGCGGGGCCACGGTCGGCACGATCGGGGGCAGGCCGCCGGGGTCGCCCTGGCCGACGTAGCCGGCGGGCGCGTCGCGTACCCGGCCGGAGGTCACGTCGTACGCGCCGTAGCTGTTGCCGACGTTGGAGGTCTCCAGCCAGTTCACGCCCGCCTCGGTACGGAACCGGTTCCAGACGTGCGAGTGGCCGTTGAGCACCAGGTGCACCCCGGCGGAGTCGAAGAGCGGGGCGAGGTCCCGCAGGACGTGGTCCTCGGCGATCGGGTAGTCGTACCCGACGGCGGAGATCCTCCCGCTCTCCGGGTCGCGGGTCACCCTCGGCACCGGGTCGGTGTACGGCGGTACGGAGTGGCTGCCGAGCCCGTGCCCGGGGTGGTGGAACATCACCACCCGGTACCGGGCCCGCCGGGCGGCCGGCGAGGCCAGCTCCCGGGCCAGCCAGCGGTACTGGGCGGAGTCGCGGTGCACCGGCTCGAAGATGAACTGCCCGTGCCCCCAGCGCTCCGGACGGTCGAGGTCCTCGGGCGCCTCGGCGTATTTGGTGCGGCCCCGGGTGCCCGGCGGGCGCCAGACGTGGGTCACGAAGAGCCCGACCACGTGCACCTCGCCGATGCTCCGCGCCCACCAGCGCGGGCCACCCTCGGCACTCGCGGGCAGCGGGAAGAGCTCCCGGTAGGTGGTGATGTCCCAGGCCCGCGGGTGCGCGCCGTGGAACTGCAGCTCCAGCGGTACGGTCGTCGACCAGCGCCCCATCACCTCGTGGTTGCCGATGGTCGGGAAGATCGGCGTGTGCTGGAGGATCGGCGCGCCCACGTACCGGCGCCCCGCCAGCTCGCGGTCGGCGCGCCCGGTGAAGCTGGCGAAGAAGGCGGCGCCGTCGGCGTGGTCGAACCAGTCGCTGGCCCGGTCCGGCACGTTCACCATGTCCCCGGCCATCAGCACGCCGTCCAGCTCGACGCCGACCGTCTCGGCCACCTTGGCCAGGTTCGCCGGGACCATCGGCTTGAGCTGGTGGTCGCTGCTCAGCAGCAGCCGTACCGGGGCGTCGCCGGGCCGGGCCGGGGCGAGCGACCAGGCCGGCGTCACCGTCGCCGCGCCGGCCTCGTCGACCGAGACGACCCGGTAGGGGGTGCGGCCGGGGCCGAGCCGGTCCACGGTGGCGAACTGCCGGTACACCGGCCGGGCCCGGACCGTCTCGTAGGCCGGGCCGGGCAGTACCGACTCCGGGTCCTCGCGGGTGCGGCTCAGCGCGCTGGTGACCGCCGCGACGGCGCGCCAGCCGGGCCCCGCCCCGGCCGGCTCCTCGGCCGCGGCGCGGGCGGCCGCGTCGGTGAGCCCGGCGACGCCGGGGCCGACGAGCACCACGTGCCGCCCGCCGGGGGTGTCCGTGTGCCAGATCACATGGACCCGGTCGGCTCCCGGGTCGAGAAGGTACGGGTCGCAGAGGAGGGCCACGCCGTGCAGTATGCGCGGGGCGGCGAAACCCGCCGGAGCGGGTGATCGGATAGCGTCGGGGGATGCCCGAGACCGGTTACCCCTGGCCGATCGAGACGACCCGGCTCGACAACGGGTTGCGCGTCGTGGTCAGCGAGGATCGCAGCGTTCCCGTCGTCGCCGTCAACCTCTGGTACGACGTGGGCTCCCGGCACGAGCCCGCCGGACAGACCGGCTTCGCCCACCTCTTCGAGCACCTGATGTTCGAGGGCTCGGTCAACGTCGCGAAGACCGAGCACATGCGGTACGTCCAGGGCTCGGGTGGCACCCTCAACGCCACCACCAACCCGGACCGGACCAACTACTTCGACACGGTTCCCGCCGAACACCTGGAGCTGGTGCTCTGGCTGGAGGCCGACCGGATGGGCGGGCTAATCCCGGCGCTGACCCAGGAGACGCTGGACAACCAGCGCGAGGTGGTGAAGAACGAGCGGCGCCAGCGCTACGAGAACGTCCCGTACGGGGACGCGTGGCTGCGGCTGCTGCCGTTGCTCTACCCGCCCGGACACCCGTACCACCACGCGACGATCGGCTCGATGGCCGACCTGAACGCCGCCGACCTGGAGACCTTCAAGGCGTTCCACACCACGTACTACGCGCCGAACAACGCGGTGCTGACGGTGGCCGGCGACGCGGCGCCGGACGAGGTCTTCGCGCTGGCGGAGCGCTACTTCGGCGGGCTCGCCCCCCGCCCGGACATCCCGCCGGCCCCGGACGGGCGCCACGTGCCCGCCACCGGCGCGCCGGCCCGGGAGGCGGTCGTCGCCGACGTACCGTCGCCCCGGGTCTACCTGTCGCACCGCACCCACCCGTTCGGCAGCGCCGAGTACGACGCGGTCACCCTGCTCGCCACGGTGCTCGGCGGCGGCCGGGGCAGCCGGCTGTACCAGCGGCTGGCGGACGGGGCGCGGCTGGCCCAGCCGGACAGCGTCGGGGCGTACGGGGTGGACCTGGCGCACGCGCCGGCCCCGCTGATCGTGACCGCCACCGCCCGCCCCGGGGTCACCATCGAGCGGCTGGAGGAGGGTCTGGTCGAGGTGGTGGACGAACTGGCCAGCGGCGGCGTGACCGAGGCCGAGCTGGAGCGGGCCCGCGCCCTGCTCACCACCGGCTGGTGGCGGCAGATGGCCACCGTCGACGGCCGGGCCGACACCCTCGGCCGGTACGCCGTGCAGTTCGGCGACCCGGCGCTGGCCGGGCAGCGGCTGCCGAACTGGCTCGCCGTCACCGCCGACCGGGTGGCCGAGGTCGCGGCGGAGGTGCTCCGGCCGGCCGACCGGGTGACGCTGACCTACACGCCGCCGGCGGAGACCGAACCGGCGGAGTCGAGCGCCGGCGAGCGCGGGAAGTGAGCCGGGTGAGCCAGCCGCGCAGTCGCGAACGAGAGGTGTGGTCATGACGTTGATCAGCGAGCGCCCGGGCCCGGGAGCGGCCCGTCCGTACCGCTTCCCGCCGGTCGTACGCCGCTCGGTGGCGGGCGGTGACGTGGTCGCGGCGCACCTGCCGGGCCACAACCTCGCCGTCGCCGCCCTGCTGCTCGACGCGGGCGCCGGCCGGGAGCCGGTCGGGCGGGAGGGGCTGGCCGTGGTGGTGGCCAAGGCCCTGGAGGAGGGTACGACCCGCCGCGACTCGACCGCGTACGCGTTGGCGCTGGAGAACCTCGGTACCGAGCTGTTCACCGCGTCCGACTGGGACTCCTTCCAGGTCAGCGTGCAGGTACCGGTGCAGCGGTTGCTGCCCGCCGTGGAACTGCTCGCCGAGGCGGTGCGTACGCCCCGGCTCGACCCGGAGGACGTGACCCGGGTCCGGGACGACGAGGCGACCGCGCTGCGGATGGACTGGGCCAACCCGGGCCCGCGGGCGGACGCGGCGCTGCGGGCCGACCTCTTCGGGCCGGGGATGCGCCACGGCCGGCCGATGGACGGCGACCCGGAGTCCGTCGCCGCGCTCGGCGTGGACGACGTGACCGGGTACCACGCCGAGTGGCTGACCCGGCCCGGCACCCTGCTCGTCGCCGGCGACCTGGACCGGATCGACCTGGACGCGCTCGCCGCGGCGGCGTTCGCCGGGGCCACGGGGCGGCCGGCCGACGCGGGCGGCCCGTTCGACGTGGCGCTGCGTGACGAGCGGCGGATCATCCTGGTCGACCGGCCGAGCTCGGTGCAGTCGACGCTGCGCCTCGGGCACGTCGCGCCGCACCGCGCCCACCCGGACCACGTACCGATGGTGCTGGCCGGCACGGTCCTCGGCGGCGCGTTCACGTCCCGGCTCAACCACCTGATCCGCGAGGTGCGCGGCTACACGTACGGCATCCGGGCGGACTTCGGCACCTCGCGGCGGTTCGGGCGCTTCACGGTCAGCTCCGGCGTGCAGACGGCCGTCACCGCGCCCGCGCTGGTGGACGCGGTCGGCGAGATCTCCCGTACCCAGGCGGACGGGGTGACCGAGGAGGAGCTGGCGGTGGCGCGCTCCTGGCGGGCCGGGCAGCTCTCGGTGGAGCTGCAGACCCCCCGCGCGATCGTCTCGGCGCTCGCCACGCTGGTGGTGCACGGCCTGCCGGACGACTACCACGCGACGCTGCGGGAGCAGCTCCTCTCCGCCACCGAGGCCGAGGTCTCCGCGGCGGCGGCACGTTACCTGCACCCGCAGGGGCTGACGCTGGTGGTCGAGGGGGACGCCGCCCTGATCCGGGACGAGCTGGTCGCCGCCGGGCTCGGCGAGGTGGTCGACGGCTAGGCCGATGGTGTGTCGGGCGGCGGCGCGGTGGGAATCGGATTGCCGGACCGCGCCGTCGCCCCGGTAGCCTCGCTGACATGAGGATCGGCATTGTGGGAGCCACCGGCCAGGTCGGCGGCGTCATGCGCCAGGTGCTGGCGGAGCGGAAGTTTCCGGTGGAACAGCTGCGGTTGTTCGCCTCGGCGCGCTCGGCGGGGCGGACCCTGCCCTGGGCCGACGGCGAGGTCACGGTGGAGGACGCCGCCACCGCCGACTACCGCGGCCTGGACGTCGTGCTCTTCTCGGCCGGCAAGCAGACCTCGAAGGAGCTGGCGCCCCGGGTGGCCGAGGCCGGCGCCGTGGTGATCGACAACTCCTCCGCCTGGCGGATGGACCCCGAGGTGCCGCTGGTGGTGGCCGAGGTCAACCCGCACGCCGCCGCCGTACGCCCCAGGGGCATCATCGCCAACCCCAACTGCACCACGATGGCCGTGATGCCGGCCCTGCGCCCGCTGCACGCGGAGGCCGGGCTGGTCGCCCTCGTCGCCACCACGTACCAGGCGGTCTCCGGCGCCGGGCTGGCCGGCGTCGCCGAGCTGCACGAGCAGGTGGACAAGGTCGCCGGGCAGGCGGCCGGGCTGGCCTTCGACGGCGCGGCCGTCGAGTTCCCCGAACCCCGGGTCTTCGCCCAGCCGATCGCCTTCAACGTGCTCCCGCTCGCCGGCTCGATCGTCGACGACGGCTCCGCCGAGACCGACGAGGAGCAGAAGCTCCGCAACGAGAGCCGCAAGATCCTGGAGATTCCCGACCTGAAGGTCTCCGGCACCTGCGTCCGGGTGCCGGTCTTCACCGGGCACTCGTTGCAGGTCAACGCCCGGTTCGCCCGCCCGCTCGACCCCGCCCGGGCCCGCGAGCTGCTCGCCGGGGCACCCGGGGTGGAGCTGACCGAGGTGCCGACGCCGCTGCGGGCGGCCGGCGCGGACCCGACCTTCGTCGGCCGGATCCGGGTGGACGAGACGGCGGAGAACGCGCTGGCCTTCTTCTGCTCGAACGACAACCTGCGCAAGGGCGCCGCGCTGAACGCGGTACAGCTCGCCGAGCTGGTGGCGGCGGAGGGCTGATCGGATGACGACCAACGAGGAGAGGCTGCTCGACCTGCTCGGCAGCGGGCAGCTCGGGGTACTCGCGACGATTCGGCGGGACGGCCGGCCGCAGCTCTCCAACGTCAACTACACCTTCGACCGGGCCCGGAAGCTGATCCGGGTCAGCGTCACCGAGGACCGGGCGAAGACCGTCAACCTGCGGCGCGACCCGCGGGCGAGCTTCCACGTGAGCGCGCCGGACGGCTGGTCGTACGTGGTGGCGGACGCCGCGGCCGAGCTGAGCCCGGTGGCGGCGGATCCGCACGACGCCACGGTCGAGGAACTGATCGACATCTACCGGGCCATCGGGGGCGAGCACCCGGACTGGGACGACTACCGGCGCGCGATGGTCGCCGACCGCCGCGTCGCCCTGCACCTGCGGGTGGAACGGGTCTACGGCATGCCGCCGCGGGCCTGACGCCCGTACCGACGGGCCGCGCCGCCACCGGCCGGCCCGCCGGCTCAGCCTGGCCGGGGTATCCGGCGGAGGTAGTCGTCCAGGGTCATCGGCCGGTGGCCGGCGACCCGCTCGACCGCGTCACTGACCCGGGCCAGCTCGCCGGCCGCGATCGCGGTGTAGGTGCTGACCCAGGCGTCCACCTGCCAGTCCGGCGCGCCGAAGCGGGCCCGGGAGGCGTACGCCTCGGCGAGGCTCTCCGGCTCGTACCGGATCAGCCGCCCGGTGGCCCGGGTCAGCCGGGCGGCGACCTCGGCGAGCGTGAGCGCCTCCGGCCCGGTGAGCTCGTACACGGCGCCGACGTGCGCCTCGGGGCGGCGCAGCACCGCCACCGCGACGTCGGCGATGTCGTCCTGCGCCACCGCGGCCACGCGGCCCGTGCCGGCCGGCCCCCGGATCACCCCGTCGTCGCCGGTGAGCAGCGGGAAGAAGTCGATGTAAAGGTTGTCCCGCAGCATCGTGGCGGCCAGCCCGCTGGCCCGGATGTGCTCCTCGGTGGCCCAGTGGTCCCGGGCGAGGGTGAAGGTGGCGTCCGGGGCGGCGCCGCAGAACGAGACGTAGACCAGGTGGCGCACCCCGGCGGCCACGGCCGCGTCGACGAAGGTGCGGTGCTGGTCGATCCGGTCGGGCGCCTCCGCCCCAGAGACCATGAGGACCGTCTCGACGCCGGCGAGCGCGCGCACCACCGCGTCACGGTCGGCGTACGCGGCCCGGGCCACCTCCGCGTCGTCCAGGTCGGGGAGCCGGGCGGGGTCGCGTACGACCAGCCGCTGCCGTACGCCCGCGGCGGCCAGCCGCCGGGCCACTCGGCCGCCGAGCCGCCCGGTGGCGCCGGTGACCGCGATGCGCGGGGCCGACGACGTCATGGCCGAAACTCTACGGCCCTGGTCCGCGCACCGGGCGTGGCTCGCGGTGCCCGGGCCGCCCGAGCACGGCTCGCGGCGGCTGGCGGCGGCCCACGGCCGGCGTGGCTCGCGGTGGCTGGCGTGGCTCGCGGTGGCTGGCGTGGCTCGCGGTGGCAACGGAGCCGGCGTGGCTCGCGGTGCGCGCCGACCGGCGCGGGTCGGCAGGCGGCGCCCCGGCTCCGCGTCCTGGCCGGTCCCGGCCCGGTCCGCGCCGGTTGGGGTGGGGCGTCCCCGTTAGCTTCTCGGGCGGCCCGGGTAGTCGGCGGCGATCGCAGACTGAGAGGGGTTGCACCATGACGACTGTCGGAGAGTTCATGACCACCCGTCTGGTGACCATGGACGGCAGCGACACGCTCACCGCGGCGGCGCAGGAAATGCGCGACAGCGCCATCGGCGACGTCATCGTCACGAACGGCGACGAGGTGGTCGGGATCGTGACCGACCGCGACATCACGGTGCGCGGGGTGGCCGAGAACATGGACGTCGACACCGCCACGCTGAGCCAGATCGTCACGCAGGACGTCGTCACGGTGACCCAGTACGACGACGCGGTGGCCGCCGCGGACCTGATGCGCACGTACGGCATCCGGCGGCTGCCGGTGGTCGAGGACGGGCGGCTGATCGGGCTGGTCTCCCTGGGCGACCTGGCGGTGGAGCGGGAACCGCAGTCCGTACTGGCGGACATCAGCGCCGACGAGCCGAACAACTGACCGGCGAGTCCCCCGACCCGGCCGGTTCACCCGGTCCGGGCGATGCGGGGACACCCGGGTGGGCGGGACGCTCACCCGGGTGGCGCCTCTGGCGCCGGACCGGCCCGTGACGGTGACGGAGGGAGCGACGCGGTGACCGATGCGACCGCCAAGTTCTTCGAGAGTCTGGAACGGCGTGGGCACGAACCGCTCCTGGAGAAGGCGACCGGCACGCTCCGGGTGGATCTGCGTACCGACCACTACACCGAGCACTGGACCATCCACATCAACCGGGGCGACCTGTCGGTGTCGCGGGAGCAGCGGGACGCCGAGGCGGTGGTCGGTTCCAGCCCGGAGCTGTTCGAACGGCTGGTCCGGGGGGAGGAGAACGCGGTGGCGGCGATGCTGCGCGGAGACATGACCGTCTTCGGCAACCTCCAGCTGATCCTGCGGGTCGAGCGGCTCTTTCCCGGCCCGCCCGACGCCCGCGGCCCGCGGCGGGGGTTCGGGAAGGGTAGGTAGGGATGGGCCTGACCGGTGTGCTCGACGGATACACCTTCGTCATCTGCGACGAGCGCGGCGACGTCGAGGGCTCCCCGACGGAGCCGACCGGACTCTTCACCGGTGACACGCGCTACCTCTCGAAGTGGCTGCTCACGGTCAACGGCGAGCGGCTCACCGCGCTGTCGGTGGACGACCTGCAGTACTACGAGAACCGCTTCTTCCTGGTACCGAACGTGAACGTGCAGTACGTCGACGCGAAGTACTCGGTGATCCGGCAACGGATGGTCGGCGGCAGCTTCCAGGAACAGCTGACCATCCTCAATCACAGCACCGACCCGCTTGACCTGGAGATCCGGCTGGAGGCCGGGTCCGACTTCGCGGACCTGTTCGAGATCAAGGACGACGTGCTGAAGAAGCAGGGGACCTACTACCACCACGTCGAGTCCGACCGGCTGCGCCTCGGCTACCAGCGGGGCAACTACCGCCGCGAGACCGTCATCTCCTCGGACCACCCGGCGCACTACGACGAGCACGGGCTCACCTTCCGTACCGAGATCGAGCCGCACGGGCGGTGGATCGCCAGCATCAAAGTGATCACCGCGGTGGTCGGGCCGACCGGCGAGGACCTGCGGATCGGGCTGGAGACGCACAACCGGGAGCGGCTGGCGCTGGAACAGGACCTCGCCGACTGGCTGGGCCAGGCGCCGAGCGTGGTCTGCGAGTGCGAGCCGCTGGCCCAGACGTACCGGCGCAGTCTCGTGGACCTCGCGGCGCTGCGCTTCTCGCCGCTCTCGCTCGCCGGGGCGGTGCTGCCCGCCGCCGGGTTGCCCTGGTTCATGACGCTCTTCGGCCGGGACAGCATCTTCACCAGCCTCCAGACGCTGCCGTTCACCCCGGTTCTCTCCGCCACCACGCTGCGGCTGCTCGCGTCGCTGCAGGGCACCCGGCTGGACGACTTCCGCGAGGAGGAGCCGGGCAAGATCCTGCACGAGATGCGGTACGGCGAGTCGGCGGCGTTCGAGGAGCAGCCGCACTCGCCGTACTACGGCTCGGTCGACTCCACCCCGCTCTTCCTGGTGCTGCTGGACGAGTACGAGCGGTGGACCGGCGACGTGGGCCTGGTGCGCGAGCTGGAGCACGAGGCGCGGGCGGCGCTGTCCTGGATCGACGGCTACGCCGACCTGGTGGGAAACGGCTACCTCTGGTACGAGCGCCGCAACCACAAGAACGGGCTGGAGAATCAGTGCTGGAAGGACTCCTGGGACTCCATCTCGTACCGGGACGGCCGCCTGCCGGGCTTCCCCCGTGCCATCTGCGAGGTGCAGGGGTACGCGTACGACGCGAAGGTGCGCGCCGCCCGGCTGGCGCGCCTGGTCTGGAACGATCCGGCGCTGGCCGACCGGCTGGAGCGCGAGGCGGCCGAGCTGAAGGAGCGGTTCAACCGGGACTTCTGGGTGGCCGACGGCGAGTTCTACGCGCTGGCGCTGGACGCCGACGGCGGTCAGGTCGACACGCTCACGTCCAACATGGGGCACCTGCTCTGGAGCGGCATCGCCACCCCGGAGCGGGCCGCCAAGGTCGCCGAGCACCTGATCGGGCCACGCCTCTTCTCCGGCTGGGGCGTGCGTACCCTCGCCGAGGGCTCGGCCCGGTACAACCCGATCGGCTACCACGTCGGCACGGTCTGGCCGTTCGACAACTCCTTCATCGCCTGGGGGCTGCGCAAGTACGGCTTCCACGACGAGGCCGCCACCATCGCCGAGGGCATCCTGGACGCGGCGCAGTACTTCCAGGGCCGGCTGCCGGAGGCGTTCGCCGGTTATCCGCGCGCGTTGACCAGCTACCCGGTGCAGTACCCGACCGCGTGCAGCCCGCAGGCGTGGTCGACCGGGGCGCCGCTGCTGTTGATCCGTACGATGCTCGGCCTGGAGCCGCACGAAGGGCACCTCGCCGTGGAGCCGGCGCTGCCGGTCAGCTTCGGCCGGGTGGAGCTGCTCGACATCCCCGGCCGCTGGGGCCGCGTCGACGCCTTCGCCCGCGGCCGGATCCGCACGAGGCTCTAGCGGGATCCACACCGGGTCGGGTCCACCAGCGGGTTCCGGCGGGGGCCGGCCGGAAACCGGTACGGGTCACTCCGGCCGAGGTACGGCGTAGCCGGGTACCGACGGCCAACGCACGGTGAGCACGATGGACTCCTCCTCGGCGTACCAGGAGTGGTCGACCCCCGGTCCCCAGACCACGTAGTCGCCCGGCGCGTCCAGCACCGGGCTGCACTTCCGGAAGTCGAGCCGGAACCGGCCGCTGATCAGCACCAGCAGGGCGGTGCGGGTCTCGCCCGTGGCCCATCGCGCCCGTTGGTCGCCGGCCGGGTGCACGCCCCACTTGATCTCCACGTCGGTGCTGTGCCGGATGTCGCCCACCGGCTTGAAGTGGCCGAGCAACCAGCCCCGGTCACTGGCGGCGTCCGGACCGGCCTTGCCCAGGTATATCCCCTGTGTCACGGACGGCGACGCTAGCACGGCGGCCCGCGCCGGGCCCGGCTCCGCTGCCCGGGCCCGGTAAGCCGGCGGTAAGCGGCGGGATAGCCGTGGCTGGGACGCTGCCCGCGGCGCGGCTGCCACCAGGTGGCCCGCGCGTGGGGAGGGTGGCTGCTGTGCGGCAATTCGGAGTACGCCGGTTTCTTCGGCGGCCGGGGCGGACGGGCGCCGCGGTGGGGGCGCTGCTGTTGATCTCATCCCTGGCGGTCGCCTCGGCACCGCTCGACGGACCGGCGCCGAGGTACCGCGGGCCGCGGGTCGCCGAGGCACCGGACACCGGTACGGCGATCACGGCGGCGGTACGGCAGGGCTCGCCGGTGGCGATCAGCGAGCTGACCACCGGGGACCGGCTGGTGCACGCGCAGCCGGACGGCACCCTGGAGGCGGAGCTGAGCCCCCGCACGGTGCGGGTGCGCCAGGGCGACCGGTGGGTCGCCGCCGACCCGGCCCTGGTCCGCCGCGCCGACGGTACGCTCGCCCCGCGCGCGGCCGACGCCGACCTGACCTTCTCCGGTGGCGGTACCGGCACGCCGCTCGTCCGCTACGGCCGGGGCGGAAAGTCGATCGCGCTGAGCTGGCCGGGGCGGCTGCCGGTACCCACAGTGGACGGCGCGAGCGCGACCTACGCCGAGGTGCTGCCCGGCGTCGACCTGGTGATGCGGGCCGACGTGGACGGGTACCTCCAGCATCTGGTGATCAAGAGTGCGGCGGCGGCGCGGAACCCCGCGCTGAGCCGGATCCGGCTCGCGCTGGCCGCGACCGGGGTGACCGTCCGGGCGAAGGAGTCCGGGGCGCTGGAGGCGCGGGACGCGGGCGGCGCGGTGGTCTTCGCGGCACCGCCCTCGGCGATGTGGGACTCCGGCACCGCGACGGCCGTGGCCCGCGTCGCCGTGGACCCGGGCGCGCTCACCCTCAGCCCTGACCGGCGGCTGCTCGACGACCCGGCGACCCGCTTCCCGGTGACGGTCGACCCGAACTGGGACAGCCCGGCCCGGACCGCCTGGGCCAAGGTCTTCTCCGGCTACTCGAACCAGCCGTACTGGTTCGGCGGGATCGACGGCGGCGAGGCGAAGGTCGGCCTGTGCTGGCCCTCGACGGCCTGCAACGGCATCGGCAAGGCCCGCAGCTACTTCCAGTACGACACCGGGTTCCTGGCCGGCAAGCAGATCCTCTCCGCCGCGCTGAACACCACGATCACGTACAGCCCGTCGTGCCAGTCGCGCGACCTGCGGGCCTTCCTCGCCGACCGGCCGATCGACGGCGGTACGACCTGGAACAACGCCCCGTGGGGAGCGGAACTGGAGGTCAGGTCGGCCGGCGTGGCGTACACCAACTGCGCCGGGTACAAGCCGCTCGGGTTCAACGCCACCGCGCGGCTGCGGCCCGGTGGCGTCTCGACGTACTTCATCGCGGCGGTCGACGAGGCCGACGGCTACGCCTGGCGCAAGCTCGACCCGAACGCCACCAACCTGGTGGTCAACTTCAACACCCGCCCGAACGCGCCGTACGAACTGGGCACCGACCCGCCGCTGCCCAAGCCGTGCCGCTGGTGCGCGGGCAAGTCGTACGTGGGTGACCAGTCGATCCGGTTGAAGACCCGGCTCTCCGACCCGGACAACGACCTGGTCCGGCCGAGGTGGGACATCACCGGCGGCGGTGCCACCGAACACCGCGACTGGGGGCCGAACCAGATCTCCGGGGCGGCCTTCAGCACCGACGTCGACCTGCGCAACCGCAACGGCCAGACCGTCTCGTGGACGGTCTGGGCGGACGACGGGACGAGCGGCGGCCCGGTCGGCACCGGCCCCGGACCGTTCGTGGTCGACCAGGTCGGTGTGGCCCAGCAGCCGGGCGTCTCGGCGCCGCTCTACCGGGAGGACAACCGCTGGCACGGCGGCGTGGGCGTGCCCGACCAGTTCACCTTCGACGCGGCCGGCGTCGCCGACATCGACCACTACCTGTACGGCTGGCAGGATCCGCCGTCGACCAGCGTGGACGCGACCGCGCTGGGCGGCCCGGCGACCGTCACGCTCGCGCCGTCCGGCGACGGCCCGCGCGACCTCTACGTGCAGAGCGTCGACCGGGCCGGGCACCGCAGCCCCACCCGCGTCTACCACTTCTACGTCCGGGCCGGCAACGGCCCGTACGCCCAGTGGCCGCTGGAGGGGAGCACCGAGGACACGGCGTTCCTCGGCGACCGGGACGGTACGTTGACCGGCGGCGCCACGTACGGCGCCGGCGCGGTCGGTACCGGGCTCAAGTTCGACGGCGGCCCCGGGGTGGTGACGGCGCCGAACGCGGTCCGTACCGACACCAGCTTCTCGGTCTCGGCCTGGGTGAGGCTGGACGCCGGCGGATTCGCCCGGGCCGCGGTCAGCCAGGACGGCACCGCCTTCGCCGGCTTCGACCTCTGGTACCGGCCGGAGAACGGCGGGAAGTGGGTCTTCGGCCTGCCGCTGGCCGACAGCGGCGCGGCCGGCGCCGACATGGCCTGGTCGGCCGCGCCGGCCCAGCTCGGGGTCTGGACCCAGCTCACGGGGATCTACGACGCGCCCCGCAAGCAGCTCAAGCTCTACGTCGACGGCGTGCTCTCCGGCACCGCCACCCGGACGGCGAACCCGTGGCACGCCGGCGGCTCGGTCCGGGTCGGCCAGACCCTCTGGAACGGCGCGCTGGTCGACAACTGGGTCGGGTCGGTCGACGAGGTGCAGCTCTACGACCGGGTGGTGACCGACGCCGAGGTGGCGGCGGCCGTCAGCCGGGACAACGTGCAGGTCGGCTACTGGAGGTTCGACGACGAGGTCGGCACCACCACGGCGGTGAACGCGGTGGCGGGCGGCGAGATGGCGGTCCTCGCCACCGGCGCGACGCTGGTCGCCGACGGCGCGGTCAAGGGCGCGGTGCGGTTCGACGGCACCCAGGGTTACGCCACCACGAACAAGCCCGCGTTCCGGACCGACCAGAGCTTCTCGGTGGCGGCCTGGGTGAACCTGAGCGACAGGAACGTTCCCCGTGCCGTGCTGAGCCAGGACGGGACGAACGCCGCCGGGTTCGGGCTCTGGTACCGGCCGGAGAACGGCGGCAGATGGGTCTTCGCCATGCCGCAGTCGGACGGTACCGCGGCGGCGTCCGACCTGGTGTCGTCGTCGGTTCCGGCCGAGACGGGCGTCTGGACGCACCTGGTCGGGGTCTACGACGCGCCGGCCAGGCAGCTGCGGATCTACGTGAAGGGGACGCTGGCCGGTACCGCGACCCGGACGGTGACGTCGTGGAACGCCACCGGCCCGTTCCAGATCGGCCGGGGGAGGTGGAACGGCGAACCGGCGGCGAACTACTGGGCCGGCGCGATCGACGAGGTACGCGCCTACAGCCGGGTGATCTCCGCGGCGGAGATCCAGGGCCTCGTCAGCCAGTCGAACGTGACCGCGGGCAACTGGAAGTTCGACGGCGACGCGGTGGACTCCTCCGGGCAGGGCCGCAACGGCACGCCGGGCGGTACCGCCGACTGGGCGGGCGGGCAGACCACCAGCCCGAACCCGGGCGATCTGGCGCTGCACCTGGACGGCGCGACCGGATACGTCAGCGCGCCGCACGCGGTCGACACCAGCACGAGCTTCGCGGCGGCGGCGTGGGTGCGGCTGGACCGGGTCGGCGGCCACTACGGCGTGGTCTCCCAGGACGGGAACACCACCAGCGCCTTCAAGGTCGAGGCGGACCCGGGCGGCGGCTGGTCGTTCACGATGTTCACCCAGGACGTCAACGGCGGCGGGGAGGCGCACCGGGCGATCGGCGGCGCCGCCCAGCCCGGCGTCTGGACCCACGTCGCGGGCGTCTACGACGCGGGCAACCAGCGGCTCAACCTCTACGTCAACGGGGTGCTGGCGGCCAGCACCGCGCACGCCGGCGCATGGAACAACGCCACCGGGAAGGTGCAGATCGGTCGCAACAAGTGGAACGGCGGCCCGATCGACTACCTGCCGGGCGCGATCGACGACGTGACGCTCTACAGCCGGGCGCTCTTCGCCGACGAGATCCGGGCGATGGCCGGGCGCGACCTGTCGCTGGTGCACAACTGGGCGCTGGACGAGTCGACCGGTACGAACGCGGCCGACGCGGTCGGCAGCCGGCGCGGCACCCTCTCCGGCGGTGCCGGCTTCGCCCCCGGCCGGGTCGGCAACGCGGTCCGGCTCGACGGGGTGGACGACGCGGTCTCGACCTCGGGACTGGACCTGAGCACGGCGCAGAGCTTCACGGTCTCCTCCTGGGTCTACCTCACCGGCAAGGACTGTGACCTGGACGAGTACTCGGCCTGCAAGACGAACGCGGTGACCGTGGACGGCCAGAACACCAGCAAGTTCCGGCTGGGTCACGTGATCGACGACGACCAGCACATGCGCGGCTCCTGGATGTTCGAGATGCCGGAGTCCGACGCGGCGAACGCAGCGGTGACCAAGGCCGTGGTCGCCACCGAACCCGCCGACCTCGACCGCTGGGTGCACCTGGCAGGGGTCTACGACGCGGCGACCAGGAAGGTCTGGCTCTACGTCGACGGCACCCGGGTCGGCGACGGTACCCTCAACAACCCCTGGTCGGCCGGGGGCGGGCTGCAGCTGGGACGGGGCAAGGGCGGCGGCACGGCCAGCACCCAGTACCGGAACTGGCCGGGCGGCATCGACGACGTCCGCCTCTACACCGGCGTGCTGGACTCCGAGCGGGTCTACGGGCTCTACCGGTCGTACCCGGCGCAGCAGGGGGCGGAGACGCTGCCGACGGCCGACGCCGGCAGCTGGAGGTTCGACGAGGGCGCCGGCACGACGGTGGCCGACGCCAGCGGCAGGGGCCGGACGGCCACGCTCAGGGGCGGTACCGGCTGGGTCGGTGGCCGCTCCGGCAACGCCGCCTGGCTCGACGGCACCTCCGGGTACGCCGAGACCGCCGGCCCGGTCCTCACCACGAGCGCCAGCTTCTCGGTGACCGCCTGGGCGTACCTGACCCGCGGCGGCGGCACCACCAACATGACGGTGGTCGGGCAGGACGGCGTCCGGGTCAGCTCGTTCGCGGTCGTCTACAACGCCGGCAACAACCGGTGGTCGGTGGTGGTTCCCCGGACCGACCAGGACAACGCGAGCGGCACCGTGCTCAGCTCGACCGAGACGGCGGTGGTCGGCGCCTGGACCAACCTCGCGGTGGTCTACGACGCGACCCTGCGCCAGCTGCGCCTCTACGTCAACGGCATGCTCTCGGCCGCGCAGGTCGGCGTCTCGACCTGGAACGCCACCGGGCCGTTCACGATCGGGCGGGGGAAGTGGAACGGGGCGAACGCCACCTTCTTCCCGCGCGGCATCGACGACGTGCGCGCGTACCCGCGGGCGCTCTCCGACGGCGAGGTCCGCAGGGTCCACGACGACGGCGGTACGCCGGTCATGGGCGCGTGGCGGTTCGACGACGGGACCGGCCGGGACTACACGTCGCGGCACCCGGACGCGGCGGTGGCGGGTGGCGCCTCGTACCCGGTCGGCGTCGGCGGCACCGCCCTGCAGCTCGACGGCAGCACCGGCGAGGCGCTGGTCGGCGAGCCCGTCGTGGACATGCGGGACAGCTTCACGGTCTCGGCCTGGGCCAGGCTCTCCCGCACCGACCAGCTCGCCACGCTGGTCGGTCAGGACGGCAGCCGGATGAGCGGGTTCGTGCTGCAGTACCGGCCGGCGCTGCAACGGTGGGTGTTCGGCGGGCCGACCGAGGACGCCGACTCGGCCGAGCTGGTCTACGTCCCGTCGCTGCTCCCGCCCAAGGTCAACGAGTGGACGCACCTGACCGGCGTGTACGACTACGCGGCGCGGCAGCTGCGGCTCTACGTCGACGGCAAGCTCGCCGGCTCGCGCGCCAACGTGGCGCTCTGGGCGGCGACCGGCACGTTCTCGATCGGCCGGGGCAAGTTCAACGGCGCGCTCACGGACCACTTCCCGGGTGCCGTGGACGAACTGATGATCTTCCAGGGCGCGGTCTCCGACGACCGGACAGCGGTCCGGGCGGGCTGGCCCGCGCCGGCCGGCGGGCAGTTGGGCAGCTTCGTCAACGCGGCCGGCGACCACTACACCGGCAGCACCGACGCGCCGATCCGCGACGGCTACCACTTCGAGGCCACGCTCGGCATGCTCCTGCCCAGCCAGCGGGACAACACCCGGACGCTCTACGCCTGCCAGGCCGGCGCCGACGGGTTCACCTCCGCCGACCCCGCCTGCGAGGGAAAAACGACGGTGGGCGAGATCGGTTCGGTCTACGCCACCCCGCCGACCAACGTGGCGACCATCCCGGTCTACCGGTGCAACACCGGCCCCGACCATTTCGAGTCGCGGCGGGCCGACTGCGGCGGCGCGACGAACGAGATGGTGCTCGGCCACGCGCTCGCGTACGCCCCGCTGACCCGCTACCGCTACTCGTACGAGGCGACCGACCACATGTCGGTGGCGGACGGCACCCCGCCCGGGTACGTCGCGGAGGGGGCCGCCGGACTGGTCTCGCTGGTGGAGCAGCCGGGCACCCAGCAGCTCCTCAGCTGCCTGGCCGGTACCGACGAGTTCCCGTCGCTGCTGGCGAACTGCGAGGGCCAGCGGGTGCGCGGCGTGACCGGGCAGATCTGGTCCGCGGCCCCGACCGACCAGGAGAGCCGGGCGATCTACCGCTGCCAGTTCGGCAACGAGCACTTCGTGTCGCTGGAGGACGACTGCGAGGGCCAGACCGTCGAGGCACGCCTGGGCTACGTGCTCGCCCAGGTCCCCGACCTCCTGCCGATCTTTCCCGAGGCCGTACCGACCGTCGACTGACCGCACCTTCGAGCTGGAGAGAGAGAACCCGTGGGAGTAACACGTCGGCGGATAGCGGCGGTCATGGCGGCCGTGCTGGCCGCCAGCATGGCGGCCGTGCTGGTCCGCCCGGAGGTCGCGGTCGCGGCGGGCGGCCCGTCGGTGCCGCTGCCGGAGACCGGGTCGACGGCGGTGGAGCCGGAGACCGTGTCGGCCCGGTCGGCGGACCAGGCGACCGACAGCGCGCTGCACGGCGACCAGCCGCCGCACGAGACGCCGGCGGACGGCGGCGGGACCGCGAAGGCGACCCCGCTGTCCCCGTCGGCGACCTGGGAGGTCTCCGGCCAGACCGGCGACTTCTCCTGGTCATACCCGCTGCGGGTACCGCCGTCGCCGGGTGGCCTGGATCCCGAGCTGTCGCTGAGCTACTCGTCGTCGCTGGTGGACGGCCGCACCAGCGCGACCAACAACCAGGCCTCCTGGGTCGGTGACGGCTGGGACCTGTCGCCCGGCTTCATCGAACGCACCTATCTGCCCTGCGCCGAGGACACGACGGGCGGTACCACCCCGCCGACCGGCGTCGGCGACCTCTGCTGGCGCAGCGACAACGCGATCGGTACCTACAACGGTGGCGGCGGGATGCTGATCTGTTGCGACGGCGACGGCCGGTGGCGGAGCAAAATCGACGACGGATCACGCATCGAGCGGCTCACCGGTGCCGGGAACGGCGACAACGACGGCGAGTACTGGAAGGTGACCCGGGTCGACGGCACCCAGTACTTCTTCGGCTCGCGCCCCGAGGCGAAGTCCACCTGGACCGTGCCGGTCTTCGGCGACGACACGGGCGAACCGTGTCACGGGGCGACGTTCGACGCCTCGCACTGCGTCCAGGCGTGGCGGTGGAACCTGGACAGGGTCGTCGACCGCAACGGCAACACGATGATCTACACGTACGACGCCGAGACGAACTCGTACGGGCTGAACCTCAAGGACACGGCCGTCTCCTACACCCGCGGCGGCACGCTGAGCGGCATCGAGTACGGCCTGCGGGACGGCCAGCCGGCGACCGGGCGGGTGGTGTTCGCGGTGGCCGACCGGTGCGTACCGGGCAGCACCTGCACGCCGGACCGGAAGGACAACTGGCCGGACGTGCCCTGGGACGACAGGTGCGACACGGCAACCTGCAAGGACCGTTACTCGCCGACGTTCTGGTCCACGAAGCGACTTACGAAGATCACCACGCAGGTCCGCCGCGGCGCCGGCTTCACGGACGTGGACGCGTGGACGCTGGATCAGCAGTTCCCCGATCCGGGCGACGCCGAGAAGGCGACGCTCTGGCTGCACGGCATCACCCACACCGGTCTGGTCGGCGGGTCGGTCGCGCTGCCGGCGGTCACCTTCGAGGGCACCAAGATGCCGAACCGGGTGTACGAGATCGACGGTGTGGCGCCGCTGAACCGGTACCGGATCACCGGGGTGATCTCGGAGAGCGGCGGGCTCCTCTCGGTCAGGTACGCCGACCCGGACTGCGTCGCCGACGTCTCGATGCCGGCCAACCCGGAGACCAACACCAAGCGCTGCTTCCCGGTGCGGTGGAACAAGCGGGACTACGCCGAGCGGACCGACTACTTCCACAAGTACGTCGTCGCGGAGGTCACCCAGTCCGACCGGAGCGGCGTCAACACCGAGCAGGTCACCGACTACGAGTACCTCGACGGCGCGGCCTGGCACTACGACACCTCGGAGTTCACCAAGGACGACAAGCGGACCTGGGACGAGTTCCGCGGGTTCGCCCGGGTGGTGATCCGGAGCGGCAAGCGCGACGACCCCAGCGGGCCGACCGGCAAGATCGAACAGCGGTTCTACCGGGGCATGAACGGCGACAGGCTGCCGACGGGCACCCGGAGTGTCAGCGTCTCGGCCACCGAGGGCGCGCCCCGGCCGGACGAGGACTGGTTGCAGGGCCGTGAGCTGGAGACCATCACCTACGACGGTGACACGGATCGGGTGGTCAGCAAGGCCATCACCGATCCGACCTGGCAGGGGCCGACCGCCACCCGGGGCGCCTTCAAGGCGTACCTGGTGCGGACCGGGGCCGAGCAGACCTACACGGCGCTGGCGGGCGGCGGCTGGCGGACCACCCGGACCGAGTCGACCTACGACGACCGGGGATTGCTCACCCGGACCAACGACCTGGGCGACACCGCGACCGGCGCGGACGACCGCTGCACCCGGGTCTGGTTCGCCCGCAACACCGACCGATGGCTGCTCGACTTCCCCTACCGGCAGGAGACCGTCGGGGTGGCCTGCGGCGCGACGGCGAGCTACCCGCGGGACGCCATCAGCGACGTGCGGACCGGCTACGACGGGAACGCGCCGGGGCAGGTCCCCTCGGCCGGCAACCCGACCGTGACGGAGCAGCTGAAGGACCACCCGGCCGGCGCCGACCCGAGCTACGTCCGCAGGGAGGCCACGGAGTACGACGCCTACGGCCGGGTCACCGCCGTCACCGACGCGCGCGGCAAGGTCACCCGGACCGCCTACACGCCGGCCGCCGGCGGGCCCGCCACCCAGACCGTGGTGACCAACCCGCTCGGGCACACGGTGACGACCACGCTGGAGCCCGCGTGGGCGAAGGAGACCGTGGTCGTGGACGAGAACAAGCGCCGTACCGAGACCGGCTACGACCCGCTGGGGCGTACCGCCGCGGTCTGGTTGGCGAACCGCCTCAGGTCCGACTACCCGGACGGCCCCAGCTCGAAGTTCGCGTACCTGATCCGCAACGACGCGCCCAACGTGGTCACCACCACCTCGGTCGGGCCGAACGGGAACTACACCACCAGCAAGGAGATCTACGACGGTCTGCAGCGGCTGCGCCAGAAGCAGGAGCCGGCGGTCGGCGGGGGCCGGCTGCTGACCGACACCCGCTACGACTCGCAGGGGCGGGTCTACAAGGCCACCCAGCCGTACTTCAACGACGCGCCGGTGGACGACAACCTCTGGGTGGCCAGCGACACCGCGGTGCCCGGCCTCACCCTCACCCGGTACGACGGCGCCGGCCGCAAGACGGCCGAAATCTTCCAGGCCGGCGGGCAGGAGAAGTGGCGCACCACCACCGGGTACGGCGGCGACCGGGTGCACGTCACGCCCCCGCAGGGCGGCATCGCCACCACCACCATCACCGATGCCCGGGGCCAGACCGTCGAACTGCGCGAATACCACGGCGGCCAGCCGAGCGGCGCCTACGACGCCACCACGTACACGTACACCAGGGCGGGCCAGCCCGCCTCGATCACGGACCCGGCCGGCAACACCTGGCGGTTCGAGTACGACCTGCGCGGCAACCAGACCCGGGTGGAGGACGTCGACAAGGGCGTCGCCACGATGACGTACGACGACGCGGGCCAGCTCGTCTCGGAGACCGACGCGCGCGACACGACGCTGACCTACGGGTACGACGACCTGGGGCGCAAGACGTCCCTGCGGTCGGGGAACACCGTGCTCGCGTCCTGGAGCTACGACACGGCGCTCAAGGGCAAGGGGCGGCTCGCCTCCGCCACCCGCTACGTCGGCACCTCCGCCTACACCAGGACGATCGCCAGCTACACCGCGCTGTACGACGTCGGCGAGTCGGCGGTGACGATCCCCGAGTCCGAGCAGACGCTCGCCGGTACCTACACCACGTACGAGTCGTTCAATCCGGACGGCACCGCGTACGGCACCGCCTACCCGAGGATCGGCGACCTGCCCGAGGAGACCGTCAGCCGGGAGTACGACGACGTGGCCGGCCCGAGCAGGCTCAGCGGTGGTCCGGCGGGCGGGCCGACGGTGAACTACGTGACCGACACGGCGTTCACCCGGTACGGCGAGGTGGCCCGGGTGCAGCTCGGCGACGCCGGCAGGCGGGTCTGGCAGTCGTACTACTACGACGACAGCACCCGGCGGTTGGACCGGACCGTCGTCGACGCCGAACTGCCCCGGCCGATGCAGGCCGACCTGCACTACGCCTACGACCCGTCCGGCAACGTCACCTCGGTGGCGAACACGCCGCTGGAGCAGCCGGCCGACGTGCAGTGCTTCCGGTACGACCACCTGCAACGGCTGACCGAGGCGTGGACGCCGGCGGGCGGCTGCGCCACCGCACCGGACGCCGCCGCGCTGGCCGGCCCCGCCCCGTACTGGCAGTCGTTCACGTACGACCTGGTGGGCAACCGGCTCACCGAGACGCGGCACGCGCTCTCCGGTGACACCGTCCGCCGCTACGGCTACCCGGCCGCCGGCGCGCACCGGCTCGCCTCGGTGACGACGACGGAGCCCGGCGGCGCGACCCGCACCGACGAGTACGGCTACGACGCCGCGGGCAACACCACCCGCCGCGACCTGAGCAGCGGTGACGCGGTGCTGACCTGGGACGAGACGGGGAAACTGACCAGGCTGACCGAGGGCGACGACAAGACCACCGAGTACGTCTACGACGCCGACGGCAACCGCCTCATCCGCCGCGACCCGACCGGCAGCACCCTCTACCTGGACGGTCAGGAGCTGCGGTTGGACAAGGTCGCCGGCAGGCTCACCGGCACCCGGTACTACCAGCACGGCGACAACACCGTGGCGATGCGGACCGCCGCGGGGGTGACCTGGCTGGCCAGTGACCACCAGGGCACCGCCCAGCTCTCGGTCGACAGCGCGACCCAGCGGGTCGTCCAGCGCCGGCAGGCGCCGTTCGGCGCTCCGCGCGGGGCCGCCGTGACCTTCCCGGGGGAGCGGGGGTTCGTGGGCGGCACGATCGACTCCTCCACGGGGCTGACCAACCTGGGCGCGCGGCAGTACGACCCGCTGCTCGGCCGGTTCATCTCCGTCGATCCGGTGATGGACCTCTCCGACGCGCAGCAGATGCACGGCTACACGTACGCCAACAACAGCCCGATCGCCAAGGCCGACCCGACCGGCCTCTTCTGGGGCGAGCTCTGGAACGGCGTCAAGAACGCCGTCGGCACCGCGGCCAGGGCGGTGGGCAACGCGGCCAAGACGGTCGGCAACGCCGTGGCGACGGCCGCCAAGTACGCCGCGCCGGTCATCGGTACGGCCGCACTGGTCGCCTCGATGTTCACCCCGGTCGGTGCGATCGCCACCGGGATCGTGGTGGGGCTGAACGTCCTCTCCTTCGGCGTCGGTGCGATCAACGCGATCCACAACTGCACCGGGGGCGGGTCGGGAGTCGACTGCGCCATGGACATCTTCGGGGCGGTTCCCGGCGTCGGCAAGATCGGCCTGGGGATGGTCCGGACGGCCCAGCTCGCCGGGAAGCTGGCCAGCCGGGAGGTCGCCAGCACCGCCCGGCTCTGGAACGCGGTGGAGGCGAACGGGACGAACGCCGTCCAGTGGCTCGAGAAGCCGCTGCTGGGCAAGACCGGCGAGGTCTGGGACACGATGGGCGGGGTGACCGGCACCATCCACGGCGTCATGTGCGACTACGTGGGCCTGGACACCTGCAACTACCAGTCCGACGCGGCGCCCGTGATCCAGCCGAACCAGCCGTACGCGCAGGGCGTGAAGCCCAAGCCCCTGACGGTCTGGGGCAACTACCCGCACGGCAAGAAAACGTACTGCCCGTGCAAGGCGAGCTTCTTCGACCTCTACGGCGGTGGGATCTACGGCGCCGGCGGGAGTGGCAAGAATTCCGGCGGTACCTGGCCCGCGCCGCCGAAGCCGAAGAAGCCCACCGGCGTACCGGACAGCCGGGGCAACTACTACACGCCGGACGGGAAGTTCTGTAACCAGCACGGCCGCACCTGCGCCGTGTAGGCGCGGGCAAACCTCCGGCGGCGGCACCGTCGCCGGAGGACGCACCTCGGGCCCCTCGTCAGCCGCGGGAGCTGGCGAGGGGCCCGCCGGGCGTCATCGACGGCGGAGGGCGAGGGCGGTGGCGGCGGCCAGGGCGACCGCGAGCGGCGCGAGGACGAACCCGACCGTGACGCTGCCGGTGCCGTCCAGCAGCGCCCCGTTGACCGCGGAGCCGACCGCGCTGCCGACCGTGAAGGCGGAGGCGGCCCAGGCGAACGCCTCGGCGGCGGTACCGCGCGGGGCGACCCGGTCGATGGTGACGAAGGCGACGGTCAGCAGCGGCGGCAGGGCCAGCCCGCTCACCGCCATCAGCACCAGCATGACCGGCACGGGCGGGGTGAGCAGCAGCGGCAGGTAGCCGGCCGCGAAGGCGAGCGTGGCGGCGAGCAGGGTGTTGCGGGCGCGTAGCCCCGCGAAGCGTACGTAGAGCAGGCCGCCCGTGAGCGCCCCGGCGGCCTGGGCCGCGAGCAGCCAGGCGGCCCAGGAGCGGGTGCCGGCCGCCTCGGCGTACGCGGTCGCGGCGACCGCCACGCTGCCCACGCCCGCCCCGACCAGCAGCAGTACGGCCAGGATGATCCGCAGTCGGCCGGCGCGCAGCGGCCCGGCCCAGTGCCGTACCCCGGTCTCGCCCCGCCACCGGCGGACCACCGGCGCGGTGGTGTACCACGCGGTGCCGGCCAGTTGCAGCAGCGCGGAGGCGTAGAGCCCGCCGGAGGGTCCGGCCGCGGCGACCGCGGCCAGCGTCACCACCGGCCCCACCACGAAGATCAGCTCCTGGGCGGCGGTGTCCAGCGTGTACGCGGTGTGCACCTGCCGCTCGGGCAGCAGGTCGCGCCAGAGCACCCGCAGGCCGGACTCGAACGGCGGGGCGCCCGCGCCGGCCAGCGCGGCGGCGAGCAGCACCACCGGCAGGTGCGGGTACGCCGCGGTGAGCGCGAAGCCGGCGGTCGAGGCGGCGACGCCGAGCCACATCACGGGCGGCTGGCGGCGGCGGTCGGCGATCCGGGCGAGCATCGGCTGGCCGATCGCGACGCCCGCGGTGTAGGCGCCGACCAGCAGGCCGGCGGCGGCCAGGCTCATGGTCTCGCGAGCGAAGATCAGCAGGGCCAGCGGAGCGGTGCCGGCCGGGATCCGGCCGAGCGTGCTGGCGGTCAGTACCCGGGCGGCCTGCGGGGCGCGCAGTACGGCGAGGGCGCCGGTCTCGGCGCGGGGAGGTGGGGCGGTTCGTGACACGGTGAGATCGCTCCCGACGGAGGGGGGGCATGGACAGGTCTGCGCCGGACCCGGTGTCGCCGGGTCCGCGGGGTGCTCGGATGCGCTGCTTGCCGGCCCGGCGGCGGCGCCGGGCGGCGGGACCTGTCAGGGAGCGAAGTCGGTGCGCTCGTGGTCGTTGCCGTAGAGCGGCAGGTCGGGCGTGATCCACCGGCCGTACGCGGCGGCGATGGCCTCGATGGGGATCACGGATGGCATCCTACCCGTCCCGGCGGATGGCAATAATCTTCATAATTGACAGATCAATGGTTACTATTTGACGATCACGGTGACGGGTGCCACGATATCGAGATGTATCGGATCCGCGTGCTGTTGAGCCTTCTCCTCATCGTCGCGGCGGCGCTGGTCGTGCCGGGCCGGGCCGAGGCCGCCGCCGCCTTCCCGAAGATCGACGCCGGCGCCTTCCGGCTCGTCTCGGGCAACACCTTCACCGAGTACGGCAGCCGCGTCACCGCCCTCGAACGCGACCCCCGGCTCACCCCCGTCGGGCTCGCCGCCGTCCTCGACGGCGCCAACCGGCAGGGGCGGAACCTGTGCCACTCCACCTACCTGACCGCCTCGCTCAACCCGCGGGGCTTCTGCTGGCAGGACGGCGAGGACGACGACGAGAACGTCTGGATCCCGCAGGGGGTGACCGGCTCCGGCGACGCGCAGTCCGCGGGCACGGTACTCAACGGGCGGCGGGTGGTCGCCGCCACCTGGCACTACTCGGACGACTCGTTCATCCGGGTCTCCTTCCTCGACCTCGCGACCCTGCGGTACCGGCACGTGCTGCTGGTCGAGCCGACCGCCGACGGGAACTTCCAGGCCGTCGCCGGGCACGGGCACGGCCTCTTCTGGTACGGGAACCGGCTGTTCGTGGCCACCGGCGGCGCCGTGCTGCGGGTCTTCGACCTGAGCCACATCTGGGCCATGGACACCGCCACGGCCGAGGTGGGACGCGGTACCGACGGCAAGTTCCACGCCCGCTACCACGCCTACGCGCTGCCGCAGACCGGCGCCTACTGGTACGAGGGCGGCGGCTGCGCCAGCGGTACCGGCGACCGGCCCTGCTTCGCCAGCCTCGCACTCGACCGCAGCGGCACCGGCTCCTTCGTCGCCGCCGAACACACCACCCGGGGCGGCGGCCGGATCGTGCGGTGGCCGCTGGACGGCGACACGGAGCTGCCGAAGGTCGGCACCGACGGCTACGTGCACGCCGTGGAGGCGTTCGCCTCGCCGGTCTGGGGCATGCAGGGCGCCGTGTCGTACAACGGCTACTTCGTCATCTCCGGGGTCTGTCCCGAGTACGCCGACGAGATCGGCAACGGCGTGGACTACCCCAGCTGCCTGCACCGCGGCACCGGCGGGGTTTCCACCACCACCTGGACCCAGGCGCCCCGCAACACCGAGAACCTCTCCTACTGGCCCGCCACCGGCGAACTCTGGCTGATGAACGAGCAGCTGCGGGAGCGGGTCACCGTACACGTGGGCTGGCCGGGCTGACCCGCGCCGCGCGTTTCCCGCCCCCGGGTCCGGGCCGCTCAGCGGTTCGGCGGATCGAGGATCGTGTCGACGAAGGCGCGGGTCACCGCGCGGACGTCGGCACGATCCAGCTCCAGCGCGTGGCCCCCGTGCGTGATCAGCGAGTGCACCGGATGGCCGGCGGCGAGCAGCGCCGCGCCGAGCGCGACCGGCTGACCCACCGGCACGGCCGCGTCGGCGGTGCCGTGCACCAGCAACACCGGCACCCCGTTGCCGAGGTGGGTCGCCACCGTCGCGTCGACGGTGGCGGCGTCGCCCGCCGCCGGCTCGTGCCCGATCAGGTCCGCCCACGGATTGTCGTGGCGCCGGCGTCGCACCCACTCCTCGTCGAGCGGGTCCACCGGCGCCCAGTAGGCCAGCACCCCGGCGACGTCGTCGGGACGGTCCACCCCGCGCAGCCCGAGCTGCAGCGCCAGCGTGCCGCCCGCCGAGTCGCCCCCCACCAGCAGCGGTAGGTCCGGGGCGCGCCGCCGCGCGGCGCGGGCCGCCGCCCGTACGTCGTCGAGCTGGGCCGGCCACCGCGCCTCGTGGCTGAACCGGTAACCACCCTCGACGACGAGGAGCCCGTGCTCGGCCAGCGCCGCCCCGTTCTCCGTCGACCGGCCCCGCCAACCGCCGCCGTGCAGCCACAACAGCACCGCCCTGGGCGCGCTCCGCCCGGGTCCGCTTCCCGCCCGCAACTCCTCGCGTTCCATCGGGCCATCCTGGCCCGGGTCCGCCCGGCGGTACGCCCGCGTGGCCTCGAATTCGCCCACAGCAGATCCGCTCAGGGCGTAACCAGCGAGTGCGCGCAGCGGCGCCGGTGTGTCTGGACCGACGCGTCGCGGCGAACGACCCGTCACCCACACCGTTGCGGAGGGGAAGACACCGCCTCCCAGGCGCCGCGAAGCGCGCGAGCGCGGGGATACACAGCGAGTGTGCGGAAGATCGGCTGATCGGGTCGGGCCCGGGACCCCTCGGGCCCGACCCGATCAGGATGCCGAGCCGGGCTGACCGGAGCGCCAGTATTCCGGCGTACCGGTGCGAGGAGCCCGGGTGGGGGAGGGTTGGCTCCGCGCGGCTCGGCGGTAGTAGTCGTCTCGGTGCAGGAACTCGATGACCAGCGACCCGGGCAGCTGGATGCCGCGGTCCGGGTCGGCGAGTTCGTCGGCGAACAGCCTCGAACCGGCGCGGCTGGTGAGCGCGTCGCGTTCCGGCGGCGACAGCTCCACGGTGCCGGAGTGTGCCAGCCGGAAGCGGGCGATCGCCCGGCGGACGAGGTGCAGCAGGTCACGGGCCGCGCCCGGGGTGCCGAGGTCGCCTCCGGCCAGGGCGAGCGCCGGCTGCCGGATCGTCCGGAGGCTGTCGCAGACCAGCAGGACCTGCTCGGGCCGGGCCGGCGCGTACGCCGTCGCGGCGGCGGCCGGTAGCAGGTGCAGCCGCGACGGCCACTGCCAGCGGACCTGCCCGGCGGCGACCCGGTTGCCCGCCCGCGGCGGCCGGCGGCGGTGCCGACCCGTGGAGAGCGGCTCGGGATCGGCGTCCGCCCCGGCCGCGACGCGTTCGAGGTGGCTGCCCTCGCGGACGAACGCCAGCCGCCGGTCGGTCACCGTCACCTCGACCCGTCCCGGCAGCGACCAGTGCAGTACGCCGTTGCCCATTCGCGGTCCGAGCAGGTAACCGGAGAGTCCGACCCGGCCCCGCCAGAGCACCCGCTCGCTCGCGTCCAGCGCGATCTGCCGGCGGCCGTCCAGCCGCGGATAGGTACGGTCGTCCTCGCCCGGGTCGTCGAAGCGGTGCGGGCGGATGAAGAACGGGGATGCGTCGGTGCTCATGCGCGAAGGCCTCCTGTGAGGAACTTCTTCGCTATGAGACTGGCCGACGGCGCGGGCCGCGTCATGACGGTCGTTAGGGGGTCGGCTGGTCGGGCGGCGAGGCGTACGACCGGTAGTTGCCGATTTCCTCCGCCCGTACGAGTCCGTCCTCGATCGCTCGGGCGAGCAGCGCCGCCTTCGTGGCCGCCGGCCGCCCCGCCCGGGCGTACTTGATCCGGGCCCGGTCGACGTACTGCTTGACGGTGTGCTCGCTGATGTTCATCCGGCGGGCCACCGACGCCTTCGACATCGACTGGAACCAGAGCAGCAGCGCCTCGCGCTCCTTCTCGGAGAGCGTGGGCCGGTCCGAGCGCCGGTCCCCGACGATCGCGCCCGCGAGCGCGGGCGGCACGTACGGCCGGTCGGCCGCGGCCGCGAGCACGGTGGCGACGCAGTGTTCCCGGCCCTCGTGCTTGGCGAGGAAGGCCACCGCGCCCGCGTCGAGCACGGCGAGGATCGTCTCCGCCTCGGTGTGTTCGGAGTAGACCACCACCCGCTGCCCGGCGGTGCTCAGCTCGGCCACCTTGTCGATCGCGAGGTGTCCGCGCAGCCGCAGGTCGAGCAGGACGACGTCGGGTGCCTGAGCGCCGGGACCCAGCACGACGTCCGGGTCGTCGCCGGTCGCGATGACGCTCAGCCGCGGTTCGGCGGCGAGCCAGGAGCGGACGCCCTCGACGACCACCGGATGGTCGTCGATGATCGCGACGGTGAACTGCCGTTCCCCGCCGTTCACGGCACCCGCCACCGGGTCTGCGCCCATACCAGCTCCCCGTCCTGCTCGTACCCGAATTCAACCTCGCCGGCGCCACCGTCCGCCGCCGGCGTCCCCGCACCGTCCACGGCGGTCCGCCCACGGTCCGCCGGCGACGGGTCACCGCCGTCCGCCTCGGGTGCGCCGCCGGCGGGGGCGACCAGGCTCACCACCACCTCGTCCGGCTGCCCGACCACGGTGAGCCGGGCCCACTGCCGGGCCGCGGCCAGCGCGGTGGTGAGCGGTTCGGCGAGCTGGCGGCGGATGTGCACCGGCAGCGCGGGCAGCGTTCCCACCGCGACCAGCTCGACCGGCAGGCCGTTGCGCTCGGCGATGTCGATGGCGGCCCGCAGCTCGTGCAGCAGCGGATCGGGTACGTCGTCCGACTCCGCGATCAGGCGGCGCAGCCGGGCGGCCTCCAGCGCGCAGCGCCGCTGCACCCGCGGGTCGGCCGGGTCGGCCCGACCGTCGGCCAGCTCCGCCAGCACGGCCCCGGCGGTCTGGCTCACCATCGACAGCCGCTCCCGCCGGTCGGCCCGGGCGCGCCGGGCGGCGATTCGTTCGGCCTCCAGCCTGGCCCGCGCCGCCGCCGTGCCGGCCGTGCTGGCGGCCAGGGTACGCAGGGCCGCGCCCGCGAAGGCCAGGAAGACCGGCAGGGTGGCGGTGCCGTAGACGTACATGGCGTAGCGGCTCAGGTCGGCGGCGCTGCCGTCGGCCAGCAGCAGCACCGCCACCAGCGCGACGACCGCGTTGACCGTGAGCGCGGCGACCAGCCAGGCGATCCGCCGCTCCCAGAGCACCAGCAGCAGGAACCAGCCGACCGTGCCCCAACCGAAGTTCGCCGAGTCGAAGAGCAGCGCCGCGGGGACGCTGGCGAAGACCGCCGCGTCGACCAGCAGCAGCGCTCCGGCCAGCAGCGATGCCGGCACCCGGCCGCCGCGCAGCAGGCGTACGGCGGCGACGAGCCCCACGACCACGAAGAGCAGCCAGCCGGCGCCGACGACCCAGGGCAGGCGCAGTTGGCTCCACTTGTCGACGACCGCGGGGAGGCCGATGGCCGTGTGCCAGCCGAAGGCGATCAGGACCAGGGCGATCCGGGTGCCCCGGTCCGAGATCGACGCGACGTCCGCCATGGCCGTACCGGTGTCGGCGGCGGCCGTGGCGGCGCCGTCCGGGGCGCCGGTCGCGGTCGCGGCGGCGCCGTCCGGGCCGCCGGTCGCGGTCGTGCCGCCGCCGTCCCGGCTGGCCGGTACGGGCCCGCCGGTGCGGGCCGGGATCCGCGCCGTCACCGGGACCACGTCAAGCGGATCAGGGTGCCCCGGCCGGGGGCCGAGTCCACCTCGGCCCGCCCACCAGCGGTCGCCATCCGCCCCAGCACCGACTCGCGCAGCCCGAAGCGGTGCAGCGGTACCGCGCCCGGGTCGAAGCCCGGCCCGTCGTCGGCGACCTCCACGAGCACGGTCCCGCCGCGCTCGGTGAGCCGCAGGCCGACCGCGGCGTCCGGCGCGTGCCGGGCCACGTTGGCGAGCGCCTCGGCCGCGCTGTCGACGATCGCCTCGGCGACGGCCGGCGGCACGGCGGCGACCGCCGCGACGTCGTTGGTCAGCCGCAGTCGCGGGTACCGCCCGGTGAGGTCCCGCAGCCGCTCGTCCAGCCCGACGGCCCCGGCCGGGTCGGCCCGCGGGCCGTCCTCCCGGGTCCGCGCGCTGGCCTGCTCGGTGAGCGTACGCAGGTCGGCGGCGGCCCGCTCGCGCAGCGCGGACGAGCCGGTCCCGACCGCGCCGAGGCCGACGACGGTGAGCGTGGAGAGCACCGTGTCGTGCAGGTCGCGGTTCTGCCGCCGCTCGGCCTCGCGGGCGGCCCGGGCGATCAGCGCGTCGCGGGAGCTGCGCTGGTAGCCGTCGAAGACCGCGTCGGCGGTGCGGCTGCTGCGGCGGGTGAGGAAGACCAGCCCGGCGGTGCAGAGGGTCTGCACCACCAGGGTGGTGGCGTGCGCCACCGCCTCGGTGTCGTCGCCGGACCGGTGCGCCCCCAGCGCGTACGCCGCCGCCACGAGCAGCCCGGCCGGGATGGAGGCCGGCGCGCGCAGCCCGAACTGGGCGAGGATGACCGAGGTGCTGGCCAGGATCGCCACCCAGCTCACCTCGCCGGGCAGCACCTCGGCGGCGACCAGGCGGTCCATGAGCAGGCAGGTCGCCGCGGTCAGGGTCAGGTCGACGAGGACCACCGGGGTACCGAGCCCGCTGCCCAGCGTCCAGACCGCGAACAGGACCGACCAGGCGGTGAGCACCCCGACCACCGGTACGAGCAGGGAGGTCTGCACCGGGGCGCCCCGTACCGCGAGGGCCACCACCGCGCCGGCCAGGCCGCAGGTGAGCCGGATCAGCGCGGGGAAGATCGCGAATACCCGGACCAGCGCGCTGCTGGCCGGTCTGACCCCGGCCGCCCGGGGGCCCGGGATCTCACCAGCGGTCGTTGCGGACGTCAACGCGTTCCTCTCGGCGACCGGCGCGCGGATGTTCGGGCCGACCGCTCCGACCGGGGGCGGGCCCGGGCCGGGGCAATCGTCACATCGACGGAGGATAATAGCACAAATGGCCCGGCCGGCTCGGATGTGCCGCGGCGGCGCCGGGCCGTTTCGCGTGGCTGTGTTCTGTCGATCATGAGGGGCCGGGGCGGAATAGCGGCGGTGCCCGGGGAGGTTTCCCACCCGTACTGTGCGCTTCCGTTCAGTTTTGGAGTTGACATGACGGACACCACCGCCAACGCGACCGCGAGCGGCACCTTCCTGCTCGGCGGAGACCTCCGGGTGACCCGGCTCGGGTTCGGGGCGATGCAGCTCACCGGCCAGGGCGTGTGGGGCGACCCGCGCGACCCCGAGGAGGCCGTGCGCGTACTGCGGCGCTCGGTGGAACTCGGCGTGAACCTTATCGACACGGCCGACGCCTACGGGCCGTACACGGCCGATCTTCTGATCAAGAAGGCGCTGCATCCGTACCCGGAGGGCCTGGTCATCGCGACCAAGGTCGGCTTCACCCGCCAGGGTCCGGGCCGATGGATCCCGGTCGGTCGTCCCGAGTACCTGCGGCAGCAGGTGGAGCTGAACCTGCGCCACCTCGGGGTGGACCGGATCGACCTGCTCCAGCTGCACCGCATCGACCCGAAGGTTCCGCTGGCCGAGCAGATCGGCGAGCTCAAGGCGCTCCAGGACGAGGGCAAGATCCGGCACATCGGCCTCAGCGAGGTGACGGTTGCCGACGTCGAGGCGGCCTCGGAGTTCGCGAAGATCGTGTCGGTGCAGAACCGGTACAACCTGAGCGACCGGTCCGCCGAGTCGCTGCTCGAGTACTCCACCGAGCACGGCATCGGCTTCATCCCGTGGGCCCCGCTCGCGAGCGGGCCGCTCGCCGGTGCCACCGGACCGCTCGCCGAGATCGCGCGTAGCCACGGCGCCACGCCGTCGCAGCTCGCGCTGGCCTGGCTGCTCCAGCGCTCGCCGGTGATGCTGCCGATCCCCGGCACGTCCTCGGTCGCCCACCTGGAGCAGAACATCGGCGCGGCCGGCATCAAGCTGACCGACGCCGAGTTCGAGGCGCTGGCATCGGCCGCCTGACCGGCGTACGCCCCGCGGGGTCGGGTGGTTCCCCCGCGAACCGCCCGACCCCGCCGTGGCACGGACTCGTCCCGCCGCGCGGCTAACCGCGTCCCCTCAGGGCCCCGCCACCAGCGGCGGCCATCGGTGCCGGTGCTCGCCGGGGTGATGCTCCGGGTGACCGACGGGAACCCGCACGTCTCGGGCTAGGCGATGGCGCGGCGCCGGGCCCGGGAGCGGCCGGCGACCAGCCAGATCAGCAGGTTCGCGAGGAGCAGCAGCGCCGTGAAGACGCTGACCCCGCCCCACCCGAAGCGCTCGTGCAGGGCTCCGGAGATCCCGGAGGCGGCCGCCCCCGCCACGAAGACGGTGGTCATGAAGACGGTGTTGACCCGGGCCCGCGCGTCGGGTCGGAGCTGGTAGATCTCCTGCTGACTCAGCACCTGGTGGCCCTGGACGGCGAGATCCAGCAACACCCCGCCGGCCGCGAGCAGGACCACGTAGCCGGCGCCGAAGCCGGCCAGCGCGATCGCGACCAGCCCCAGCGCCACCGCCGCGCCGCTGGCCCGCCAGCCGTGGCCGTGGTCCCCGAGCCGGCCGGCGATCGGCGCCGCCGCCGCGCCCGCCGCGCCGACCAGCGCGAATACCCCGACGCCGGTCTGCGAGAAATGGTGTACGTCGATGAGCTGGTAGGCGATCGAGGTCCAGAAGCTGCTGAACGCGCCGAACATCAGCGCCTGCGACACCGCCCGGCGGCGCAGCACCGGCTCGGTCCGGACCAGCTGCACGATCGAGGCCATGAGCCGCGGGTAGGTGGTGCGCGGCGCGGGCCGGCGGTGGGGGAGCATCCGGGCCAGGGTCAGCGACAGGGCGAGCATCAGCACGCCCGAGACCACGTAGATGCTGCGCCACCCGCCGTGCGCCGCCACCAGGCTGGAGAAGGTACGGGCCAGCAGGATGCCCAGCAGCAGTCCGCTCATCACCCGGCCGACCAGCCGGCCGCGGGTGGCGGCGGGCGCCAGGTGCGCGGCGAGCGGTACGAGGATCTGCACCACCACCGAGGTGACGCCGATCAGCACCGACGCGGCCAGCAGCACCCCGAAGTCCGGTGCCGCGGCGGCGGCGAAGAGCGCAGCGGCGGTGGCGAGCAGCGTACGGGAGGCCAGGGCCCGGTTCTCCAGCAGGTCGCCGAGCGGGGCGAGCAGCAGCAGGCCGGCCGCGTACCCCAGCTGGGTCAGCGTCACCATCAGGGCGGCCGTGCCCTGGCCCAGGCGGAAGTCACCGGCGATGAGGTCGAGCAGCGGCTGGGCGTAGTACAGGTTCGCGACCGTGACACCGCAGGCCACCGCGAGGAGCACGGTCAGCACCCGCAGGCTGCGCGGCGCCGGGTCGGGAGCGGCGGTGGGCGCCTGATCGGTGGCCGTGGGCGCCGGGGAGGAGTCGACCGGTCCCCGGTCCGGACCGACGCGGGGCGAGGTGTCTGTCATACCGACTTTCCGCTGCGAGGGGTGCCGTCAACCCTGGCAACGCTACTGCCGCGCGGACCGGCGCCGGACAAGATCAGCGCGCGGCGTGAGGGATCACACGCCCCGGCCCGCGTGTCGCGACCACACGGCTCGACCCGCCCGTCGGAATCACATGCCTCGCCGGGCGCGGCGCCGCCTCACCAGCGCGAAGAGCAGCACCAGCGCCGCGAGCCCACCGCCGGCGAGCGCGGCCAGCAGCAGCGGCGAGCGCTCCCCGGTACCTCCGGCGGGGCGCACCTCGGCCGCGCCCTCCGCGGCGGCCCGGGCGACCGCGGAGGGGGCTGCCGCGGCCGGCGACGCCGTGGACCTGTCGGGGGTGCGGTCGACGAGCCGGCCGACGGCCGTGTCGGGGCGCAGCCCGAAGCCCCAGTCGAGCAGCGCGGCACCCTGCTGCCAGCCGGCCTGCGGCTGGTTCTCGGCGCCGAGCAGCGTCACCAGCAGCCGCCGGCCGTCGCGCTCCGCGGCCCCCACGAAGCTGTGCCGGGCCAGGTCGGTGTAGCCGGTCTTGCCGCCCAGCGCGCCCGGGTACTTGAAGAGCAGCTGGTTGTCGTTGAACATCGCGAAGCCGCGCGCGTGGGCCGGCGGCTGCGCCGGCACCTGCGCCTCCCGGGTGGAGGCGTAGCGGCGGAAGTCCTCCCGGGCGAAGCAGGCCCGCGCGATCAGGGCCAGGTCGTACGCGCTGGTGTACTGGCCCGGGCCGTCCAGGCCGGACGGGGTGGCGGCGTGCGTCTGGTACGCGCCCAGCCGGCGCGCCTCCGCGTTCATCTCCCGCAGCCCGCCGGCCAGCCCGTCCGGGCCGCCGCCGAGCCGGGCGAGCGTGTTCGCCGCGTCGTTGCCGGAGTTCAGCAGCAGCCCGAGCCAGAGGGTCTCGACCGTGTACTCGCCGTCGAGCACCAGCCCCATGGCCGAGCTGCCCGGCTCGAAGTCGAGGTCCCCGGCGGTGACCCGTACCTTCTGCTCCGGCTTCAGGTCGGGCATGAACGCCGCCGCGAGCAGCAGTTTCTGTACGCTCGCCGGCACGCCGTACTCGTGCGGGCCGCAGGCGCCCAGCACCGCGCCGGTGTTCAGGTCGGCCACCACCCAGGAGGTCGCGGTGACCGGCGGTGGCGTCGGGGTGCCGGGAGCGGTGGCGAGCCCCGCCGTGGCGAGGGCCGGCCCGCCGACCGCGCCCTGCGTGGCGTCGGGGGTCGGCCGGGCCGGGTGCGACGGGCGAGGCACCGCCGGTGACGGTTCGGGACACGGCCGGTGCGGGGCGCGGGCGGCCACGGCGACCTGTCCCGGGTGCGGTACGAGCGCGGCCACCCCGGCCGGCGCGGCCAGGGGCGTGGTCCCCCCGGTCAGCAGCGGCGACACCGCCAGCAGCGCGCTCACCAGGGCGGCGGCCGAACGCGAACGAGCCATGTAACGGAAGGTAATCCCCCGGGTGCCGCCGTGAAGTCGATTCGCCGGGATATCGTGCCTGCGATGCCGGTCGGCGCCGGGCGGGGTAGGGGGTGCGGTGGTGGGCGAGGACCTCCTGCGCCGGGTCGTCGAGGTGCTGGTCACCATCGTCGAGGCGGCCGGAGCCGGAGTGATCTTCATCGGCGCCGCCTGGGCGGTGATCCGCTTCGTGACGGAGGGGGTCCGGCACCGGCACAGCGCCGTCTTCACGCACATCCGGCTCGCGCTGGGCCGCTTCCTCACTCTCGGGCTGGAGTTCCAGCTCGCCGCCGACATCCTGCGTACCGCCGTCTCGCCGAGCTTCCAGCAGATCGGGCAGCTCGCCGCGATCGCCACCATCCGTACCGCGCTGAACTACTTCCTCCGGCGGGAGATCACCCAGGAACAGCGGCAGGTCGACGCGGCCGGGTCGGACCCGCGCTCCAGCGCGGCGGACGCCGGGGCGGACCGGTCGTCGGGCCCGACGGCGGCCGGAGTGGGCCCCTCGTCCGGCGCGGCGGAGGCCGGGTCGGGCGGTGGCGGCCGGGCCGGTGGGGCCGGTCCGGCCGGCGAGCCGTGAACGCGCTCGCCACGCTCCTCACCGCCGCCGGCCTGGCCGCCGCCGGCATCGTCCTGGTGGCCACCGGCTCCTGGCGCGCCGCGATCCGCATCCTGCTGGACCTGCTGACCGCGGCGGGGCTGATCCGGCTCGCCGGCGCGCGGGACTGGCCGGCGCTGGCCGGCGCCGCCGCGATCGTCGTACTGCGGCAGCTCCTCTCGGCGACGCTGCTCGGCCCGGGTGCGCCCCGGTTTCGGGTGCCGGGCCGGCGGCACGGCGGGCGGGTGGGCGAGGCGGAGTCGGGTACCGGGAAAGCGGCCCGTCCGTGACCCCGGTTGCCCAATTCCGCGTCAGCTAGATGACAGAGGGACACCTCGGCGAAGATCGAGAAGTACGTTCTTCCTCATGTCTGCGGATCGTGACGAGCAGGTCATCGCCGCCTATGGGGCGGGCGAGGACGTCGGGCAGATCGGACGGCGCTTCGGCATCTCCGAAGAGGAGGTCCGTCGGATCGTCGCGATGGAGGTAGGCGGCGGGATCGGGGCGGGAGGAGATCCATCTCAGGCGGCCCGACGGCGGCGCGGCCCGCTCGCCGTGACGGGCATCGTGCTGATGGTCGTCGGCCTGCTCTGCCCGTGCGCCGCGGGCGTCGCCTGGCTCGTCACGTTCTACGTCTCGGGGGCGGACTATCCCGTCTCCTCCTTGGGGTACGGAAATCTGGCGGTCGGCCTCAGTGGAATGTGCTGCGGCCTGGTCCTGAGCGTCACCGGTCTGATCCTGTTCCTGGTGGACCGTGGCAGGCGCTGAGGACGACCCGGGACGCGTCCGTCCCTGAGCGGTGAATCAGTCGTCCGCGCGGGATCGCCGCTGACCAGGTCCGTCCCGCTAGCCCGCGGTGCGGGCGCGCAGCCGGCGGAGCATGCGCGCGTCCTCGAACCCGACCGCCCGCGCGGCGGACTCGACCGTCGCGCCGTGCCCGATCAGGTGCTCGGCGCGTTCCAGCCGGAGCAGGTGCTGGTAGCGCAGCGGGCTCATCCCGGTCGCCTGGCCGAACTGCCGGGTCAGGGTCCGCTCGCTGACCCGGCAGGCCGAGGCCAGCTCGGCCAAGGGGAGCCGGTCGGTGAAGCGGGCGTCGATCAGGTCCTGCGCCCGGTGCACCACCTCGGCGAGGTGCGCGCGGTAGCGCAGCAGCACGCTCGCCTGCCGCTCGTGGCCGTTGCGCCGGGCGTACACCACCATCTCGCGGGCGATCCGGGCGGCGGTGGCCGGACCGTGCCGGGTCGCCACCAGGTGCAGCGCGAGGTCGATGCCGCTGGCGATGCCGGCCGAGGTGACGACCCGGTCGTCGACCACGTAGAGCACGTCCCGTACCACCGTGGCCGCCGGGTAGCGGCGCGCCAGCTCCTCCTGCAGGTCGTGGTGGGTGGTGCAGCGCCGCCCGTCGAGCAGTCCGGCGCTGCCCAGGGCGTGGGCGCCGCTACAGACGCTGGCGACGGTACCGCCGGCCGCGTGGTGGGCCGCCAGCCGCCGCCGGCTATCGGCGCCGATCCGGGGGTCACCGAGCGTGGGCGACCGCCACCCGGGTACGAGCACCAGGTCGTCCGGGCCTAGTTCCGGCCAGGCCAGCCCGGCGCGTACCGGCAGACCCTGCGCCGTCGGCACCTCCTCCCGCTCGCCCACGTAGTGCAGCCGGTAGTCGTGGCCGAAGTCGGCCGCGGTCGAGAAGACCTGGGCGGGACCGGCCAGGTCCAGCAGGTGCAGCTGCGGGACGAGCAGGAAGACCACGTGCGGCACGGTCCGGTCAGCCTCCCACCCCGGCCGGCACGCCGGTCAGTTCGGCGACGGTACGGATGGTGGCGAAGCGCCCGGCCAGGGCGTACTCGGTCCGGGCGATGATCTCGTCGGTGCCGAGGGTGCGTGGGTCGGCGAGGATCTCGGCGACCGTACGGTCCGCCGGCGCGTCCCGGTGCGGGATCGGGTTCGTGGCGGTCGCGTCGGTCACGAAGTCGACCTCGAAGCCCAGGTCGGAGGCGATCCGGGCGGTGGTCTCGCAGCACTGCTCGGTACGGATGCCGCAGACGGCCAGCCGGCGGATCCCCCGTACGGTGAGCAGCTGCTGGAGGTTCGTGGTGGTGAACGCGTTGTGCGACGTCTTGGTCAGCGTCGGCTCACCCTCGTGTGCCTGGAGCCCGTCCATCAGCCGGACGCCGCCGTGCGCCGGGTCGAACGGGCCGCCGCTGCCCGGCTCGCTGTGCAGGACCCAGACCACCAGGTCGTCCGCGGCCCGGGCGGCACCGACCAGGCGGTTGACCTGATCGACCAGGTCGGGATTCGAGTTGGCCGACCAGAGTTCCCGGCGGTGGAACGACTCCTGCACGTCGATCACGATAAGTGCGCTGCTCATGGCCCTAGCCTGCGCCCCACGGGCGAACCGCCGGAAGGCATCATCCCGCCCGGGGGCGGACCGATCCGGTCACGCGGGCGGCGCGCGACGGCGAACACGACAGATTCACAGAATGAGTCGCTATCCGTCCGGCGATAGCCACTCATTCTGTGAACCTGCGCGATGCCCGCGTCGTGCCCGCCCGGCTGCCCGCCCGCGTCGTGCCCGCCCGGGCGCTGCCGCCGGACGCGGCGTCGCCGGCGGGCGGTCAGCCGATCCGGAAGCCGAGCGCCTGGGCGATCACCACGGCCTGCTCGGGGACGATGAGCGCGTCGCGCAGCCCCCGGCTGGTCGTCGGGTCGAGCGCGCTGAGGTCGCTGCGGCGCAGGTCGCAGCGCTCGACGTTCACGCCGTGCAGCTGGGCGCCGGAGAGATCCGTACCGGTGACGGCGGCGCCCGCGAGGTTGGCGCCGGTCAGGTCCACCTCGCGCATCCGTACCCCGTCGATGGTGACGCCGTGCAGGTCGGCGCCGGGCAGGCCGACGAACGACCAGTCGCCGCCGGTGATCCGCAGCGGGCGCAGCGTGCACTCGGCGAAGGTGCTGCCCACGAGCTTGCAGCCGGTGAACTCGGCCTCGAAGAAGTTGCTGCGCTGGAAGGTGCAGCGCAGGAACGCCGAGTCGGTGTGCCGGGAGGCGTTGAAGCGTACGTTGCCGAAGGTGCACTCGGTGAAGACGGCGCCCCGGGTCAGCGACTCGGTGAGATCGATGCCGTGGAACGTGCACCTCTGGTAGGCGCGTTCGACCATCTCCTCGCCGTACCAGTCCTCGTTCCGGAACGACTCGCCCTCGATCACATCCGCCACCGGCCCAGGCTAGGCCGTGTCCTGACCGGAGAGCCCGGAGGCTGAGGCGACGGGCACGGCGGAAGTCGGCACTCCGGGAGTGACTGCCGTAAGTCGGTCATGTCCGGCTCATGAGGTCATCGCATTCTTCCTGCTGATTGGGTGTGACATGGCCCACCAGTGTGCCCGCGGTCGTTGCCCGCGCGTCGCCCCGGCGGGCAGGGTCCATGCTGTCGCTTGTCGCGCCGGTACCGCCGCGAAGTGGCGTGCCGCCGCCCGCTCCGCCGGACGGTCGCCCGGACCGTTGCCCGGCGCTTCGCACCGAGTCCCAGGGAGCCACCCGTGCCCGCCCACCGCCGCCCCCGCCCACCCGTGAACCGCGCCGCCGTCGGTCTGCTCGCCGCCGCCATCGTCGGCGGTACCGGGCTGGGCCTGGTGCTGACCGGCAGCGAGGAGACCGCCCCGACCTCGGCCGCGCCCCGTACCGAGGCGCGGGCGTCGGCCGGCCCGACCGGCGGCGGGACCGCGACCGGGCAGGCCACGCCCGGCGCGCCGGCCACGGCCGATCCCCGCCCGGCCGACTCCGGCACGCCGCTGGCGGTAACCGGCACGCCCGATCCCGCGCTGCCGCCCGCGGTACCCGTGCCCGGCGGCGCTCCCGCGACGGCGGCCGGCGGTTCGGCGCCGCAGACCACCGCGCCGCAGACCACTACGCCGCAGGCCACCGGGCCGGCGGCTCCGACGACGTCCCCGTCCGCCCACACCGGCACACCTCGCCCCTCGGGCGGCCCGACGACCCCCGCCGGTAGCCCCGGCCCGTCGGGCAGTCCCACTCCCTCCGGGAGCCCTTCGCCCGACCCGAGCCCGACGCACTCCTGGCCGAGCGGTCCCACTCCCAGCGGTCCGGCGCCGAGCGGCCCCGCCCCGACGAGCCCGGTCCCGACGAGCCCGGTCCCGACGGCTTCCGCGCCCGGCGATCCCGAGCCGGGTGAGAGCGCCACCGACCCGGCCGCGACCTCGTCACCGGCCCGGACCACCGCGCCCACGGAGACCGCGTCGGGCCGCTGAGCTTCCGGCCCTGCGGTACCGACCCTCGCCCGGGTACCGACCCCGGCGGCGCCGCCGGCCTGGTCGGCGTGTCCCGGTCGCCGGCATCGCCGGCCGGGCCTGGTCGGCGTGTCCTCGGTCCCGTCGCCGCGGGCCGATCTCCGTCGACCCGGCACGGACCGGGACAATCGGGGAACACGGGCCCGGTGCGCTCCGCCGGCAGCGGCGAACTCCGCCGTAGCGCGGTGCGGGCAGGCGGCGCGAGACGGGGGAAGGGGTACGGGATGGCCGCGGACGGGGTGCCGGACGTCGAACTGGTACGTGCCGCCCGGTCGGGTGACGGCACGGCGCTCGGCGTGCTGCTGTCCCGGCACGCCGCCGGCATGCAGGCCGTCGCGGTGAGCCTGCTCGGGTACGGCGCCGACGCCGAGGACGCCGTCCAGGACGCGATGCTAATGGCGATGCGCCGGATCGAGGAGCTGCGCGATCCGGCGGCCGTGGGTCCGTGGCTGCGGGCGATCGTCCGCAACGGCTGCCGGATGCGGCTGCGGGCGGCCCGACCGGTGGTCCTGGGCGACGTGGAGGGGCTGGTGTTGCCCTCGGCCGAGCCCACCCCGGAGGAGCTGCTGGACCGGCGCTCGCTGCGGGACTGGATCTGGCACGCGCTCGGCGGGCTCACCGAGCCGCTGCGGCTGGTCGCCCTGCTGCGCTACTTCAGCGACGTGTCGTCGTACGACCAGATCGCCGCGCTGCTCGGCGTCCCGGTCGGTACCGTCCGCAGCCGGCTCAACCAGGCCCGGAGCAAGCTCGCCGCCGCTCTGATGGAGAGCGCGAGCGCCGCCCACGACGACGCCGTCGCCCACAACGCCGAGCGCCGCCGGGAGGCCGAGGAGACGCTGGCGGCCGCCCGACGGGGCGAGTTCGCGGCCGTCGTACGCGAAACCTGGGCGCCGGACGCGGAGATGATCGGGCCCGGCGGCGAGCGCGGCGGCCAGGACTTCGCGGTCCTCGGCATGGAGCGTGACCTGAGCCACGGCGTGCGGCAGCGCATCACCAATGTGGTGGCCAGCGGGGACGTGATGATCTGGGAGGCCGACCTGATCAGCCCGCCGGACGACCCGGAGCACTGCCCGCCCGCCGTGCTCTGGCTGCACCGCCTGCACGCGGGCCGGGTCCAGCAGCTGCGGCTCTTCCACCCGCGTCCGGCGCTCACCGTCGCCTGAGCCGGCCCGCGCGGGTGTCGCCTGATCCGGGCCGAGCGGGTGCCGCCTGCGCCGGGCCGAGCGGGCGTTGGCTGAGCCGGCCCGGGCGGTGGCGGCCCGGCTGGAAAAAATCTTGGGCGGCGATCGAACTCGACCGGGGGTCGCGGCATCTCGGTGGTGTCAACCGAATCGGGCCTGACCCAGGCCGCGACCGTAGGGGATCGTCACATGAGTTCCACCAGCACCACCGGCACCGGCACCGACGCCCTCGCCCCGGGCCGCCATGTACTGGAGATCGAGGGGGTGCGGCAGGTTTACCACGTCGCGGGGACCGGCCCGGTCTGCGTGGCGCACTCCGGGGGACCGGGGATCGACTGGCCGTACCTGCGCATGCCGGCCCTGGAGCAGCGCCTGACGATGGTGTACCTGGAGCCGGTCGGTACCGGTACCTCCGGACGGCTGGCCGACCCCCGCGACTACCGGCTCGACACGTACGTGCGGTTCCTGCACGGCGTGATCGAGCACCTCGGCCGGCCGGAGGTGTTCCTGCTCGGCCACTCGCACGGCGGCTTCGTCGCGCAGCGCTACGCCCTGACGCACCCCGGGCGCCTCGCCGGCCTGATCCTCTTCGACACCTCGCCGGTCACCGGCGAGGAGTTCTGGGCGGCGGCGATGGCGAACGTGGCCGCCTATCCGGCGCGGCATCCGGACCGGCCCGAGGCGGCCGAGCTGCCGGTGGCGTTCCAGGCGGCGCTGGCCGCCGACACCGACGAGGCGTACACGGAGGCGCTGCGGCGCATCCTGCCGCTCTACTTCGCGGACTACTGGGCGCGCCAGGCCGAGCTGGCGCCGGCGTTCGCCGGACTCCGGGCCTGGATCGACCCGATGCGCGGGGAGGAGCCGGCGCCGTTCGACGTACGGGAGCGGCTCGGCGCGCTGGCGCTGCCCACGCTGATCCTGGTGGGGGAACACGACTTCATCTGCGGTACCCGTTGGGCCCGCATGCTGCACGACGGAATCCCCGGCTCCCGCCTCGTGGTGCTGGCCGAGAGCGGGCACATGGGGCACATCGAACAGGCAGATCTCTTCGTCACCGAGGTGCTCCGGTTCGCCACGGAGGAGTGACGACCGGAACAGCTTCGACCGACGGCCGGGACCGCCCCGACTGACGAGCGGACCTGCCCCGGCTGACGACCCGGGGCGCCGTCGGCCGGGACTATCTCGCGGCGACCGCGGCGGCGAGCCGTTCGAACGTCTCGACGAGTACGGCTCGTCGCCGCTGCCGGGCCTCGGGGCTCGGTATCAGCTCCTCGACCGCCTCGTCCCAGACGGCCAGGTAGCGCCGCCGCCACTCGGCGACCGTCGCCGCGTCGGGCAGCGTCACGCCGACCCAGCGCTGCTCGGCGAGGAGGCAGAGCAGTTCGAGGTTGCAGGGTACGGCCACACCCCAGTACTCGTCCGGCTCGATCTCGTCGGGGTCGCTCGCCATCGCCTCGGTGACCTCGTCGAGGAGCCGAGCGGTGACGATGGAGAGGTGGTCGGCGGCGGTGTCGTTGTCGAAGTTGCCGATGCCCCAGCTGCCCATGGTCTCCTCAGTCCGTCAGGACGAGCCAGGTCCGGCCGTCGGTCAGCTCGCGGGCCGCGTCGAGATGTCCGGCATGGCACGCGGTCTCGGTGATGACGTGCAGGATCGTCTCCCGCAGGCTCTGGGCCCGCTGTCCGCCGAACATGTCCTCGGGCCACCAGGCCGGCCCGGCGTCGAGGTCACCGGCCCTGATGATCTCGTCGGCCCGGTCGATCTCGTCCCGGTACAGGTCGAAGACGGCCTCGGCCGGTACGTCGTCGGCGACCTGCCAGGCGGCGTCCCCGGATTTCAGCTCGACCTGCTCGCCGGCGATGACGGCGCGGAACCAGAAGCGCTCCACGTCGAGCGCGAGGTGCTGCACCAGCCCCAGGCACGTCCAGCCCGAGGGGAGGGCCGGCCGGCGCAGCGCCTCGTCGGGCAGCCCCTCCAGGATTCCGAGCACGTGCCGGCGCTGACCGGTCAGGCTGGCGAGCAGGGCCCGGGTCTCCTCGGCGAGCAGGGTCGCGGACTCGTCGGGCACGGCCGTTTCCGCCATGGCTCCTCCATTTGCGCTGCTACCGCCCTTGCTCCAGCCGCCGGGGCGCGGTACGGGCGATCTTAGCGGGCGGGGGCGACGCAACGCGCTCGGCCGATTCGGGCCGGGAGGGAGCGGCATCGGGCCATATTGATCTTCACGTGGTAGGGCTGTACGCAGAACCCGGTGCCCGGATATCGGCTCTCTATCAGGCCGGTGGGCGCCGGAGAGGACTCCGGCGCCCACAAGAGATGATCTGGCAGATGGTCGGTACCGTCCGCGACGGGCGGGACCCGGCCGGGCGGCGTGCCCATGACCGAAACCGGCGCCGGGTCCCGTGCCGCCGCCACCGTCAGGACGCGGACCGCTCCAGCGCCGGGGTCTCGGACGCGGTGCCGGAGAGCACCTGGCCGGAGCCGCCGACGGTGACGGGGATGCGGCGCGGCTTGGCGTGTTCGGCCACCGGGATCGTCACGGTGAGCACGCCGTCGGAGTGGGTGGCCGTGATGCGCGTCGCGTCGACGCCGTCACCGAGCGACAGCCTCCGCTGGTACCGGCCGGTGCGCCGCTCCCGGCTCAGCCACCGCACGTCGTCCGGGCGAGCGCTGCGCTCGGCCGTGATGGTCAGCACGGAGCCCTCGACGTTGATCTCCACCGACCCGGGATCGACACCGGGCAGGTCGCAGTGGAGTACGTAGTGGTCGCCGGACCGGTAGAGGTCCATCGGCATCGCCAGCGGGCCGCGTACCGAGCCCGTGCCGGCGAGCATCTGCTCGGCGAGCCGGTCGAACTCACGGAACGGATCGAATGCCAGTACCACGTGGACCACCTCCTACTCGCGCGTCCGCCGGGCTCTCCGGCGGGCGGTGGCACTGCCTTCCGCGCCCGCGCGGCGGTGGTCTTCCGCACCGCGCTGGCTGGGCGCGACACCTATCTTTTTAGCACTCTCCCCCTCCGAGTGCCAAGCGTTCCCGGAAGGATCCGCGTCCCGTCCGCCGGCACCCGCGGAAGCTCCCCCGTCGCCGTCCGGGCGCGGCGCGGAGACCTCCCGGCCGGGGGGATTGGCCGGAGCCATCGGACCCCGATTGGCCCTTACGGCGTGCCAATCGCGGTCCTAGCGTGGCGGGCATGAGTGTGCGGAGCGACATCGGGCGAGCCGGGGTCCTGCGGGCGTTGCACCGTCCCGGCGACCCGCTCGTGCTGCCCAACGCCTGGGACGCCGGCACGGCCCGGGCGGTCGAGGCCGCGGGGTTCCCGGCCGTGGCCACCAGCAGCGCCGCCGTGGCGGAGTCCCTGGGGTACGCCGACGGCGAGGCGACACCGCCCGGCGAGATGCTGGCCGCGGTGGCCCGCGTCGCCCGCGCCGTGGCCGTGCCGGTCACCGCCGACCTGGAGCGGGGGTACGGGATGGCGCCCACGGAACTGGTCGAGCGGCTCGCCGCCACCGGCGCGGTCGGCTGCAACCTGGAGGACAGCGACCCGCGTACCGGCGAACTCGTCGATCCGCAGGAGCAGGCCGACTTCCTCGCCGCGGTCCGGGCCGCCGCCGACGACGCCGGCGTGGACCTGGTGCTCAACGCCCGGGTCGACGTCTACCTCGCGGGCGGTACGGGCGACCCGACCGAGCGGCTGGCCGAGGCGGTGCGGCGGGCCCGGCGGTACGCGGCGGCCGGGGCCGACTGCGTGTACCCGATCGGCGCCACCGGGCCGGACGACCTCCGGGCGCTGGTACGGGACGCCGGCGCGCCGGTCAACGTGCTGTTCCGGCCGGGCGCGCCGAGCCTGCCCCAGCTCGCGGAGTTCGGGGTGGCCCGGGTGAGCTTCGGCGGCGGGCTCTACCGGGCCGCGCGGGCCGACCACGGGCGGATGCTCGACGCGGTCCGGGCCGGGCGCGACCCGTACCGGCCGTGACCGGGGAGAACGCCCTGGAGGGGGGTTAGTACGCCTGTTCGAGCAGGCGTAGGGTGGCCGTATGACGCACGCGGTCTACCAGCCCTCGATGCTGGACCTGGCGCCGGAGGCGACGCTCGGCCCGCTCGCCGGTAGCCTCCGCCGGCACCGGCTCACCCGTGGCGCCTGGGTCGACCACCTGCCCGGCTGGGTGCGCGGGTCGGACCTGGTGCTGCCGACTTTGCTGACCGAGGTCGACTGGCGCGCCGAGCGCCGCACCATGTACGAGAACCGGGTCGACGTGCCCCGCCTGCTGCGCTGGTACGGCCGGGACGAGCCGCTGCCGCACGACCTGCTCACCGAGGCCCGCCGGCGGTTGAACGAGCACTACGCCGACGAACTGGGCGAGCCGTTCGTCACCGCCGGCATGTGCCTCTACCGCGACGGCCGGGACAGCGTCGCCTGGCACGGCGACACGATCGGGCGCGGGTCCCGCGTCGACACGATGGTCGCCATCGTCTCGTTCGGGTCGCCCCGGCCGCTGCTGCTCCGCCCGCGCGACGGCGGCGCGAGCCTGCGCTTCCCGCTCGGCCACGGCGACCTGATCGTGATGGGCGGCTCCTGCCAGCGCACCTGGGAGCACGCCGTGCCGAAGACCGCCAAGCCGGTCGGCCCCCGGGTCAGCGTCCAGTTCCGCCCCGCCGGCGTCGCCTGACCGCCCGCGCCGGCGCGGGGGAGTCGCCGCCGGGCACGGGTCACCTGGCGATGGCGAGGCCGAACGGGACCGGCCCGAGCGCCGCGACCAGCGGGCGGACCATGAGGATGAAGCTCTCCGGCCACCACGCGGTCGCCAGCCCGCCGAGGTCGACGATCCACTCGGCCGGCCAGCCGAGATCGGCGAGCAGTTCGCGGGCGACGGCCCTGGCCCGGGAGTCGTCGGCCGAGAGGAAGGCCGACGGGGGAGCCGACGCGGTGGCGGGGGCGGCCATCAGCTCCGCCGGCCCCATCGTGTTGAGCGTCTTGACCACCCGGATGTCGGGCAGCTCCCGCTGGATCGCCTCGGCGAGGCTGCCGCCGGGGTACAGCAGCGCGCTGGCGAACCCGTCCGGGCCGTGCTCGACGGCGTTCGCCACGTCGACGAGGACCTTCCCGGCCAGCGCGCCGCGCAGCTCGCCCAGGCTCCGTACGGCGACGTGACCCGGCAGCGCGTTGACGACCACGTCCGCGGCGGCGGCGCCGGGCAGGTCGGTGAGCCGGATCCGCCGCCCCGGGGCGGCGTCCACCCAGGCGAGCGGGCGCTCGGGGGTTCGCGAGCCGACGGCGACGGTACGCCCCGAGGCGGCCAGTCCGGTGGCGAGCACCCGGCCGACGTTGCCGGTACCCAGGATCCCGATCGTGCGCATGTTCTTCCCTTCGCTGGTCCGTGGCGGCCGGATGGCGGCGTCACCTCCGGCGAAGCTAAGGTCGGCGCGCGCGATCGGGGCAGTACGCACCTTGGGGTGCCCAACGCACGCGGAGGTACGCCGATGACCACCCGGACCGCCGCCCAGCGGCGCGAGCAGGCGCGGGCCGAGCACCTGCGGCGCATGGCGCTGTGCCCCACTTTGCGGATGCTGGATCGGATGGGCGACAAATGGGTGGGTCTCGTGCTGCGGGAATTGGCCTCGGGGCCGCTGCGCTCCGGTGAGCTTTCCCGTGCGCTCGCCGGGGCCAGCCAGAAAATGCTCACCCAGACCCTGCGGGGCCTGGAACGCGACGGGCTGCTCTCCCGGTCGGTCACCGGGTCGGTTCCGGTTCGGGTGGAATACCGGCTCACGCCGCTCGGCCGGAGTCTCCTGCCGGTCATCGAGGCGGTCACGGACTGGGCCGAGCGGCACGTGGTGGAGCTGGACCGGGCCCGGAAGCGGTACGACCGGACGATCGAGGCACGCGACGCGGGCGACCGGGGCGTAGTGCAGTAGATCGAAGTCGGCAAATTCATTCGCGTATCGGTCCGGTTCGGTTCGCACCGATCGGCGCGAATGGGGACGTCCGCCCCGACGGGTCGGCGAACGCGCGGTGAAATGGCATTTCCATGCGGATGGGATGCGTTCGGCACCGGTGACATGACCTCGACCGGCCTCTATGCTACGAACCAGGCGAGGTTTCCGCCGCCGCCAGTTCCCGATCCGTCCGCGCGCACCGTCCTTGGGGGAATCGCCGTGGATCATGTCGTAACCGCTCAGACCAAGCAGCCGCCGGCCGACCTGTTCGCCATCCGGCGCACTCCGCTGCACCAACTCTCCGCCGCCCAGGTGCGTCCCGTCGTCGACCGGATCGTCCAGCGCGGCACCAGCACGGCGACCGTGGACGTCGCCACCTTCAACTCCTCGATCTGACGTCGCTCCGGTGTCGACCGCACGAGGCGCACCGCCCGTGCGGTCGCGCCCGCTCACCCAGTACGTCCTCAAGGTGCACAGCCGGTGCGACCTGGCGTGCGACCACTGTTACGTCTACCGGCACGCCGACCAGAGCTGGCGTGGGCGACCGAGGGCGATCGACCGGGAGACGGTACGCGCCGCCGCCGCCCGGATCGCCGAGCACGCCCGGGCGCACCGGCTGCGCCGGGTCCGCGTCGTGCTGCACGGCGGCGAGCCGCTGCTGCTCGGGCCGGTCCGGCTGCGCGCCCTGCTCGCGCAGCTGACCGCCACGATCGCCCCGGTCGCCGAGCTGGACCTGCGGATGCAGTCCAACGGCGTCCTGCTCACCCCGGCGCTCTGCGAACTCCTCGCCGAGTACGGCGTGCGCGTCGGCATCTCGCTCGACGGCGACGCCGAGGCGAACGACCGGCACCGGCGCTTCGCCGACGGTACGGGCAGCCACGCCCAGGTACGCCGCGCGCTGGCGCTGCTGCGCCGGCCCGAGTACCGCCGGAGCTACGCCGGCCTGCTCTGCACCATCGACGTACGCAACGACCCGATCCGGGTCTACGAGGCGCTGCTCGCCGAGGAGCCGCCCCGGATCGACCTGCTGCTGCCGCACGCCACCTGGAACCAGCCGCCGTACCGCCCGGACGGGGCGGCCACGCCGTACGCGGACTGGCTGTACCGCATCTACCGGCGCTGGCTCGCCGACGGCCGGCCGGTACCGATCCGGCTCTTCGACTCTTTGATCTCCACCGCCGCCGGTGGTCCGAGCGGCACCGAGGCGGTCGGGCTCGACCCGGCCGACCTCGTCGTGATCGAGACGGACGGGGCCTGGGAGCTGGCCGACTCGATGAAGACCACCTACGACGGGGCGGCCGGCACGGGCCTCGACGTCTTCGCCCACGCCGTCGACGAGGTCGCCGGACACCCGGAGGTCGCCGTCCGGAGCACCGGCCTGGCCGAGCTCTGCCAGACCTGCCGGCAGTGCCCGGTGGTCCGGCAGTGCGGCGGCGGCCTGCGGGCCCACCGCTACCGCGACGGCACCGGCTTCGACAACCCGTCCGCCTACTGCGCCGACCTCAAGGAGCTGATCCGGTCGATGAACCTGGACCCGCCGCCCGCCGTACCGGCCGTCGGGACCGGCGCCGAGCCGGCCGCGGGCGCCGTCGACCTGCTCCCGCAGGGGCAGGTCCGCGCCGCGCTCCTCGACGACCTCGGCTCCGGCCCCGGCTCGGCCGCCACCGTCGGCTCTCTGGCCGCCTCCCAACTCGCCATCGTCCGGGCGCTGCTGGCCGAGGCCGCCGGCGGGCTGACCGGCGCCGTGCCGGCCCGCGCCTGGGAGCTGCTCGGCCAGCTGGACGGCGCGGCGCCCGAGGCCGTCGACGCCGTGCTCGCCCACCCGTACGCCCGGGGCTGGGTCCAGGGCCGCCTCGACCCGCGTACCGCGGCGGCCACCGACCCGGCGCACCTCGCGGCGCTGGCCGCGGCCGCCGCGATCCAGGCCGGGGTGAGCACCGACGTCGAGGTGCCGGCCCGGTCCGGGCTGCTGTGGCTGCCGGGGCTCGGCGCGCTCGCGCTGGACCAGCCGGCCGGCGGCGGTACGGTCCGGCTGGCGGTCGACGCCGCCGGCTTCGTGGCCCAGGCGGGGGACCGCACGGTACGGGTGCCGCTCGACGGCTCGGGTCCGACCCCGCCCGGCTGGCAGCCGGCCCGGTTCGTCGAGGCGGAGTCCTGGCGGCTGCTCGTGGAGGACCTCGACCCGTACCGCGACTGCTACGACCGGCCGGCCACCGCCCGGCTCACCCCCGAGCGGGCGGCGACCTGGCGGCGGCACCTCGCCGCCGCGGCGGCCCTCGTCCGGCGGGACGTCCCCGGCCACCTGCCCGGCCTGCGGGTCGGGCTGCGCGCGGTGACCCCGCTGGCCGACGACCCGCACGGGCGGCTGCACAGCGGTACGTCCCGGCACGCCTTCGGCGCGGTCGGTACCGTCCTCGCCCCGGCCGAGGAGCTGGCCGTGCTGCTGGTGCACGAGTTCCAGCACGTCAAGCTCGGCGCGGTGCTCGACCTCTGTGATCTCGTGGACCCGACCGAGCGGGTCCGCCTGGTCGTGCCCTGGCGGCCCGATCCGCGCCCGGTGGAGGGGGTGCTCCAGGGCACGTACGCCCATCTCGCCATCGCGGAGATCTGGCGGGCCCGGCCGGGCGACGTGGCGGCCGAGCGGTTCCGGATGTACCGGGACTGGACGGCGGGCGCCGTCGAGGCGCTGCTCGCCACCGGTGGGCTCACCGGCGACGGGGAGCGTTTCGTCCGGCGGATGGGCGAGACGGTGGCGGCCTGGGCCGATCGCGGGGAACGGTCTGACCGGCCGGGCGAGGCCGACCGGTCCTGAACGCCATGGTCGGGCTGGCGCGGGTACGCCTAACCTGGGAAGCGAGGTCAGTCGATGGCGGGGAGGGTGGTCGGTGCCGGATGACCGGGTGCAGGTGGACCCCCTCGCCCCCCTGTTCTTCCTCAGCTACGCCGTGGTCAAACCACCCCGGCGGTCCACGGTCGGCCCGCGCGACCCCAACGCCAACGTGCTCGAACTCTTCGCGGAGTTGTCGGTCCACGTGAACCATCTCGTCAGCCGCCCCACCGGCGCCGATCCCGGTTTCATGGACCGCACCATGCGCGGCGGCGAGCGGTGGAACGCCGAACTGTTGGAGGCGGTCGGCACCTGCCAGGTCTTCGTGGCCCTGCTCTCGCCGGCCTATCTGGACAGCGAGTGGTGCGCGATGGAGTGGGACGCGTTCGCCAGCCGCAAGGTGCACAAGCGGGACGAGAACTCCTCCGACCGCGAGAGCTGCATCCTGCCGGTGAGCTGGTCGCCGATGGACTCCGCGCCGCTGCCGGACAGCACCGGGCTGATCCAACGCTTCTCCCCGGAGGGTACGCCGGACGACTCGATCGTCCCGCAGTACCAGCAGGAAGGGCTGTACGGGCTGCTCTCGATGCGCCAGGAGGTGACCCACGGCGTGATCGTGTGGAAGCTCGCCCAACGCATCGTCCAGCTCTCCCGGTCGCACTGGGTCGAGCCGCGGGTGCTGACCGACACCTCCGGACTGGCCCGGAAGTTCCCCCGGGAGGGCCTGTGAACAGCATCGGCGCCACGGCCGCCACCCCGGCGCGGACCGGCGAGGCGACCTACTTCTTCCTCAGCTATGCCCACTCGGCCCCGATGGTGGAGGATCCGCGGCTGGATCCGGACAAGTGGGTGAAGGTCTTCTTCGACGACCTCTCGGCCGAGATCCGGGGCCGGATCGGTCTCACCGAGGAGCTGCCGGTCGGCTTCTTCGACGGCCGGCTGCCGATGGGCGCCGACTGGAAGGCCGCGCTCGCCGAGGCGCTCGGCGCGGCGCAGGTCTTCGTACCGCTCTACTCGCCCGGCTACTTCAGCAACTCCTGGCCGCTGGGGGAGCTGGAGTCGTTCCGGCGGCGGTTGAAGGCGTCCCCGGCCGAGCAGAAGTACCGGCACATCGCCCCGGTCCTCTGGATCCCGCTGCCCTCCTGGGACCAGACCGCCGAGACCCGGGAGGCGCTGGAACTCGCCAGCGACGTTCCCGCGTACGGCGAGAACGGGCTGCGGGCGCTCTGCATGCTCTCCTCGTACCGCAGCCAGTACCGGGAGATCCTCGGCCGGATCGCCGCGGAGATCACGGAGGTCGCGCACCGGTACCCGCTGCCGCCCTCCTCGGTGCCCCCGCTCGACGGGGTGTCGGAGATCTCGCGGCTGGACGCCGAGTTCGTGGTGGTGGTGGCGGCCCCGACCCGGGCCGACGAGGCGGCACCGCACGACCCGACGGTCTACGCCGAGCGCAGCGAACACTGGCGCCCGTTCGGGGCCGGCCAGGCGCTGCCGGCCGCCAGCTACGTCGCGAGTACGGCCGAACGGCTCGGCCTGGCCACCTACGTCACCGGCTTCTCCGAGGTCGGCGACGTGCTGGCCCGGCGGCCGGCGGTCATCCTCGTCGACCCCTGGATCATCGCCGGCACGGCGGGGGAGCACGACCTGGCCGCTGTGCTGAAAAGACTTCCACAATGGGCGATTCCGTTGATCGTCACCGATGCGCGGGATCCGCGTAACGCCGAGCGGGGGGCGCGGCTGGCCAAGCGCGTGACCGATATGCTTGCCGCATCCGGTCGACCGCGCACGATGCAGGTACGCAATTTGCAGGATTTCGTGCAGGTCATGCCGGGGCTGGTCACCGAGGCCCGGCGCCAGTACCTGAAGAACGCCCCCGTTTTCCCCCCAGACCAACCACGGACGCGGCGCCCGCGCCTGGGCGGCACCGAACTGTCGGATGGTTCGCAGGCCCGGAAGAGAACCGATGACTGAGAATCGTAACGGCCAGGTGGTCACGTTCTACTCGTTCAAGGGCGGCACCGGCCGGACCATGGCGTTGGCGAATGTCGCCTGGATTCTCGCCGAGAGCGGGAAACGGGTGCTCGTCGCGGACTGGGACCTGGAGTCGCCCGGCTTGCACCGGTTCTTCCATCCGTTCCTGGACCCGAGCGTGCTGCGCGGCACCGGCGGGATCATCGACATGATCCGCGCGTTCGAGGCGGAGACGACCAAGAACAAATCCCGCCCCGAGGGGTGGGAGGCCGAATTCGCCCGGGTGGAGCGCTTCGCCTTTTCCCTGAAGTACACCTTCCCGGGCGGCGGCAGCCTCGACTTCCTCTCGGCCGGGCGGCAGAACCAGGATTACGCCGCGGGCGTGAGCGGGCTGGACTGGGACGTCTTCTACGACCGGCTCGGCGGGGCGTCCCTCTTCGACGCGCTGCGCGCGGACATGAAGCACAACTACGACTACGCGTTGATCGACAGCCGGACCGGGCTGAGCGACGTCGCCAACATCTGCACCATCCACCTGCCGGACGTCCTGGTCGACTGCTTCACCTTCAGCGAGCAGGGCATCGACGGCGCGGCGATGGTGGCGCGGGAGGTCGCCGGGACGTACGCGACCCGCAAGATCCGCGTACTGCCGGTGCCGATGCGGGTCGACCTCGCGGAGAAGGACAAGGCCGACGCCGGGCGCTCGCTCGCGATGCACCGGTTCGCCAACCTGCCCTCGGGGCTGGACGAGCAGCAGCGGCAGCGGTACTGGTCCGACGTGGAGGTCCCGTACCACGCCTACTACGCGTACGAGGAGACGCTGGCGACCTTCGGGGACCGGCCCAACGCCAAGGGCTCGCTGCTGTCGGCGTACGAGAACCTCACCTCGGCCATCACCGAGGGGGCCGTGACCTCGCTGCCGGCGATGGACGAGGCGGTGCGGACCCGCTGGCGGTCCCGGTTCGAGCGCAAGCAGTTCGTCCCCAACGAGGAGATCGTGCTGCGGTACGTGCTCCGGGACCAGGTCTGGGCGGAGTGGATCGAGCGGGTCCTCGCGCCGGCCGGGATCAGGGTGATCGACTCCTGGGAGACCGAGGAGACGGCGCCGGCCCGTGAGGCGTTGCCGACGCGGACGCTCACGATCGTCTCGTCAGCGTACGCGGAGAGCCCGCCGGACAGCCTGGCCCCGCCGGAGCCGCCGGGCTCGGACGCCCCGCTCGCGGTGTACGTGGACGACGTGCGGCCGCTCGCGGAGTTCCAGTCCGACTCGTCGGTCTTCCTCGACGGGCTCTCCGCCGTCGAGGCGGCCAACCGGCTGTTGCAGCTGATCGGGCGGGACGGGTTGCCCGCCGAGGACCCGTCGACCGGCCGGGGCGCCCGGTTCCCCGGCACCGGCCCCGAGCTGATCAACGCCCCGGTGGCGAACGTGCAGTTCACCGGCCGGGAGTACGACCTGCGCGAACTGCGCCGGGTGCTCCGGCTCACCCAGAGCGGCGGCTCGCCGCTGGTGGTGCTGCACGGCCTCGGCGGGGTCGGCAAGACCCAGATCGCGCTGGAGTACGTGCACCGCTTCCGCGGCGCGTACGACCTGATCTGGTGGGTCGGCGCGGACCCGGCGCTCTTCATCGACACCGCCCTCGGCGACCTCGGCAAGCGGATGGGCCTGCCGGAGCAGGCGAACCTGCCCGCCATGGTGCGGGCGGTGCTCGACACGCTGGGCAAGGGCGAGGCATACCCGCGCTGGCTGCTGGTCTTCGACAACGCCGAGGAGTTCGAGGAGATCAAGAACTTCCTGCCGCAGGGGGTGCGTGGCCACGTGCTGGTCACCTCCCGGAACCAGACCTGGGGCGACAGCGCCACCTCGCTGCCGGTGGACGTCTTTCACCGCCGGGAGAGCATCGAGCACCTGCGGCGGCGGGTACCGGGCATCCCCGACGACGACGCCGACCGGGTCGCCGAGGCGCTGGGCGACCTGCCGATCGCCCTGGCGGTCGGCGGCGCGCTGCTCGCCGCCAGCGGCACCACGGTCGGCGCCTACCTGGAGCAGATCGCCGAGGGCGACGCGTCGCTGGAGTCCAACTGGGACCTGTCGCTGAACCGGCTGCGGGAGGAGTCGCCGGCCGCGTACCGGCTGCTGGAGCTCTGCTCGGTGCTCGCCCCGGAGATCGCGCTCGACCTGCTCAACAGCAGGAGCATCGGTCAGCTGCTGCGCGACTACGACCCCTCGGTACCGAGCCGGTGGGGCGCGGCGAAGCTGATCCAGCAGATCAACCGCCTGGCGCTGCTCAAGCTCGACACGCGGGCCCAGCAGATCCGGGTGCACCGACTGCTCCAGGGCGTGGTCCGGGGCCGGATGGCGCCGGACGAGCTGAGCACCACCCGCCAGCAGGTGCTGAGCGCGCTCGCGGCGGCGCGCCCCGAGGCCGACGTCGACGACGCGGACGGCTGGCCCCGGTACCAGATGCTCTGGCCGCACCTGGAGGTCACCGAGCGCGCCCAGCGTGAGGCGCTCGAATCGGACGACCCGGCGCTCTGGGAGCTGCTCGTCGACCGGGTCCGCTACGTCTGGCTGCGCGGCGGTCTCGTACAGGGTGGCGAACTGGCCCGCCGGATCGACCAGGTCTGGTCGGAGCGGATCGGGTCCGGCCCGGAGGCCGACAGCCACCCGCTGCGTACCCCGCTGCTGCGGCTGCGGTTCAACCTCGCGAACATCCTGCGCGAGCAGGGCAGGTTCGACGAGGCGCACGCGCTGGACGAGGCGACCCTGGAGCAGCAGCGCCAACTGCTCGGCGAATCCCACACCGACACGCTGATGACCGCGGGTGGGCTCGCCGCCGACCTGCGGGCCCTGGGCTTCTACGGCCAGGCGCTGGAGCGCGACCAGGGCACCCACGCGGCGTGGGCCCTGGAGTTCGGCGAGGACTACCCCCGTACGCTTGCCGCGCAGAACAATCTCGCCGCGAGCTGGCGGCTCACCGGCAACTTCGCCGAGGCGCGGCGGCTGGACGAGCTGACCCTGGAACGGCGGCGGATCGTGCTCGGCCGGGACAACTACTGGACCTACTCGTCGGCCAGCATGCTCGCCCGGGACCTGCGCGAGGCCGGCGACTACGAGCGCTCGGTCGCGCTGCTGCGGGACGTGGTGAGCGGGCTGCGCAACCTGCGCGGACCGAACGCGGCGGCCACCCTGAGCGCCCAGGGCAATCTGGCCGTGTCGTTGCGCAGCACCGGCGAGGTGACCGAGGCGGCCCGCCTGCTCGGCTCGACGTACGAGACGCTGCGACAGCACTTCGGCGAGGACCACCCCGAGACGCTGTCCTGCCGGCTCAGCCGGGCGACGACGCTGCTGGCGCTCGGGGACGCGCCCGCCGCCGACGCCGAACTGCGGGAGGTCAAGAAGTCCTACACGCAGTTCCTCGGGCCGGAACACCCGCACACGCTGGTCTGCGAGAGCAACCTGGCGGTGGTGGCCCGGGCCCGGGGCGACCGGCAGCGGGCCCTCGCCTCGGCCGCGGCGGCCTCGAACGGACTGGCCAAGGCGCTGCACGCGGAGCACCCGTTCCTGCTCGCCTCGGTGATGAACCTGGCGGTCTGCCGGGCCGAGGCCGACGACATCGGCGGCGCGCTGGAGCTCGCCGAGCGGCTGATCGGCCAGATGCGCAAGGCGCTCGGCGCGCACCACCCGGACACCCTGCGCTGCGGGGCCAACCTGGCGCTGATCCGACTCCGGCTCGGCAACCGCGGGTACGCCGTGGACGAGTCGTCGGTGGATGTACGCGAGCTGGCCTCGGTGCTCGGCGCCAGCCACCCCGACGTGCAGACGCTGCAGGAGCGGCGGCTGCTGGACCGGGTGCTCGACCCGCACCCGTTCTGACCGGGCTCCCGCCGGTCCGGCCGGCGCGGTCCCGGTCGGGCCGGACTCCCGCCGGTCGGGCTGGGCGCGTGCCGGTCAGGCCGGGGCGGTGCCCGGCGCGGCCACCAGGGCGTCCTGGGGCGCGGTCAGCCAGGCCAGGATCTGCGGCAGGATCTCCATGGCGCCGAAGTGTCCGGCCCCCTGCTGGACCTGTACCTCGGCGCTCGGTATCCGCGAGGCGAGCCAACGGGCGTGCGCCACCGGGGAGAACGTGTCCTCGGCGCCGTGCCAGAGCCGGACCGGTACCTTGATCGAGGAGAGGTCGAAGCCCCAGTCCTTGCGCAGCGCCAGCGCGTCGTCGATCCAGCCGTCGGCGCCCCGGCGGACCGCCTCGGCGTAGCTCTGCGCCAGCAACCGGCGCATCGCGACGTCCTCGACCACCTTGCGGTCGGCCGGGGTGAGCCCGGGGCGCAGGAGATCGACCAGGCTCTCCGGGTCGCGGCGCATCGTGTCCGCGCGGCGGGTCAACGTACCGGTCAGACTCAGTGGGTCGTTGGACGCCTGGGTGTACTCGTCGACGTTGGAGTTGGTCATCCCGCCGTACCAGTCCAGGTCCGAGGCGTCGGAGGGGGCGAGGCTGACCAGCACCGCGACCCGGGTGACCCGGTTGGTGAGCAGGTTGGACGCCGCGCAGGCCAGCGCGTGCGGCCCGCCGCCGGAGCGACCGACCACGGCGAACCGGTCGAGTTCCAGCGCGTCGGCGATGGCCCGTACGTCCGCGGCGGCGTCCGCGACCTGGCGTCCCTCGTGCCGGTCGGAACCGCCGTAGCCCGGACGGTCGTAGCAGACGAGCCGGACGCCCAGGCGGTAGAGGACGATCCCCCGTGGCTTCGGGCCGCTGCGGCTGCCCGGGGTGCCGTGCAACAGGAAGACGGGAAAGCCCTGTCGGTCGCCCGATGTCTCCACCGCCAGGTTCCGGCCGTCGAGGGAGACGTCCCACCGGGTCGGCCGTTCCTGTGACACCTGCACCCTCCCGTATTCCTCGCGCCCTGGCGAAGCGGCGTCGGTTGGGCACCCCGGCAGGCATCACACGGTCGAGTCGCGCCGATAAGGGTTCGCTCTCCAGGTTGCCGGCTGGGCGAATCCAGCGCCTCAGCATAACGCCCCAAAGCGGTTGGTCACCAGCCGACGGGCGATGTTGGACGATGATCGGCGGCGGGGTCGGTACCTTCGGCCCGGGTCCGCGATCCCGCCTCCGACCTGCTGTTTTCCGCCCCAGGAACGTGATCGCGGGGGCGTCGCCGGGTCGGACGCCCGAGGTCAGGCAGCGCCGGGGCAGGCGCCCCGAGGTCACCCGCCGCCGGGTCGGGTGCTCCCCGGTCAGGCGTCGCCGGTACCGGCGGATGCCCGGTGGAGCGCCCGGTACCGCGAGGGCGGCACGCCGTAGCGGCGGACGAAGGCCAGCCGCAGCGTCTCGGCCGAGCCGAATCCGCAGCGGGCCGCCACGGCCGGCAGCGGCAGCGAGGTGGTGACGACGAGGTGGGCGGCGGCGGCCGTACGGGCGTCGCGGACGAAGCGCCCCGGCGTCTGGCCGAGGTGGGTGAGGAAGAGCCGGTTGAGGTGGCGTGGGCTCATCCCGGCCACGGCGGCCAGCGCGACCGTACCGACGTCGCCGTCCAGGTTCGCCGTCACGTGGTCGACCACCCGCCGTACCGTGTCGTGCTCGCCCGGTGGCGCCGCGACGAACATGCTCACCTGCGCCTGGTTCCCCGGACGCTGCAGGTACGCCACCAGGTCCCGGGCGACCAGCCGGGCGAGCTGGACGCCGTGGTCCTCTTCCACGAAGGCCAGGGCCAGGTCCAACGCGCTGGTGACGCCTGCCGCGGTGGAGACGTTGCCGTCCCGTACGAAGATCGGACCCGGATCGACCTCGATTCTGGGATAGTCGGCGGCGAGCACGCCGGCGAAGCGCCAGTGGGTGGTGGCGCGGCGGCCGTCGAGCAGGCCCGCGGCGGCCAGTACGGTGGCCCCGGTGCAGACCGACGCGACCCGCCGGCTGATCCGGGCGAGCCGCTGGACGTGCGCGACGAGCAGCGGATTCGCGGCGGCCCGGGCGTGGCCGAGGCCGCCCGAGACGATCAGCGTGTCGAGCGGGCCGGTGACCCGTTCCAGGGCCTGCCCGCTCCGCAGCTCCACACCGGACGAGCAGGTGATCACCCGTCGCCCCGGGCTGACCACCGTGACCTGGTACGGCGTGCGCGGTCTGCCGATCATGTTCGCCATTCCCAGGCACGTGGTGAGGCAGGCGATGTCGAGTAGCTCCGCGTCGTCGTAGCCGACGATCGCGACCGGACGGCCGTCCATGCGCCGAGCGTAGAACCTTCGGCCCAGGCCGTCGGGGCGTGCGGGGGCTCTGTCCCGGCCGGTACTCCCGGACCAGGGTCCGTCGGCGGATGCCCTGGCACGTTCTCCCATTGTGCCGGAGTGGCGGACCGGCGATCATCTCGTCGACCATTCGGCGGTTACCGGAATCGATTCAGTTTGGGGCAGACCACAATGACCAGCACAGCCGCAGTGGCGTCGGGGATCTGCGCCAGGGCCGGGGCGGTACTCCTCGCGGCGTGTACGGTCGTCAGCCTGACGGCCTGCGGATCCCCGGGTGACGATGCCGGGAGCGGCGGTACGCCGAGCGGTGCCGAGGCGGTCGGCGGCGACTTCAAGCGGCAGGACCTGCTCGTCTCCGCCGTCTGCTCGCCGGGCAGCGGAGGTGGCGGCCTGCTCCAGGTCGACGGATGGAATCCGCGGAACTGGAGGCACGAGGCGCACGCCGAGTTCAGCCTGCCGAACACCGTCAAGATCGACCGGGCCGAGGACTCGGGGTCGCAGACCGTGACCGGCCTGGCTGACCTCTGCGCCCCCGATCCCCTGGGGGACGCGCCGATCAGCCCCGACAACACCAGCGCGCTGGTCCGGATCAGGTCGGTCTTCGACCGGGACTTCACCAGGGTGGCGGTGGTCGTCCAGGATCGGGCGACCGGCGCCACCCATGTCGGCTACGTCGACCGATCGGGAAAGCTCACCGACCTGACCGGGCCCGACCAGGGCTTCGGCCTCACCCCACACGAGCGCAACGCGGTCTTCGCCCCCGATGGCGACAGCGTGTGGTTCACCTATTTCGAGGGAGAGGGCACGTCGTTCGGCACCGGGCACATCGCGAGCCGGGCCGTCGCGGGCGACCACAGGCTGACGAACCAGTGGTCCGGCGATTTCTATCCGGACCTGCCGCTCAATGTGCTGGGCTCGCCCGCCCGAGGCGTCCTCGCCGATTCCGTCCACGTCACCCCGGACGGGCGCCGGATGATCGCATGGGCGGAGGGGCTCGACAACAACGTCCTCGACACCCCGACCCAGTCTGGGATGCCCGCCGACGAGACGGCGAAGAACGCGCGGTTCATCCACTGCGACGAGGTCGTCGGGTGGACCGACAACCACACCCTGCTCTGCGGCAATTCGACGAGCAACTTCTACACGGTGGACACCACCGCGCGGGGCGAGGACCTGCCCGACAACCGGCCCGCCGGTGCCAGCGACCCGCTCCTGCCCGAGAACGACCACGAGAACCTGGGCGAGGTCATCTCGCCCGACGGCCAGCGGTTCGTCTTCGTCTCCAGCCAGGGCGAGGCGAAGGACCTCTACGTGGCGGCGACCAAGCCCGGTTCGACGCCGCAGAAGATCGAACGCACCGGTGACCTCGCGGTCCTGGGCCCGGGCGCCGTCATGATCGACTGGCGCTGACCGCCTCGGAAGCTGATCGACGGGACGTCCACACCTGACCGGACGCCACGCCGATGGTCTCGTGATCTTCCGGGTCGGGCGGTCCGTGGCCCGGCGTCAGTCGTCGGTGACTCTCCGCACGCCGGCGTCCCGGGGCGGCGGGGGGTCGATCGGTTCCGAGGTCGCGTCGAGCAGCCGCCGGGCGAAGCGGTGGCACGCCCGGGTGAGTTCGGGTGGCCCGCTGATCGTGAAGTCGGCGTCCAGGAAGGCGAGGTTGAGCACCAGCCATTGCCAGGAGTCGAGCGCGAGGGTGACGCGGACCTGCTGGTCGCCGACGGCATCGATCTCGGCATCCTGGTATCTCAGCGCGTCGAGGACGCGTGGTGCCGGAGCCTCGATGACCAGGGTGACACGCTGTCTGGCCTTGTCGAGGCCGCGACGTAGGTACTCCAGGGCCGACTCGGCCGGAAGCGGTCGCGGGGCGTAGCGGTTCCCGGTCCGGACCGGATCGCTGAGGCGGTCGAGGCGGAACACCCGCCAGTCCGCGCGATCGATGTCCCAGGCCAGGAGGTACCAGCGCAGGAGGTGGTGAACCTGCCGGTACGGCTCGACCCGCCGCCGGCTGGGCTCGCCGCGCGCGTCGGTGTAGCCGAACGTCACGATCTCGCGATCGGCGATCGCGTCGGCGACGAGGCCGAGTCGCTCGGCGGTCACGAGCGGGGTCTCGTGCGGGCTTGTCTCCAGGCTCGCCCGGATGGAGGCGACGCGGGGACGCAGCCTGGCGGGGAGGAACTGGTCGAGCTTGCCGTAGGTCCGGGTCGCGGCCTCGTCGAGTCCGCCGTACCGGGCCGGTCCGGTGGCCGCGAGGAGAGCCAGTCCGAGCAGGGTGGCCACCGCCTCGTCGTCGTCGAGGACGAGTGGGGGCATCGTGCGACCGGCGGCGAGCCGGTAGTAACCGCCGGGTCCCGGCTGGGTGTCGACCGGATATCCGTAGCCACGGAGCCGCTCGACGTCCCGACGCAGGGTCCGCGGGCTGACCGCGAGGCGTCGGGCCAGCTCGTCGCCGCGGAACGAGCGGCCGGTCTGCAGGGTCGACAGCAGGGCCAGCATCCGTTCGGTCACATCCGCCACGACGTCATTCTCACCCCGATTGCGGCCAGGATCCGGCCACATCTGCGCCTAGCGTCGGGATCATGGACAAGCGCAGCATCAGCATTCGAGGCGCCCGAGTGAACAACCTGGCCGGCTTGGACGTCGATGTCCCACGAAACCGACTGGTGGTGTTCGTGGGCGTGTCCGGATCGGGTAAGTCGTCCCTGGTGTTCGACACGATCGCCGCCGAGGCCGGAGCCCAGCTCAACGAAACCTTCCCGCCGTTCGCCAGGAACCGGCTGCCGAAGTGGACCCGGCCGGCCGTCGAGCAGATCGGCGGGCTGTCGCCGGTGATCGTGATCGACCAGCGCCGGATCGGCGGCAACGCCCGCTCGACGGTCGGCACGATCACCGACGCCTGGACCTACCTGCGGTTGATCTTTTCCCGGCTGAGCAGCCCACACGTGGGCGAGTCGAACCACTTCTCCTTCAACGACCCGGCCGGCATGTGCCCGACCTGCTCCGGCCTCGGCGAGGTGCTGGTGACGGCGGTCGACCGATTCCTCGACCTGGACAGGTCCCTGGACCAGGGGGCGATCCGGCTGCCCGGGTTCGGCGTCGGCGGCTACTGGCACTCCCAGTACGCCGACATCGGCGGCTTCGACCGCGACACCCCGCTGCGGGACTGGAGCCAGGTGGAACGGGAGGCCCTGCTGTACGGCGGCGAGGCGGCCCGGAAGATAGGACGCGAACTGCCGAAGGACTACGAGGGCGTCGTCCAGCGGTTCGAGCGGATCTATCTGCACACCTCCGACAACCTGTCCGAGCGCAAGCAGGAGACCATCCGCCAGTTCACCCGCTCGGACGTCTGCCCGGAGTGCCGCGGCGACCGGCTCAAGGAGGCGTCGCGAAGGGCCACCGTGCTCGGCCACACGATAGGCGAGCTGTCCCGCCTGGAGGTCGCGGAGCTGGCCGTACTCGTCCGGGCCATCACCGCCGCCCACGTCGCGCCGGTCGTCGCGGCGCTGAGCGCCCGACTCGACGCGATGACCAGGATCGGGCTCGGCTACCTCTCCCTGTCCCGCGCGACCACCACCCTGTCCGGCGGGGAGTCGCAACGGATCAAGATGGTCAAGCACCTCGGCTCCAGTCTGATCGAGATGACCTACATCGTCGACGAGCCGACCGTCGGGCTCCACCCGGCCGACGTCGAGCCCATGATCCGGCTGCTGGAGCAGCTGCGCGACCGCGGGAACACCCTCCTCGTCGTCGAGCACGACCCCGCTGTCATGGCCCGCGCGGACCAGGTCGTCGAGATCGGGCCCGGTGCCGGCGCCCACGGTGGCCGCCTCGTGTTCCAGGGCACGTTCGCCGCGCTGCGGCACGCCGACAGCCCGACGGGCCGGGCGCTGGCCCGGCACCGTACGGTGAAGCGGGACCCGCGCCCCGGGACGGGCAAGCTCCTCGTCGCCGACGCCACCCGCAACAACCTGCGGCACGTGAGCGTGAACGTCCCCACCGGTGTGATGACCGTCCTCACCGGGGTCGCCGGCTCCGGCAAGTCCAGCCTCGCCGCCGAACTGGTGGCCCAGCACCCCGCGACCGTCATCGACCAGAGCCCGGTCGGCACCAACCGGCGCTCCACCCCGATCACCTACACCGGCATCGCACCCGCGATACGCAGGGTGTTCGCCGAGCGGCACCGCGTTCCGGCCAGCCTGTTCAGCGCGAATTCCGCGGGCGCCTGCCCCGACTGCAAGGGGCTCGGCGTCATCTACACCGACCTGGCGTTCATGGACGGGCAGGAGGTGATCTGCGAAACCTGCCAGGGTAAGCGCTTCACGCCCGAGGTCCTCGGCTACACCGTCAACGGGCTGTCGATCGCCGACGTAGATGATCTTACCGTGGAGCAGGCCGTCGACCGGCTACCCGACCGGCAGATCGCCCGTGCGCTCCGGCACCTCGCCGACGTCGGTCTCGGCTATCTCCGGCTGGGTCAGTCCCTGAGCACGCTCTCCGGCGGGGAGTGCCAGCGGGTCAAGATCGCGAAAGAGCTCCGCGAGGCGGCACAACCCAGTACCTACGTGCTCGACGAGCCCACCACGGGGCTGCACCCGAGCGACATCGACACCCTGCTCCACGTGCTCGACGACCTTGTCGACCAGGGGCACACCGTCGTCGTCATCGAACACAACCTGGACGTCATCCGCCAGGCCGACTGGCTCATCGACCTCGGCCCCGGACCCGGTAGGCACGGGGGCACCGTCCTCTACGAGGGCCACGTCGCCGAGTACCGGAACCAGGACACACCCACCGGTAGGGCGCTCGTCGCCGCCGATCCGGCGGCCGGCCCCCCTCACCTCACCCGCCAGCGCGCCGTCGCGGACTGACGTCACCATCGGCTCGCGGACCGGGACCGGCCCCCCGGTTCGCGGCCTCTCGCATCACCTCGATCATCGTCTCCGCGGCCGGCGCGAGGTGCCCGGTGCGGTGTACGGCGACCACCCGTCGGTGGCGCCGGGGACGCAGCGGCCGGACCGCGACCTCGGAGCCGGGCGAAAGCAGGGCGAGTCGGGGCAGCACGCTGACCCCGAGGCCCGCGGCGGCCATCGCCCGTACCGCGCCGTAGTCGTCGGTGGTGAGGTCCACCGCCGGTCGGGGTTCGAACCCTGCCGCCCGGCAGGCCCGCAGCAGCAGGGCCGCGTCCGGGCAGCCCGGCCCACCGGGTACGAGCCAGGGCTCGTCGGCCAGGTCCGCCAGGTCGACGTGATCCCGTGTGGCGTGCGGGTGGTCGGCCGGCAGGACGGCGAGGAGCGGATCGTCGAACAGGTGCTGGGTCGACAGTCCGGGTCGGTCCCGGGAACGGCGGTCTCCGGGCTGCACGAGCAGGGCCAGGTCGACCTCGCCGGCCGTCACGGCGGCGGTCGCCTCGTCGGGCAACTCGATCAGCTCCAGTCGCAGCTCGACGCCGGGACACCGGGCTCGCAGACGCGCGGCGGCGTCGGGAACGAACGTGGCGGCGGCCGTCGCGAACATGGCCAGCCGCAGCACTCCGGCCTGGCCGGCGGCGAGCGCGCGGAGGTCCGCCTGCGCGGCCGCCAGTTCCGCGAGGATGTTCTCGGTGCGTACGACCAGAGCACGGCCCGCGTCGGTCAGCCCCACCTGGCCCCGTCGCCGGCGTACCAGCGTGGTGGCGGTCTCCCGTTCGAGGGCCGCGATCTGCTGGGAGACCGCGGACTGGCTGTAGCCGAGGGAACGGGCGGCCGCGGTGAAGGAGCCGCACCGCTCGATCTCCCGCAGCACCACCAGCCTACGCACGTCGAGCATCAGTGCTCCTTATCGACGTGGCGTCCAAGTCTGATGATTTTGATCGCGCCGCCGGGAAAGAGTCAACGCCGGTATCTGTTCGCGGAGAAGGGGGACTCGACATGCGAGACACGGACCGATTCCCGGTCGAGGTGGGAATTACCGGCCCGCTGAGCGGCCGCTCCGCCCACCTGGGGCGGGAGATGGTGCAGGCCGCCCGGCTCGCGGTGGACGAAGTCAACGCGCGTGGCCGGGTGCACGGGGCCCCGGTGGGCGCCGTCGTGCTGGACGACGCGGGCCGGCCGGAGACCGGGGTCGAGGTGGCGCGGGCGTTCGCCGGCCGCGGCGGCGTGGTCGCGGTCGTCGGACCGTACAACAGCGACGTGGCGCTGCGGACCGCACCGGTCTACCACGACGCCGGGCTGGCGCTGGTCAATCCCATCGTGTCCAACCCGGCGCTCACCGGGCGCGGCTGGGAAAACGTGTTCCGGCTGACCAACCGGGACGACCGTACCGCCCACGCGCTCGCCGTCGAGTTGCGCGAAGGGCTCGGCAAGAGCCGGGCCGTCGTGGTCCGGACGGCCACCACCTACGGCGAGAGCATGACCGAGCAGTTCGTCCGGGCGTTCGCCGCGACCGGCGGTCGGGTCGTCGCCCGGTACACGGTCACCGAGGGGGAACGCAACGTCGACGCTCTGGTCGAGCGGCTTCCCCGGGACGTCGATGTCGTCTTCTACGGCGGCACCTTCGAGGGCGCGCCGATCGTCACCGCACTGCGCCGCGCCGGCCGCGACCTGCTCTTCGCCACCGGGGACGGCTGCTGGGACCGCCACGCGTTCCTGCAACCCGCCGCCGAGGCGGCGGCGCGGGGCGAGGGCACCCTGGTGCTCGCGGCCTCGCCGGACGTCGGCCAGGTGCCCGGATCGGCCGCGTTCGCCCGCGACTACGAGCGGACGTACGGGCCGATCGGCAACTACGCGGTCAACGCGTACGACGCGACACGGCTGGTGCTCGCGGCGGTGGCCGCGTCGGGCCGTGCCGACCGGGCCGGCACGCTGGCGGCCATCCGCGACATCGAGTACCGAGGGATCGGGTACGCCGAGCCGACCCGGTGGGACACCAACGGTGACAACCTGGCCACCGGTACCTTCCTCAAGGTTGTCGAGGATGGGCGGTTCCGACAGGTGGCCGCGTTCGACCGGGCCGGCGCCCGCACGGCCGGGCGATGAGCACGCGCCACCGGGCGGGGGCGTTCCTGGCCCATCATCCCGCGACCAGCACAGCCGCCGGTGCCCTGTGCGTCTCCGCGTCCGGGGTCTTCATCGGGCTCGCGCACACCACACCGGGCACGGTTTCCTTCTACCGCAGCGTCCTCGCGCTGCCCTTCCTGGCCGCGCTCGCCCGGCTGGAGTCCGGAGAGCGTCGGGCGACCCGCGCCGGCAGCCGGGTGCTCGCCTGGGTGGCGGGCGCACTGCTCGCCGGCGACATGCTCTTCTGGACACCGGCGGTCGCCGAACTCGGCGCCGGACCGTCCACCGTCGTGGTCAACCTGCAGGTCGTGCTGGTCCCGCTGATCGCCTGGCTGGTCGACCGGGAACCGGTTCCCGGCCAGTTCCTGCTGCTGATCCCGCCGCTGCTGCTCGGCGTCGCGCTCACCGGCGGCGTCCTCGGCGGTGCTACCGGCGACGACCCGACGGCCGGTCTCTGGCACGCCGCCGTGGCCGCGCTCTGCTACGCCGGGTTCCTCTACCTGCTCCGCCGTGGCAGCGGCGGGGGCGGGGGCGCACACGCGATGCTGCACGTCACCCTCGCCTCGGCGCTGACCTCACTGCTCGCCGGCTCGGCCTGGCAGGGCATCCGGTTCGGTCCCGATCCGGCCACGCTCGGTTGGCTGCTCGCCCTGTCGGTGAGCGGGCAGGTCATCGGCTGGCTGCTGGTGGCGAGCGCCTCCGCCCGACTACCCAGCCGCACCTCCGCCGTACTCCTGCTGCTGACCCCGGTCGGCGCGCTGGCGCTGGGCGCGCTGGTGCTCGGCGAGAACCCCGACGTGCCGCAACTCGCGGGTTGCGCGCTGGTGCTCGCCACGGTCCCGCTCGCCGCCGCCGGCGCGCCGCGCCGTCGCGCGCCGCAGCCGGATCCGAGCCGACGGGCGACGACCCCGTCGGTGAGCCGCGGGTGACCGGCGACGCCGTCCGGCCGAGGGGGACGTATCACGGTCGCTCCACCTTCGGCCGGCCACGCCGACCGCTGCCGGGTGGTCCTCAGCGGTACGAGGAGCATCCGGCAGCCGATCCGTCAGCCGACCCTCCGCACGAGACGGATCAGGTCCCGGAGTTCTCCGCCGCACGCTGCGGATCATGAGCGCGGGCGCTGAGCTTGCTCTCGAAGCGCTTCCGATCGATGACCGCTCGCTGATGGCTGCCGCGGCACACGACGGCCACGTCGTCGGTCACCCGGGCGGTGAAGGTCAGCCGCCGGCCCTCGACCGCGGTGAGTTCCACCTCGATGGTGAGCACGTCGCCCGCCGGGGTGGGAGCCTCGTGGCTGAGGTCCACGTGGACGCCGAGGGTCTGCTCACCGGCGTCCAGATGGTCGTGTACCGCCCGTATACAGGCCCACTCCACCAGACCGACGAGGTACCCGGTCGCCAGGACCTCTGGTAGCGCGGCGAACTCCGCCGACTCCGGCAGCAGGTGCGGGACGGTGCGCCTGGTCGGCACCTGGTACCGCATTCGCGCGGTCAGCCCCGGCCGTAGTGTTGGTCGCACGTGAACTCCTCTCGATCGCTGCTGGGCCAGGTCGAAGCCCCGTGGCCGAATGGGTGCGGCCGCCACGGCTCTGGCGCGCGAGATGGCGGTGCGATCGCCGGTGACCACGGTACGGGCGCCGGCACTGTCGATCAGTGGTACAAGCGGCCAGCGTCCGGCGAGTCGAACCCGGCTGGCAGCTTCGCTCCGCGGGGCACGCCACGGGTCAGCGCCGTGTTGCGAGCCGGTCGACGGGCGCCTCTAACCGGCCCGGTGCGTGCCGCGCCTCGGCCGCGTCCAGCATCAGGCGGAGTGCGACCAGGCCCAGCCAACCGAGGCCGATGACGAGGCTGACCCGGTTCCACAGGCCGTGGTCGTGGCCGGTCTGGGTCTGGAAGTCGTACTGGGTGGCGCTGATCGAGAAGGTCCCCGGGGCGGCAACCGCGGTGACGAGGGAATACCACATCCAGCCGCGCCGGCTCGGTTCGGCGGCGAAGCGGCGGCCGAGTACGCAGGCGAGCGCCGCGAGCGCCAGGTAGAGAGCGAACGGCATGAAGCCGTGGATCGTGCCGTGCGGCGTCGGCTCGTCCGGGACCGGGCCGTCCGGGTGGTAGCTCGGCGTGGGATCCATGGTGAAGACGCCGGCTGTGATCAGTGCGAGGCCGCAGACGGCCGCCAGGACCGGCGCCGAGCGGGCGCCTCGCCCGCCGGCCAGGGCCCGCCGCAGGCCGACGGCGAAGGTCAGCAGCAGCAGCCCGGTCCCGACGAAGTTCGCCTGCTGGGTCCAGCCCCACGGCCCGAGGCTGAGTTCGCTGATGAAGTGGTCCACGGATCGGTAGTCGGGGCGCAGCGCGTCCTCGACGAAGACCACCGCGACGAACAGCGGCGCGGCCAGGCCGCAGGCGAGCAGGGCCCGGGTCGGGCGCGAGGCGGTTGTCATGCACGCTCCTTAGCAACGCTAAATGGTTGCCTTGAACCATGGCTTAGCGTTGCTAAGCTGTCAAGTGACTCCGGCTGGATGGAGGGGGTACGTGGACCGGGCGGCAATCATCGGCGCGGCGCTGGATCTGCTCGACGAGGTCGGACTCGACGGCCTGACCATGCGCCGGCTGGCCGAGCGCCTCAACGTGAAGAACCCCGCGCTCTACTGGCACTTCCCGAGCAAGGGGGCACTGCTCGAGGAGATGGCGCAACTGCTCCAGGCGCGGCAGGACTTCGGGCCGCCCCGTGCCGGTGAGTCCTGGCAGCGGTGGCTGACCCGGCGGGGCCGCGAACGCCGTCAGGTTCTGCTGTCCCACCGGGATGCCGCCCGGCTCGTGGCCGGCACCCGCACCGGTCCGGAGCTGGTCGAGAAGTTCGAGAGCGAGTTGAACGCGCTCGTGGCGGCCGGGTTCACGCCCGGACAGGCGCTGCTCGCCATCGGTACCCTGACCCGCTTCGTCACCGGTTTCGTGCTGGACGAGCAGGCCCTGGCCGAACACGTGGCCGAGGGGCGGCAGCCGTCGACCGACGCGGGTTTCCTCCGCGCCACCCCCACCCTGGCCGCGGCGGTTCGGGAGGTCGGCGACAACGACGCGGTCTTCGAGGAGGGTCTGCGAGTCCTGGTCGCCGGGATCGCGGCCCGGCGCGGCGCCTATGCCTGACGAAGCGCCGGGTGTTCTCCCGTCGGCACCGGACGCCAACCGCGACGGCCGCCGGTCCGGACTCGGTCCGGCGGCCGTCGCGGTCGGCTTCGCGGCCGCGTCGAGGCCGTCAACGGTGGGCCGTCCCCGGTGGACGGGAAGACCCTGGTTCCACTCTCTCCACCGGTTATCCGACCGCGCTCAGCTGATGCCCCCGCCGAGGTCCTGCCAGGTCCACTCGCCGTTGGCCCAGTAGTCCTGCCACAGCGCGCCGTCGGTGGCGCGGGCGAATACCGGAGCACCGTGCCGCGCATCACCGCGCCCGGCGCGCTGGTGATACCGCCACCCCTTACATGCGAGATTTGAGGACGTCGACCTCGCAGCCCGGGGCGAACGGGTCGAAGCCGTGTTCGGCGAGCCAGCGGACGTTGAGGAGGCTGCGGAGGGACCACCAGGCGCGGATGGCGGCCGGGTCGGCGGCGGGGCCGTAGCCGGCGAGGACGTCGGCGAGGCGGTCCTCGTGGCCCAGCGTCAGCGTGGCGAGGTCGAACATCGGGTCGCCACGGCCGGCCTCGGACCAGTCGAGCACGCCGGTGACCCGATCGCCGTCGGTGAAGACGTGGGTGATCTGGAGGTCGCCGTGGGTGAACGCCGGGGCGAACGGGCGGAAGGCGGCCTCGGCGACCGCACGGTTGCGGGCGACCAGGCCGGCGGGGAGGATGCCGTTCCCGACGAGCAGTTCGCACTCGGCTTCCAGCTCCGCCCGGACCAGCGCGTCGGCGCTGCGGCCGGGGCGCGCGGGCAGCGGCGCGTCGTGCAGGGTACGGGTGGCGGCACCCGCGGCGGCCCAGGCCGCGGGCGAGGCCGGCGACGGTTCGCCGAGGCGGCCGAGGGCCTCGCCGGGGAGGGCGCCGAGCGCTATCACCGACGGTTTGCGCCACAGGATCGGGGCCGTCGGGATCGGCGCCGCCGCCATCGCCTCGGCCTCGGCGTCCAGGCGCGCCGGGTCGGCGTCCACCTTGAGGAAGACGTCGCCGACGCGCAGCGTCACCCGCTCGGAGTGAGCGACCACGACCTGAATTTCGTCCACGCGGGCCAGTATCGCGGAGAGCCCGCGATACCGGCCCGCCCTTTATCGCCCGGACGCCCACCGCCGGCGTACGGGAAATCCGGTTCAGGGGTGGAAAGCTGGCAACGCGGGCTGCCAAACAGGTGGTGACCAGCGCGACGAAATGAAGATCGGTCTCGTTCGGCAGGTCGTGACCAAGGCGATCGGTACGGGGGTGGAACCGACCGGGTCGTCCGACTAGTTCGAACGACTGGTCGAGCGGGTTGGTCCTCCGCCGCGCCGTCTACGTGACCTTCGCCACGGCGCGGCCACCATGGCGGCGGCGTAGGGGCGGGCTCACCTCGGCTCACGCGGGGCCCATTCATCCGCGGAGGTGGCTGAGACAGGTTCGGAAGGGGAGCGGGAAGCAGCAGGCCAGCGCCGCATCCTGAGGGTGCGCCCGGCAGGATTCGAACCTGCGGCCTTGGATTAGAAGTGGCCTTCACGTTCCGACCCCTGGTTTCTCTGCTGTCTCTGCCTGCCGAAACGCCTTCTCGGGTTGCCTCGCCTTTCTTTGGCTCCCTGCGGCTTCGCACCACGCGTAGCACCACGGGCGCACGAAAAGGCGGGCCGGAGGAAGTTCTCCGGACCGCCTTTTGGTTACTCTGGGTAGTGGCTTTCGTCTCGGGTGGCGTCGAGGTAGATGCGCTGGAACAGAAGGGGGCGATCGGCGCCGCCGGCCTGTCTCGGCAGCCGTTCGCGCGGTCGGCCTGACCGGTTCGACTCCCGTTAGGACGGGTGGGCGTGCACTGGTTTGCGGCGTGCGAACCGCCGGTGTCGGCCCGGTGAGGTTGTCGCTTGTAGTACCGATCTATCGAGGGCTCTTTCTGAATGTCTGTTCACATACCTGAGCCAACGCGACCTGGGCGATCATGAGATCGGTACCTGGGCTACCGCTATTGCTTGCCGCAGCAGCAGATGCATCCGCAAGTTTTTGGCCTTTGGCGACGATGTCAGGATTCGTCGATTTCTGCGCAAGTTGACCGACTTCGAGATTTGTGGCCGGATCCGTATTTAGCGCGCGGCCTACCTCGAAGAGGCGGGAGCACGCAGCGCGCCCGTCCTTGTCGGTAGGTGTCGGCGCACCACTGGGCGCGGCCTGCGGGCTGGAACTGCACCCACCGAGCACGGTCAACGCCAGGATGACAGCCGGCAGTCGGCTGGAAGCGGTCGTCATGGGGACAGTCTCTAGGACAACTGCCCTCGCCCAAGAAGGCCCCCGATCATGGGCTGTGGTGGCTGTTGAGCTACATCTCGTGGGTGACTGATTCGATCCAGTTGCTCCAGATGTCACCGACGAGGAGCAGCATTGTTTCCGCTGGTTAGGTGGCGGTGGCGACCGTGGTCATAGATCTTTCTTTGAGTTGCAGGCGGTAGAACTCTTCGTGGGTTGCGGCCGGCTGAGCGGCGTCTTGGGCGCCTTCTGGTCGTTGCTGGTCACTTGTGGAGGAACGGGGGAGGCATTGCCGCAGAGCGGCTTAGAGCGGGCCGCTGGGAGCGGCGTAGAGTCAGCGGCGCTCGTCCACCTGAGCCAGGAATGCGGGTAAGTACCTTCTCGGCCTCACGCTCGGCGCCGCGACCGGCCAGGATCCCCCCGGTGAGGTAGTGCCGCTTGCCGCTGATCGGGTCGACACCGGCGTAGACCCTCACGCGGAGTGACCCGCTGGGGAGCGTCTCGATCTCGCCGCGTTGCCGCTTCCTGGCTGCCATGGATTCGACCCTGGCGCGCTCGCACCACGAATGGCCCCACGGCTGCGGCTCTCTCTGAAGTTTTGCCTGTGCGCCCGGCAGGATTCGAACCTGCGGCCTTGGGATTAGAAGTCCCCTGCTCTATCCGCTGAGCTACGGGCGCCTGGGTGTGGTGCGCCAGAAGGTTACCCGCTGGGGGGTGCCGGGATGATCCTCCGGCTGGACGGGGATGACTGTCCGGCCAGCACATACTAGGTTTCCGTAAGTGCAGGCGACGAGCATCCGGTTTCTCCCGTTGCTGGTGTCGGGCTCCGACGAGCAGCTCGGCGAGGAGCACGTGCTCGACGAGTTCGCCGACGACCTCTGGATCGCGTACTCCTACGGACCCCCGTACGGTGCGGACCTCGTCACCTGGGCGGACCTGGAGCGCGGCGGGCTCGGCCGGCGGACGCTGCGCCGGACCGCGATGGAGAACCTCGACGCGTCCCTGAGCCGCCTTCGGGTCACCGGCCAGCCCCCGGCCCTGCTGCTCTCCTTCGGCGGCCTGGAATCGAGCGTGCTGCTCGTCGACGACTTCTGGGACGCCCTGAGCGACTCCGTCCCGGGCGAGCTGGTGGTCGGGGTGCCCGCCCGCGATGTGGTGATCATCACAGGGTCGCAGTCCCGGCCCGGACGGGAGAAGGTCCGACGGACTGTCGACCGGGTCTTTCTCGCCGGTGATCCGCACCTGCTCAGCCGGGACCTCCTGGTCTGGCGCCAGGGGATGTGGCTCCCGTTCCATCCGGCCGCGCCGGGACGGGGCGCCGACCGCCCGGTCTCGTCCCAGCCGGCGCGCCCGGTCTCGGGTCTGCCGGGTCGTCCGGTGTCGGGCTCTCCGGCGCGTCCGGTCTCGGGGCAGCTGGCCCTGCCGAGCCGGCCGGCCTCGGGTCCGCCGGATCTGCCGGGCCGGCCGATCTCGGGTCCGCGGGATCTGCCGGGCCGGCCGGACCGGATGGATTGGGCGGCCTCCGAGCCGGTGCCGGGCCGGCCGGTGTCGGCTCGGCCGTACCGTTCGGTGTCCGGGCCGCCCGAGCCGGCGTGGGCGGAGCCGGAACCGTCGTACGAGCCGGATCCGGCGGGCGAGCCGCCGTACGAGCCGGAACCGCCGGAGGAGCCGTACCGGCCGTCCCGGGCGCGGCGGGAGGACGAGCCCCGCCCGAAGGTTCGCTGGTCGGAGTCGCCTCAGCCCGAGGAACTGGCACGGCTGAAGGGTGCGGCGCGACGAATGCGGCGACCCAACGGTCCAACTCGGTGAAGAGCTGCCGCCGCACCGCCGGGCCCGAGAGGGTGAGGTCGTGCAGACCGCCGTCGAAGCGGACCACGGTGACGTGCGGGCCGAGCCGGGGTGCCCAGCGGACGATGTGCTCCACGTCCAGCACGGTGTCGGCCAGCGCCGCCGACTCGTGCCAGCCCGACCCCCGGAAGGTACGGGTCGAGCAGGCCACCAGCACCGGCACCGGGATCGCGAGGCCCGCCCGCAGCCGCCGCTGGGCCCGCTGGACCGCGGCCAGCCAGCCCAGTCGTACCGGGAAGCCGGCGAGCGGCTTCCAGCCCAGGTCGTAGCTCCACTCGCCGTGGTGCTCGGCGTGCAGGCTTTGGCCGTACAGCGGTGAGGTGGTGCGGGGGATGGCCCGGTACGGCGCACGGCGGGCGAGCCGGCAGGCCGCGGCCACGATCGGACGACGTACCAGCCAGGGCGCGTTGATGTCGAAGAACGGGCTGTTCAGGAAGAGGCCGTCGACGATGCCGTCCGCGCGGCGCTCGTGCACCCAGAGCGCCGTGATCAGGCCGCCGGTGGAGTGGGCGTCGACCAGCAGGGTCCGGTTGCCGTCGGCGCGGATGATCTCCACCGCCGCGTCCAGCTCCGGGAAGTAGTCGGTCAGGTCCCGGCAGAAGTTCGGAGTCTGGTGCGGCAGCAGGCTCCGGCCGCATTTGCGCAGGTCAAGCGCGTAGAAGTGCCAACCCCGCTCGACGAAGAAGTCGGCCAGGTGGGTCTGGAAGAAGTAGTCGACATAGCCGTGCACGTAGAGCACCGCCCGGCCGGTCGGCCGGTCGGCGCGGCGGCGTACCAGGGTGGCGACCACCGGCCCCTCGTCGTCGTGGCCGAGGTCGATCGTCTGGCGCTCGTACGGCGCTCCGAGCAGATCGGGTTCCACGACGCGACGCTAACGCGCGCGGGTGCGCGGCGCCGCACTCCGGGTGGGAGATCGTGCCGCCGCCCGCCGCCCGCCGCCCGCCGCCCGCCGCCCGCCGCCCGCCGCCCGCCGCCCGCCGCCCGCCGCCCGCCGCCCGCCGCCCGCCGCCCGCCGCCCCGGGTGCCCCGCCAGGCGAGCCCGCCGCGGACGCGTGGCCAGGGCCGGCCGTCGACACCCATAGCAGCTCCCGGCTTGATCAGGTCGATTTCCACAGGAGGGTGGGCTGTCCACAGCGGGGACGGGCCGTGGTCGCGTTCGCCGGGGCCGCTCGGCCAGGCTGTGCCACGAGTCGACTCGGACCGAACGGCCTTCTTCTTCCCCTGGAGGGACGATGTTCGATACCTACGTCACGATCGTCGGTAACGTGCTGACCGCGCCGGAATGGCGGCGTACGACGCAGAGCGGCACCCTGGTCGCCAACTTCAAGGTCGCCTCGACCGCCCGCCGGCTCGACCGGGACAGCGGGCGCTGGGTCGACGGCAACAGCCTGCGGGTACGGGTCAACTGCTGGCGCAAGCTCGCCGAGGGGGTCGCCTCCTCGGTGATGGTGGGAGATCCGGTCGTGGTGGCCGGCCGGATGTACACGCGGGACTGGATCGACGACGCCGGTAACCACCGCACGCTCTACGAGCTGGAGGCGGCGGCCGTCGGGCACGACCTGTCCCGGGGCCGCGCCCGCTTCCTGCGCAACCGGCCGAACATGGCCACCAGCACCGTCGAGGACGCCGAGGCGGAGACGCGGGTACGCGGCGAGGCCACGGAGGCGGTACCGGCCGAGCAGGCGCCGCGCCGCGCCGACGACCGGGTCTTCGACGACGATCGTGATCTGCGGGAGCTGCCGGCTCCGGCGGCGCACCGGTTCCCGCCGTCGGACGAGTTCTCGCCCGCGAGCCAATACCCGCCGTCGGACGAGTTCCCGCCGCTCGGCCCGCCCGGCGTCCCGTCGCTCGAATCGCCCAGCGTCGCGTCGCCCTACTCGCCCGGCGGCTTCGACGAGGGCGCCGGGCCGGCGGGTGGGCCCGACGACGAGCCGGGCGAGCCCGACGACGCGGGTCGCGCCGGATCCGACCCGATGGACGTCCCGCCGTTGCCCACCGAGGCCAGGGAGACCGGTGGCGGGGTGAGGGCCGGCGCCGGTGCCTCCCCGGACCAGGGTCACCACGGCGGTCTCCTCGGCATCGACCCGGCGGAGGCCGGCATCGACCCGGCGGAGGTCGGCGGCGGCCCGGCCGGTCCCGGGTCCGCCGGTGCCGGTACCGCCGAGGCGGAGCCGGCACCGGAGGAGCCCGTACCGGCGGAGGGAGACGCCGCTCCCGGTGTGCGGCGCGCCCGCGGCCGGGGACGCCTGCCCGTGCCGGCGGCCTGATCGCGCGGCGGGGAGGACGGCCCGACAGGTCCCGGCCGCCTCCCCGCCGCGTCCCCGGCCGTCGTACCGGTCGAGAGGCGCCCCGGTGTCGGCGTACTAGGCTGCCGGATGACTTGGCCGAAAGGGGTTGCAACTGCTGGGTTGCTGGTCGTCATGAGCGTTCATTAGTGGAATAGAGTGTCAATGTGAACCTGAAGGAGTGGGCAGCGGCGACCGGTATCTCGTATGCGACCGCACGGCGGCGTTACGAGTCCGGGACGCTGCCCGTTCCCGCGTACCGGCTGGGCCGACTCATCATGGTCGGCGAGCCGTTGACCGGCGCGGCCCCGGATGCTGGGCAGGTCGTGGTGTACGCGCGGGTGTCGTCGGCCGACCAGATGCCGGATCTGGATCGGCAGGTCGCCCGGGTGACCGTGTGGGCAACCGGCCAGCGCCTCGCCGTGGACCGGGTGGTGACCGAGGTCGGATCCGCGTTCGACGGGCACCGCGAGAAGTTCCTCGCTTTGTTGCGCGACCCGTCCGTGTCGACCATTGTGGTTGAGCACCGCGACCGGTTCTCCCGGTTCGGTGCCGAGTACGTCGAGGCCGCGCTGTCCGCCCAGGGCCGCCGCCTGCTGGTGGTCGACCCGTCCGAGGTCGATGGCGATCTGGTGCGGGACGTGACCGAGATCCTGACGTCGCTGTGCGCCCGCCTGTACGGGCGGCGGGCGGCGGGCAACCGTGTTCGCCGCGCGGTCGAGGCTGTCACCGAGGGTGGCCCGGGGTGAAGACGGTCCAGGCGTATCGGTTCGCGCTCGACCTCACCCCGTCGCAGGAACGCGCGGTGCTCGCGCATGCCGGCGCGGCTCGGGTCGCGCACAACTGGGCGCTGGCCCGGGTCAAGGCGATCATGGGCCAGCGTGCCGCCGAACGTTCGTACGGTGTGCCGGAGGAGATGCTGACCCCGGCGATGTCGTGGTCGCTGCCCGCGATGCGCAGGGCGTGGAACGCCGCCAAGCAGGACGTGGCGCCGTGGTGGCGGGAGTGCTCGAAGGAGGCGTTCAACACCGGCCTCGACGCCCTGGCCCGCGGGTTGACCAACTGGGCCGACTCGCGTGCCGGTAAGCGCAAAGGCCGCCCGGTCGGGTTCCCTCGCTTCAAGTCACGGCGCCGGGCTGCGCCGTCGGTGCGGTTCACGACCGGTGCGATCCGGGTTGAGCCCGACCGTATGCATGTGGTCCTGCCTCGGCTCGGACGGCTGAAGCTGCACGAGTCGGCCCGCAAGCTGGCCCGGCGTCTCGACAACGGCACCGCGCGGATCATGTCCGCGACCGTGCGGCGCGACGGTGGCCGCTGGCACGTCGCGTTCTGCGCTGAGGTCGAACGCACCGAGCGGACTCCGGCCCGGCCGGGCAGCGCGGTCGGCGTTGATGTCGGGATCAAACACCTCGCGGTGCTGTCCACCGGCGAACTGGTGGACAGCCCGCGCTACCTGGTCGACGCACAAAACCGGCTGCGATTGCTCGCCCGGTCTGTGTCCCGCAAGGCCGGGCCGGACCGGCGCACCGGCCGGCGAGCGTCCAACCGGTGGCAGAGGGCCGCTGATCGGCTCGGCCGTGCGCACGCCCGGGTCGCTCATCTGCGTCGCGACGGCCTGCATAAGCTCACCACCCGGCTGACCCGCGAGCACGACACCATCGTGGTCGAAGACCTCAACGTCGCCGGCATGCTGGCCAACCGCAAGCTGGCCCGGCGCATCGCCGACGCCGGGTTCGCCGAGATCCGCCGGCAACTTGCGTACAAGACCCAGTGGAACGGCGGCCGGCTGCTCGTGGCCGACCGCTGGTATCCGTCCTCGAAATCCTGCTCAGGCTGTGGCGCGGTGAAAGCCAAGCTCGCCCTGTCCGAGCGTCAGTACAAATGCGAGGCGTGTGGCCTGGTCATGGACCGCGACCGCAACGCCGCGCGCAATCTGGCAGCCTTGGCGGCTGAGTACGACACCGCCGGGAGTGGCCCGGTGGCAGCACGTGGAGCCGACCGGAAGACCCGCGTACGCGGGCAGGTGGCTGTGAAGCGTGAACCCGGCACGGCATCCGCCGGTCAGACCGGGACCGTCCCACCGCAAGGCGGGGCTGCTGATCGTGCGCTCGCTAGAGCGCACTGAGAGGTAACGGTGATCAGGATGTGGCCGGAGGCCAGCGTCACCGGAACGGGGCGGCGTGGAACCGCCCGGCGACTCGTCGCGGCCGGGCTGGCCGACGCCGCCGGACTCGCCGCCGGCTACGCGCTCGACGCGCTGCTCGGCGACCCGCGCCGGCTGCACCCGGTCGCCGGCTTCGGCCGTACCGCGGCCGCCCTGGAACGCCGCCTCTACCGGCCCGAACGCGGCGCGGGCGCGGCCCACGCGGCGCTGGCGGTGGGCGTACCGGTCCTCGCCGGGGTCGCCGCGAACCTGCTGACCCGGCGGCGGCCACTGGCCCGCGCGGTGCTGGTCGCGGCCGGCACCTGGACCGTGCTCGGCGGCCGTACCCTGCGCCGGGAGGCCCGGACCCTGGACCAGGCGCTGCGCCGGGGAGACCTGCCGGCGGCCCGGCGGCGACTGGGCCACCTCTGCGGGCGGGACCCCTCGGCCCTGGACGAGTCCGAGCTGGCCCGCGCCACCGTCGAGTCCGTCGCCGAGAACACCTCGGACGCGGTCGTGGCGCCGCTGTTCTGGGGCGCGGTCGCCGGCCTGCCCGGCCTGCTCGGCTACCGCGCCGCCAACACCCTGGACGCCATGGTCGGGCACCGCTCACCGCGGTACGAGCGCTTCGGCACCCCGGCCGCCCGCCTCGACGACCTGCTGAACCTGGCGCCGTCCCGGCTCACCGCGCTGCTCACCATCGCGGCCGCGCCCGTCGTCGACGGCGACCGACGGCGCGCGTGGCGGATTTGGCGGCGGGACCGCAACGACCACCCGAGCCCCAACGCCGGGCAGTGCGAGTCGGCGATGGCCGGCGCGCTCGGGGTACGCCTGGGCGGGCGCAACCTCTACTTCGGCCGCGCCGAGGTGCGGCCGTTCCTGGGGGACGGTCCGCGACCGGAGGCGCGGCACATCCGGCGCGCGGCCCGGCTCTCCGGGGCCGTCGGGCTGGCCGCGCTCGGCATAGCCGTCGTGCAGACCCTCGTCGCGCGACCCCGGCGGGTCCTGCCCGGCCGGCTCGGACCGGGCGGCGCGCTTCCGGCACACCCGCGCCGTGCCGGCGACGCCGGCGCCCGGCGCGCCCCGTGGCGGCTCGTCCCGACCGGTCGGCGCCGGTGACCGGGGGCCTGCTCGTCGCCGGCACCACCTCGGACGCGGGCAAGAGCATCCTCACCGCCGGCATCTGCCGCTGGCTGCACCGTCGCGGCGTCAAGGTGGCCCCCTTCAAGGCGCAGAACATGTCGAACAACTCCGCCGTGGTCGTCGGCCCCGACGGGCGGGGCGGGGAGATCGGCCGGGCGCAGGCGCTCCAGGCGGCTGCCTGCGGGCTCGCCCCGGACCTGCGGTTCAACCCCGTACTGCTCAAGCCCGGCAGCGACCTCTCCAGCCAGGTGGTGCTCCTCGGTACCGCGGTCGACACCGTCGGCGCGACGAACTTCCGTACGCTGCGCCCACGCCTGGCGCGGGCCGCCTTCGACGCGTTCGCCGAGCTGCGCGAGTCGTACGACGTGGTGGTCTGTGAGGGGGCGGGCAGCCCTGCGGAGATCAATCTGCGGGACACCGACTACGTCAACATGGGGCTCGCCCGGCACGCCGGGCTTCCCACGATCGTGGTCGCCGACATCGACCGGGGCGGCGTCTTCGCCTCGCTCTTCGGCACCGTCGCCCTGCTGGACGCCGCCGACCAGGCGCTGATCGCCGGATTCGTGATCAACAAGTTCCGTGGCGACCTGGGCCTGTTGCGGCCGGGGCTGGAGATGCTCGAACGGGCGACCGGCCGGCCGACGTACGGGGTGCTGCCCTGGCAACTGGACCTCTGGCTGGACGCCGAGGACTCCCTCGCCTACGGCCGGGTGCTCGGCCGTCCGGCCGCGCCGCGCGGCGGCGAGTGGCTGGACGTGGCCGCCGTCCGGCTGCCCCGGATCTCCAACGCCACCGACCTGGAGGCGCTCGCGACCGAGCCCGGCGTGCGGGTGCGGTTGACCGTCGAGCCGAGCGAGATCGCCGCCGCCGACCTGGTCGTGCTCCCGGGCAGCAAGTCCACCGTGGACGACCTGGCCTGGCTGCGCCGTACCGGGCTCGCCGACGCGGTACGCGCACACGCCGCCCGGGGCCGGCCGCTGCTCGGCATCTGCGGCGGGTACCAGATGCTCGCCCGGGCGATCCACGACGAGGTGGAGAGCGGCCGGGGCAGCGTCGACGGGCTCGGGCTGCTACCCATCGAGATCACCTTCGCGGCCGACAAGACGGTGACCCGGTCGCGCGGTACCGCGTACGGCTCGGTCCCGGTGCACGGTTACGAGATCCACCACGGCTACGTCTCCGGTGCCGAGCCGGGGCTCGCGTCGCTGCTCACCTACGCCGACGGCCGGGGGGAGGGTGCGGTTCTCGGCAACGTCTTCGGCACCCACTGGCACGGGGCCTTCGAGTCGGACGAGTTCCGCCGGCGGTTCCTGGTCGAGGCCGCGCGGCTGGCCGGGCGGCGCGAGTTCCGGGTCGCGCCGGACACGTCGTTCGCCGCCGCCCGCGAGCGCACCCTCGACCTGCTCGGCGACCTGGTCGAGGAGCACCTGGACACCGACGCGCTGTGGCGGCTCGTCGAACAGGGGCCGCCCGAGGGGTTGCCGTTCGTGCCGCCGGGCGCCCCGACCGCGACGGCGACGGAGGCCGCGACGGCGACGGAGGCCGCGACGGCGACGGAGGCCCGCCGGGACGTCGCAGCCGGAACAGGGGCCGGGAGCGGCGCGACGGCGGCCGGCGGCCCGAGCGCCGGTACGGTGTGATCGAGGCGTACGACGATCTCGCCCGGCGCGTCCTGGCCGGGCCGGCGCGGCTCGGGCGTACCAGGCTGGTCGCCGTGGACGGCCCGAGCGGCGCCGGAAAGACGATCTTCGCCGAGCGGCTGGCGGCCGCGATCGGTTCCGCCGCCGCGATCGGCGGTTCAGGAAGCGCAGCCGGCTCTGACGGCGCGGTTGGACCGGAGGGCACGGCCGGTTCGGCCGCGGCGACCGGCCCCGGCGGCGCGGCCGGGGTGCCCGGCGCCGGCCGGCCGCCCGTGGTGCACACCGACGACCTGCTCGACGGCTGGGCCGACCAGGTCAGCTTCTGGCCCCGGCTGCGGGAATGGGTGCTCGATCCGCTGCGCGCGGGCGAGCCGGGCCGCTACCGCCGCTACGACTGGACCAAGGGAGAGTTCGGCGCGGACTGGAGCGTGGTCCCGCCCGCGCCGGTGGTGATTCTGGAGGGCGTCACCGCCGCCCGCGCCGAGATCCGCCCCGAGCTGACCTGCGCCATCTTCGTGACCGCCCCGTCCCGGCTGCGGCTGGAGCGGGCGCTCGCGCGCGACGGCGCGGACCTCCTGCCGTACCTGCGGCGGTGGCGGCGCGGCGAGCGGGTCCACTTCGCGGCCGACCGTACCGAGGCCCACGCCGACCTGGTGGTCGACGGCGCCGCGACACCGCCCGGCGCGGCCACGCACTACGTCCGGCGCCTCCGGAGGGTACGGCCCGATCCACCGACGTGACCAGCGGCGACCGACCGGGGCCGCATAGCATCGCGGTCATGACCACCACACCGATCTTGAGTGAACAGGACCTGCGGGCCGCGATCGAGCGCGAGCTGCCGGGCGTCCGCGCCGATCTCGAACGCCTGGTGCGGATCCCGGGCATCGCCTTCGACGGGTTCGACCACTCGCACCTCGAACGCTCCGCCGAGGCGGTCGCCGAGCTGTTGCGGGGTTGCTCGCTGGACGTACGGATCGTGCGCGCGGGTGGCCAGCCGGCGGTGATCGGACGGCGTCCCGCACCGCCCGGCGCGCCGACCGTACTGCTCTACGCCCACCACGACGTGCAGCCGGTGGGCGACCGGTCGCGGTGGGAGAGCGACCCGTTCGAGCCGGTGGAGCGCGACGGCCGGCTCTACGGTCGGGGCGCCGCAGACGACAAGGCCGGGATCATGGCGCACGTCGCCGCGCTGCGTGCGTTCGGCGACGCGCTGCCGGTCGGCGTGATCCTCTTCATCGAGGGCGAGGAGGAGTACGGCTCCGACTCGCTGGAACAGTTGCTCGCGGAGCACCGGGACGATCTCGCCGCCGACGTGATCGTGATCGCCGACTCGGGCAACTGGGACGTCGGCGTACCGGCGCTCACCACCTCGCTGCGCGGCATCGTCAACGGCTTCGTCGAGGTCCGTACGCTCTCGCACGCGGTGCACAGCGGCATGTTCGGCGGCGCCGTGCCGGACGCGCTCACCACGCTGGTACGGCTGCTCGCCACCCTGCACGACGACGCCGGTGACGTGGCGGTCGACGGGCTGATCAGCCGGCCGGCCGCGACGGTCGACTACCCCGAGGACCGGCTGCGCGCCGAGTCCGGCATGCTCGACGGCGTCTCCCTGGTCGGCACCGGCCGGTTGACCGACCGGATCTGGCGCAAGCCCTCGCTCTCGGTGCTCGGCATCGACGCGCCGCCCACCGCCGAGGCCCCGAACGCGCTGGTGCCGACCGCCAAGGCGAAGCTGAGCATCCGGCTCGCCCCGGGCGACGACCCCAAGGCGGCGTACGCGGCGCTGCGGGCACACCTGGAGAAGCACGCTCCCTGGGGTGCCCAGGTGACGGTCTCGCTCGAACACGACGGCGCGCCCTGCGTGATCGACGCGACGGGTCCGGTCTTCGACGCCGCCCGCGCCGCCTTCCGGGCCGCCTGGGACGGCGTGGACCCGATCGACATGGGGGTGGGTGGCTCGATCCCGTTCATCGCCACCTTCCAGGAGCTGTTCCCGAACGCCGCGATCTTGGTGACCGGCGTCGAGGACCCGGACTCGCGGGCGCATGGGCCGAACGAGAGCCTGCACCTGGGCGAGTTCGCTCGGGTCTGCCTCGCCGAGGCGCTGCTGCTCGCCAAGGTGGCCGAGACTGCCGGAGGTTAACCGAAACGGCAGGTACGGGCGGGTCTGGTGCGATAGGATTCGAACATGAGTACGAATGAGACCATCGCGCGGCTCGCCGCCGCAGTCAGTGCTCTGGGGGACGTCAACGTCTCCGCGTGGTCCGAGGACGCGCTTCAGGATCAGCTCGGTGAGCTCTCCGCCGCACTCTGCGCGCTCGACGCGCTCCTGTCCCGGGTCGCCGACGAGGTACGGGCGCGCGGCCTGCGGATCGAGGAGCCCGTCTCGGCGTAGGACGGGGCCATTCGTGTCGGAGGTGGCTGCCAGGATGGGTTGGTGCTCTTCACCGACCTGGCGGCCACCTCCGCCGCCGTCAGCGCCACCTCCGGCCGGCGGGCCAAGGTGGAGCTGCTCGCCGCCGCGCTCCGACGGCTGTCGCCCGACGAGATCCTCGTCGGCGCCGGCTACCTCGCGGGCGAGCTGCGCCAGCGGCAGACCGGGGTGGGCTACGCGAGCCTCCGCGACCTGCCCCCGCCGGCCGAGCGGCCGAGCCTGACGGTCTCCGCCGTCGACGCCGCGATCGGGGAGATCGCCGCCGTCCAGGGCGCCGGCTCCCAGGCCCGCCGCCGGGGCATGCTCGGCGCGCTCTTCGCCGCCGCCACCGCCGACGAGCAGCGGCTGCTGCTCGGGCTCTTCAGCGGCGAGCTGCGCCAGGGCGCCCAGGCCGGCCTGCTGGCCGAGGCGATCGCCCACGCCGCCGAGGTGCCGGCCCCGGCCGTACGCCGGGCGCTGCTGCTCGCCGGTGACCTGAAGGCGGTGGCCGTCGCCGCCCTGACCGGGGGCGCCCCGGCGCTGCGGGAGTTCGCCCTCGTGGTCGGTCGTCCGCTCGCCCCGATGCTCGCCCAGAGCGCCTCCTCGGTCGACGAGGCGCTGGCCGCGACCGGTATGCCCGCGGTGGTCGACGTCAAGCTCGACGGGATCCGCATCCAGGTGCACCGCTCCGGCGACGAGATCGCCGTCTTCACCCGCAGCCTCGACGAGATCACCACCCGGGTGCCCGAGGTGGTGGCGGCCGTGCGCGCCCTGCCCGCGCGCGAACTCGTCCTCGACGGGGAGGCGATCGCGCTGGACGAGACCGGCCGGCCGCTGCCCTTCCAGGAGACGTCCCGCCGGGCGGCGCTGCGGGGCGCCCGGCGGCGGGCCACACCCAGCTCCGTCGGTGCCGAACCGGCCGCACCCGCGGTACGCGCGGCGGCGGGCACGAGCGGCGAGACCGTGCTCACGCCGTACTTCTTCGACCTGCTCCACCTCGACGGCGCGGACCTGCTGGACGCGCCCGGCCGGGACCGCTGGGCCGCGCTCGCCGCCACCGTCGAGCCGTCGCTGCTGGTGGGGCGGATCGAGGCGGAGACGGCCGACCAGGCGTCGGCGGCCTTCGCCGCCGCGCTCGACGCCGGGCAGGAGGGGGTGGTGGTCAAGTCGCCGGAGGCGCCCTACGACGCCGGCCGGCGCGGTGCCGCCTGGATCAAGGTCAAGCCCCGGCACACGCTCGACCTCGTCGTGCTGGCCGTCGAGTGGGGCAGCGGGCGGCGCAAGGGCTGGCTCTCCAACCTGCACCTGGGCGCCCGCGACCCCGCCACCGGTGGTTTCGTGATGCTCGGCAAGACGTTCAAGGGCCTCACCGACGAACTGCTGCGCTGGCAGACCGAACGGTTCCTGCAACTCGCGGTCGAGCGCGGCGACTGGGTGGTGCGGGTCCGCCCCGAGCAGGTCGTCGAGATCGCCTTCGACGGGGTGCAGACCAGCCCGCGCTATCCGGGCGGGCTGGCGCTGCGCTTCGCCCGCGTGCTGCGTTACCGGGACGACAAGAGCGCGGCCGAGGCGGACACCATCGACACCGTACGGGCCATCCACTCCGGCCGTTGGGGGCCGCGCGCCGACTAGACCGGCTGGCTCGGCACAGGCCCCCGGCCCCCTTCCGGTCCGCTCAGATCGCGGCCAGCGAACGTACGTAGTTCACCTGGTTGTTGATCTGGTGCACCTGTCCCGCGTGCGTCACCGGGATGCGGGCGACGTACTGGCGCGGGCCGTTCGCGACGGTGACCTGCACCGTGCCGCGGTGCACGGTCTCCTTGGCCAGCAGGAAGAGCAGGCTGAACACGGTCAGGATGCAGAAGCCCACGATCGCGCAGACGATCGCCCAGGTGGGGATCTTCTGCTCGGTCTGCCAGTAGTCGGCGACGTGCCAGGTCGAGCCGGCCAGCGGGATCTCGCCGGACGGGGTCAGCACCACCGGCGGCGTCACGGTGATCTCGCCGATCTGCGCCACCACCGGGCCGCCCCCCGGCGCGGCCGGCGCGAACGGTCCGGGTGGGTACGACCCGGGCGACCCGGCCGGCGGGAACGGCCCCGGCGGGTACGACTGCGCCGCCGGCCCGGTGATCGCCGGCGGGTACGGCGGCCCCGGCGGGTACGCGGGCGCGGGCGGGGCGCTCGCCGGGCCCGACGGGTAACCGGGTGTCGGGGCGTAACCGGGGGCCGGGGCGTAACCGGGGGCCGGCGGGGCGCTCGCCGGGCCGGCCAACGCCGGCGGGTAGCCCGGCGTGGCGGGTGCCGGCGGGTACGCCGGTGCGGGCGGGGTGCTGACGGGATCCGGCGCGGCCACACCCGGGTAACCCGGCGCGGGTGGTCCGCTGGCCGGGCCGGGCTGCGCGGGCGGCGGGGCGCCGACCGGGCCGGGAGCCGCCGGCGGGTACGCGGGCACGGGCGCCGTCGCGCCGGTCGCGAAGGGATCCTGTGGCGGGGCCGTGGCGGGGTCCCCCGGGTAGCCGGGCGACTGCGGCGCGGGCGGAGACCAGGAGTCGGCCGCCGGGCGGAGCCGCTCGGTGCCGTCCTCCTCCGGTAGCGGCAGGGTCGGATCCACGGTCACCGGTACGGCCTCCTCGTCTCGGACACGACGGGCACTGTATCGGGCCGTTCAAGTCGATGGATAGCCGATGCCCGGTATCCGACCGGGAGTCCGTTCCCCGGGGTGGACGGGTGGGTGGGTCGCTACCGGCGGGCCGGGTCGGACGGGGCCGCCGGCACCGGTTCGGCGGCGAGGTCGTCCGGCAGATCCTGGCCGGGCACGCCGTGCGCCTCCCGGCGGGCCGCCCAGACGAACGCGCCGAGCGCCATCGCGGCGAAGAGCCACCACTGCACGACGTAGCCGGCGTTCTGCCAGTCGTTCTCGTGCGCCACCGGTACGGCCGAGAAGGCCGGGTCGGCGGCGGGAGTCTGCTCGTCGAGCAGCACGTACGCGCCGTAGACCGGGTACGGCAGCGCGGTCGCGAGCCGCGGCACCGTGATCCGCCGCGTCTCGTACCGGCCGTCGTTGCGGACGATCTGGTCGGGTCGGCTCTCCGAGAGGTGCACCCGGCCCACCACCGTGACCTGTCCGGTCGGCGCCGGCGGAATCTTCGGCCGGGCGGTCGCCGAACCCTCGGCCGGCGGGATCCAGCCGCGGTCGACCAGCACCGCCGTACCGTCGGCGAGCACCAGCGGGATGACCACCTCGAACCCGACCCGGCCGTCGACCGTACGGTTGCGGATCAGGAAGAGGTGCGTCTCGTCGTACCGTCCGGTGGCCGTGACCCGGGTCCACGCCGCGGCGGCCGGCGGGGCCTGGCCCGCCGTTCCGGCCGACGCGCCGGGCGCGGGCAGCACCTCGCCGAGCGTCGCGGGCGGCTGGCCGGCGGTGGAGTCGATCCGGTGGTTGATCGACGACCGCTCGTGGTACCGGCTGAGCTGCCAGTTGCCGAGCAGGACCATCGTCGCCGCCGCGGCCAGCGTCAATGCGAGGATGCCCAGCCAGCGCGGCGTGAGCAGGAACCGGTACACGACACGAGGTTACCCCTGTGACCGCAGCCACTATGGTGATGGCCGGATCGGTGTCTGATCGTCCGCCGGGGCTGCGCGGTATCGTCACGCGATGCGCCACGATGGCCGGTACGCACCACCCGCGCGCCGTATCCAGCGCCCGCCCCGGGGCGTCGTCCACCCGAGGAGCCGATCGTGATCGCCGTGCCGCGACTAGTGGTGAGCGCCCCGTCCTCCGGGCACGGCAAGACCGCCGTTGCCGTCGGGCTGTTGGCCGCCGTGGCGTCGCGGGGCCTCGCCGCCGCCGGCTTCAAGGTCGGCCCCGACCACACCGACGCGGCCTACCTGGGACTCGCCGCCGGCCGGCCCGGTCGCAACCTCGACCCGCGCCTGGTCGGCCCGGCCCGCGTCCCGCCGCTCTTCGCCCACGGCGCCGCCGGGGCCGAGATCGCCGTGGTCGAGGGGACGATGGGCCTCTTCGACAGCCTCGCCGACCGCCCGGAGACGGACTCGACCGCCGCCGTGGCGACCGCGCTGCGGGCGCCCGTGGTGCTCGTGGTCGACGTGGCCGCGATGGGCCAGTCGGTGGCGGCCCTGGTGCACGGCTTCCGCGCCTACGACGAGATGCTCTGGCTCGGCGGGGTGATCCTGAACCGGGTCGCCTCGGACCGGCACGAACAGCTGCTGCGCGGCGCGCTCGACGACATCGGCGTACCGGTCTTCGGCGTGTTGCGCCGCCGCGACCTGCCCAACGCGCTGCCCTCCCGGCAGCAGGGCGTGGTACCGGTGCTGCACGGCGCCGGGGAGGCGGTCCGGGGCGTACGCCGGCTCGGCGAGGCGATCGCCGGACGGGTCGACCTCGACCGGCTGCTCGCGCTGGCGCGCTCGGCCCCCCGACTGCCGGCCGAGCCCTGGTCGGCCGCGCCGGACCCGGCCGGGCCGGCGCTGCCCGCCGGCGCGCCACGGCCGGTGGTCGCCTTGGCCGGCGGCCCCGCCGGCGCGTACTCCTACCCGGAGACGGCGGAGCTGCTGGCCGCGGCCGGGGCCGAGGTGGTGACCGTCGACCCGCTGGGCGACGAGAGCCTGCCGGAGGGGACCCGCGCGCTGGTCGTCGGCGGCGGGCTGCCGGAGTCGTACGCCCAGGAGCTCTCCGCGAACCGCCGGCTCTGCATCGCGGTGGCCGAGCTGGCCCGCACCGGGCGGCCGGTCCTCGCCGAGGGGGCGGGCCTGCTCTGGCTGGCCCGGGAGTTCGACGGGCGGCCGATGTGCGGGGTCTTCGACGCCAGCGGCGTGACGATGGACCGGATCGTGGTCGGCTACCGCGAGGCGACGGCCCGCGCCGACACGCCGATCGCCCCGCTCGGCGCCCGCCTCGTCGGCTACAAGCAGCACGCCGGCGTGCTGCGGCCCCGCGCCGGCCAGAACCCGGCCTGGACCTGGAACGGGGGCTCCCCGGAGGGCTACGTCTGGCGCCGGGTGCACGCCTCGCAGCTGATCCTGCACTGGGCCGGTACGCCCGGCATCGCCCAGCGCCTGGTCGCCGGGTCCGCCACCGCCGCGTCCGCCACCACCGCCGGGTCCGCCGCCGCCGCCGGGTCCGCGGCGCCGGTCGTCGCGGCGGGGGTGCCGGCGACGGAGCCCGGTACCGCGGAGATCCGTACGGCCGAGATCCGTACCGCGGAGATCGGCCCGGCGGAGCCCGGTGCGGCGCCGGCCGCACCGACCAGCGGCGGGGTGGCATGAGCGGGCACGTCGCGGTGCGTCGGTTCCCGACCCTGACGGTGTCGACGCCCCGGGCGGAGGTCCGGCCCCTGGCACCGGCCGACGCGAAGGCGGTTGGCGAGATCTTCGCCGACAAGCTCACCCAGCGCTGGTTGCCGCTGCCGGAGGAGTCCGGCCGGATCGACGCCTTCGCCTGGTGCACCGAGATGGCCCAGGAGCGGCGGGACAGCGGCGCGGGCGACCACTACGGCGTGCTCCGGCGGGAGGACGAGCGCCTGGTCGGCTGCCTCTGGACCAAGCGCACCGACTGGGGCAGCCGGGTCACCGAGATCTGCTACGCCATCGCACCCGAGGCCCGGGGTTTCGGGCTCGCCGCCGAGGCGGTCGACGCGGTCGCCATCGCGCTGATCCTGGAGCACGGGTTCCAGCGGGTGGAGCTGCGGGTGGCGCCGGGCAACACCGCCTCGCGCCGGGTGGCGGAGAAGGCCGGCTTCACGTACGAGGGGCTGCTGCGCAACGCGGGATACGTGGACGGCGGACGGGTGGACCTGGAGGTCTGGTCCTTCGTCGCCGCCGACCTGCACTGACGCCGCCCGGCCCCGGTCCGTCGCCGGGCCCTGGCCCGCGCCGAGTCTCCGGTCCGTCACCGGGCCCCGGCCGGCGTCGAGCCTCTGCTCCGTGCCGGCCTCCGACCCGCGCGGGCCCGGTCAGCGGCTGATCGCCTCGGACGGCGGGGTGAACTGCCGTACCGGCTTGTCCTTGAGCGCCTCCTTCAGCGTGCCCGCCACCGCGCCGACCGGCTTGTTGGACTGCGCGTCGCCGACGGCGTTGAACGGGTTGTCCGGGTCCGCGAGGAAGCTCGCGGCGGCCAGTTCGGGCGTGAACCCGACGAACCAGGCCGACCGGGTGCTGTCCGTGGTACCCGTCTTGCCGGCGACCGGACGGCCGACGGTGCCGCGTACCGAGTCGGCGGTGGACCAGCCCCCGCAGGAGCCCCGGGCCGGGGTGTCACCGGTCGGGCAGCGGGCCGCGTCGGCGGCGGCCCGGGCCGCGTCGGCGCTGAACTCCTGGCGGCAGCGCGGGGCGGCCACCTCCACGGTCTGCCCGCTCTTCGAGCGGTACATGGTCGGGGTCCCGTCCGGGTTGTTGATCGAGATCACCGGGATCGCCTCGCAGTACCGCCCCTCGGCGGCGACCGTGGCGTACGCGTTCGCCATCTCCAACGGGGTCACGTCCGAGACGCCCAGCGTGAAGGCGCCCCAGTACTTCGACTTCTCCGGGGCGGCCTGCCGGCGGTCGACGTCGGTACGCCAGCGCAGCCCGAGCCGCTCCGCCATGCGTACCGCCTTGTCCGCCCCGACGTTCTGCTCCAGCTGCACGAAGTACGTGTTGACGGACTTGCCGAAGGCCGACCACATGGTCTGGCGGCCGCTCATCGCCCCGCTGGCGTTCGACGGGCACCAGAGCCCGCCGCAGTTGCTGGTCTCGCCACCGCCCGGATAGATCGAGACGATGCGGTGCGGCGAGTCGTACTCGGTGCCCAGCGGGAGCCCGGCGTCGAGCGCGGCGAGCATGGTGAACATCTTGAACGTCGATCCGGCCTGGTAGCCGGGCAGGTCACCGCCGCCGAGCAGGGGATTGACGGTGTTCGGGTAGTTGCCCTTCATCTTGCCCCGCAGGGCGGGGTTGGAGTTGGGGTAGTTCTCGCTGAGGTCCAGGGAGTAGACCCGGTTGACCGCCATCGACTTCACCCGGCCGGTGCCGGGTTCCACCACCACCAGGCCGTGCGCGAACGGGCTGCCGCTGCCCTCGTTGCCCATGACGTTCGACACCGAGATCTCCTGGATCTTCGGGTCGATGGTGGTGACGATCTTGTAGCCGCCCCGGCGCAGCTTGTCGATCCGCTCCAGCGGGTTGTCCCCGAACGCCGGCTGTGCGCTCCACCAGTTCTTGAGGTAGTCGCAGAAGAAGCCCCAGTTGTTGTACTTCTTCGGCAGCGAGACGCAGTCGTTCGGCGGGTCGGTGAGCTTGAGCTTGATCGGCTCCGACTGGGCCGCCTGGGCGTCGTCCGGCGAGATGTAGCCCATCTGCCGCATCCGGTCGATCACGTAGTTGCGCCGGTCGGTGGCGGCCTGCTGGTCCGAGCTGGCCGGGTCGTACTCGGACGGCGACTTGACCAGGCCGGCGAGGGTGGCCGCCTCGACGGGGGTGAGGTCCTTGGGGGTCTTGGAGAAGAAGATCTCGGAGGCGGCGTAGATCCCGTACGCCCGGTGCCCGAAGTAGGCCGAGTTCAGGTACCGCTCCAGGATGTCGGGCTTGCTCATCCGCTTCTCGAGGTCGATCGCCAGCCGCATCTCGCGGATCTTGCGAAGGCTGGTCTGCTCGGTGGCCTGCTGCACCTCGATCGGGGTCTGCGCGCTGTCCCGCAGCGACATCCGGACGTACTGCATGGTCAGCGTCGAGGCACCCTGGGAGACGCCGCCAGCCTGCTGGTTCGCCACGAACGCGCGGGCCACGCCCTTCGCGTCCACGCCGTGGTGCTTGTAGAAGCGGGTGTCCTCGGCGGCGACGATGGCCTGCTGGATGTTCGGGGACATGTCCGCGAGCTTCGTGTAGCGGCGATGCTCCTCGTAGAACATCGTCAACAGGGTGGTGCCGTCCGAGGCGTAGACGTACGTGGTCTGCGCCGGCATGGCGGCCTGTAGTCGCAGGCTGCGGCCGGAGACGGCGTCGGCCCCGGCCTTCGTGGTGAGGCCGACGATGGCGGCCAGCGGGTACGCCGCCGCGGCGACCACCACGCCGGCGATGAGTCCGGCACGAAGGAGGGGAGCGAGCCGACCGGCGGCGGAGAGGGGTTTGCGCGTCACGTCCTCAAGTTATGGGAAATCACTCTTTAACATGATAAAAATTCGCGATCCGAGTGGCCGGATCGAGTGACCCGGCGACCGCATGCCGATCCGCCGGACCCCTGCCGACGCCCGCCGGTCGGCCGCCCGGCAGGATCGCGTCCATGCAGGGGGAGGAAGGCGCGACGCGGCCGGTGCCGGAGCTGAGCGATCCGGCGCCGCACGGCCCCGGCGACGCGACACCAAACGGCTCGCGCGGCCCGGCACCGGACGGCTCGTTAGACCTGGCGCCCGGCGGCTCGCGCGGCCCGGCACCGGACGGCTCGTTCGACCCGCCGTCGCCCGACGGCTCGCGGGCGGCGTCGCCCGACGGTCCGTTCGACCTGGCCCACCACGGAGACGCCGAGGTCGGGCCCGGCCTGGTCGACCTCGCGGTCAACGTACGCCGCGCGCCGATGCCCGCGTGGCTGCGCGAGCCGGTCGCCGCGGCCCTCGACGACCTGACCGGCTACCCCGACCCGGAGCCCGCCCGGGCCGCCGTCGCCGCCCGGCACGGCCGCCCCGGCGAGGAGGTGCTGCTCACCGCGGGCGCGGCGGAGGGGTTCGTGCTGCTCGCGCAGGCGTTGCGCGGGGCGCGCCGGCCGGTGGTGGTGCACCCGCAGTTCACCGAGCCCGAGGCCGCGCTGCGGGCCGCCGGCCACCGGGTCGAGCGGGTGCTGCTGCCCGAGTCGACCGGCTTCCGGCTGGACCCGGCCCTGGTACCGGCCGACGCGGACCTCGTCCTGCTCGGCAATCCGACCAACCCGACCTCCGTGCTGCACCCGGCCGAGACCATCGCCCGCCTCGCCCGCCCGGGTCGGGTGCTCGTCGTGGACGAGGCGTTCGCCGACACGAGCAGCCGGCCGGGGGACCAGGAGCGGGCGGCGGCCGGCGGACCCGCGCGGTTCGCGGGCGAGCCGACCCGGGGCCCGGGGCCGGCGGACGGGGAGCCCGAGTCGCTGGCCGCCCGCCGGGACCTGCCGGGGCTGGTCGTGGTCCGCAGCCTCACCAAGACCTGGGGGCTGGCCGGGCTGCGCGTCGGCTACCTGCTCGGCCCGGCCGACCTGCTCCGCCGGCTGGCGGCGGTACAGCCGCTCTGGGCGGTCTCCACCCCGGCCCTGGCCGCGGCCACCGCCTGCGCCACCCCCACCGCGGTCGCGGCCGAGCGGGAGATCGCCGTCCGGCTCGCCGCGGAGCGCGCCCACCTGGTCGCGCGCCTGCGCGAGCTGCCCGGCGTACGGGTGGCGGGCGCCCCGGCCAGCGCGTTCGTGCTGGTACGGATCGCCGGTGCGGCACGGGTCCGGCTCGCGTTGCGCGACCGCGGGTACGCGGTGCGGCGCGGTGACACGTTCCCCGGGCTGGACGGCGACTGGCTGCGGATCGCGGTACGCGACACCGCCACCACCGACGCGTTCGTGACCGTCCTCGCGGAGATCCTGGAGGCATGATGCGGGGTTCGACAGGGGTCGCGGAGACCCCGACAGGAGCGACGGAGCAAGCGGCGGGGGTGACGCGGCGGTGAGCGCCACGGCGGGTGGGAACGCGGGCGAGAACCTCTACCCGGTGGCGCTGCGGCTGGCGGGCCGGCGGGTGCTGGTGGTCGGCGGCGGGGCGGTGGCGACCCGGCGGGTGCCGGCCCTGCTGGACGCCGGTGCCCGGGTCGACGTGGTCGCGCCGGAGCTGACCCCGGCGTTGCGGGCCCAGGCGGACGCGGGGCGGGTGCGCTGGCTGGCGCGTCGGTTCCGCCCCACCGACCTCGACGGTGCCTGGTTCGTGCAGGTGGCGGTCGACGACCCGGAGGCGGCCGAGGCGGTGAGCGCGGCGGCGCTGGAGCGGCGGATCTTCTGCGTCCGCGCCGACGACCGGCACGCCGCCACCGCCTGGACCCCGGCGGTCACCCGGCACGGACCGGTGACCGTGGCGGCGCTCGGCGGCGGCGACCCGCACCTGGCGGTGGCCGTACGGGACGCGATCCGCGACCTGCTCGCCGCCGGTGCCCTGCCCGTGGCCGCCCCGGAACCGGCCTCCCGGGCCGGGGACCCGGCGGCCGGCGCGGGCGCGGTCGGCCGGGTGGCGCTGGTCGGCTCCGGCCCCGGCGACCCGGAACTGATCACGGTGAAGGGCCGGCGGCTGCTCGCCGAGGCGGACGTGGTGGTCGCCGACCGGCTGGTGCCCGGACTGCTCCTGGACGAGCTGCGCCCGGACGTCGAACTGGTCGACGCCTCGAAGATCCCGTACGGGCCCTCGCGGGCCCAGGAGGAGATCAACGAGATCCTGGTGGACCGGGCCCGGGCCGGCGCCTTCGTGGTGCGGCTCAAGGGCGGCGACCCGTACGTCTTCGGCCGGGGCGGCGAGGAGCTGCTGGCCTGCGCGGCGGCCGGCGTACCGGTGACCGTGGTCCCCGGCGTCACCAGCTCGATCGCCGCCCCGGCGGTCGCGGGCATCCCGGTGACCCACCGGGGGGTGGCGCACGAGTTCACGGTCGTCTCCGGCCACCTGCCGCCCGAGCACGCCGCCTCGCTGGTCGACTGGCCGGCGCTGGCCCGGCTGCGGGGCACGCTGGTGGTGTTGATGGGCCTGAAGAACCTGCCCGCGATCGCGGCGGCGCTGCTGCGGCACGGCCGGGCGCCGGAGACGCCGGCCGCGGTGGTGCAGGAGGGGACCACGGGCGGCCAGCGGGTGGTGCGTGCGGCGCTGGCCGGGATCGCCGAGGCCGCCCGGGAGGCCGGGCTGCGCCCGCCGGCGGTGCTGGTGGTCGGCGACGTGGTCTCGGTGCTGACGGGCGGGGAGGACGCCGCCCCCGGGGCGCGGCACGCCGGCTGACCGCGCCGCCGGCCGCACGGGCACGCGGGCCGCGCCAGCGCGTCAGCGGACGCACCGGGTGAGCGCGCCGACGGAACAGGGGTGGGGACGCCGGGTTTCCGGCGTCCCCACCCCTGTTGCGCGGGTCAGCCCTTGACCATGTTGTCCAGCAGCAGCGCGCAGCGGATCAGGCCGAGGTGGCTGTAGGCCTGCGGGTGGTTGCCCAGGCCCCGCTCGGACAGCGGGTCGTACTGCTCGGGCAGCAGCCCGGTCGGCCCGGCCGTGTCCAGCATCTGCTGGAACAGCTCCTCCGCGTCGCCGCGCCGGCCGGTACGCAGGTACGCCTCGATGAGCCAGGCGGTGCAGATGTGGAACCCGCCCTCCCGGCCCGGCAGCCCGTCGTCCCAGTGGTACCGGTAGACGACCGGCCCGCTGCGCAGGTCCGCCTCGATCCGCAGCACGGTGGCGAGGAAGCGCGGGTCGTCGTCGGGGAGCAGGCCGGAGAGCCCGATCCAGAGCGAGGACGCGTCCATCTCCTCGTCCCCGTACGCCACGCTGTAGGCGTTGACGTCGGGGTGCCAGCCGTACTCCAGCACGTTCTGGCCGATCCGGTCGCGCAGCTCGACCCAGTCGGGCCGGTCCTCGCCGCCGTGCTGGCGTACGACGTGCAGGGCCCGGTCCACCGTCATCCAGCACATAACCTTGGAGTAGACGTGGTGCCGGGGTGGCAGCCGCGCCTCCCAGAGCCCGTGGTCGGGCTCGTGCCAGCGCCGTCGGACCGCCTCGACCATCGAGTCGAGCACCCGCCACTCGGTCTCCCGTACCGAGCCGCGTAGGTCGGCCACGGCCGCGAGCAGGTCCGCGATGGGCCCGAAGACGTCGAGCTGGAGCTGGTGGTTGGCGAGGTTGCCGACGCGTACCGGGCGGGAGCCGGCGTAGCCGGGCAGCGTGTCGATGACCGCCTCGGCGCCGAGCTCGTAGCCGTCCACCGTGTAGAGCGGGTGCAGCCGCTCCGGGTGGCCGCCGGTGCGCTCCACGCAGCCGTCGACCCAGCGCAGGAACGCCTCCGCCTCGTCGATCGAGCCGAGGTCGACCAGCGCCCGCGCGGTCATCGCGGCGTCGCGCAGCCAGCAGTACCGGTAGTCCCAGTTGCGTACGCCGCCCAGCTCCTCCGGCAGCGACGTGGTCGCGGCGGCGAGGATCGAGCCGGTCGCCTCGTGGCAGAGGCCGCGCAGCGTCAGCGCGCTGCGCGCGACGAGGTCCCGGGCGGTGCTGGGCAGCCGGAGCTGGTTCACCCAGTCCCGCCAGGGCTGCTCGGCCCGGGCCTGCCGCTCGTGCACCGGCACCCGGTGGTGCGCCAGGCTGTGCGTGCCGAAGCGCAGCTCCAGGGTGAGCGAGCCGCCGCTGGCGCTCAGGTCCACCAGCGCCCGCGCGGTCTCGAAGCCGCCGTCCTCGACGACCTCCCACTCCACGCCGGGGGAGTAGAGGCTGACCGGCTCATTCGAGCCGAGCACCAGCAGCCCGTCGGCGAGCGGCTGCAGCTGCACCGCCACCTGCCCGAACTCGGGCCGGGGGGCGAACTCCAACCGGGCCCGACCGGAGCCGCTGAGCACCCGGACGAGGGTCGAGTCGCCGGAGATCACGGCGGCGGCGCCGGGTACGCCGTCGACGGACGGGCGGTCCAGCCAGTCGGTGACCGTCAGCCCCGACCAGCGGGTCTCCACCGTCATCGTGTTGGCGCGGTAACGCTGGCCGAGCGGCAGGCCGCCGCGCTCCGGCGCCACGCTGAAGTGCCCGGCCGGGCTGCCGCCGACCAGGTCCGCGAAGATCGCCGAGGAGTCGGGCTTCGGGTGGCAGAGCCAGGTCACCTTGGCCTCGGGCGTCAGCAGCGCGACGGTACGGCCGTTGGCGAGCATCGAGTGCCGCTCGATCGGTACCGCCCGCTCGCCGAAGAGCCAGTTCCGGCGTACCTCCAGCAGCAGGCCGAGGACGCGGGCCGCCTCCAGCGGCTCGTCGACCCGGTAGTCGGCCCGGGTCTCGCCCGGTCCGATCTTGATCCCGACGTCGGGGCCGTGCAGGTGCGCGAACGCGTTCTCGTCGGTGACGTCGTCGCCGATGAAGAGCACCGCGCTGGCCGACATCTGGGTACGCAGCTGGTCGAGGGCGATCCCCTTGTTGGTGGTGATCACCGACAGCTCGATGACCTCCTTGCCCCGGGTGACCGTGAGGTCGGACCAGGTGGCGGGGCCGTTCTGGACCGCCTCGACGACCTCCGCCGCGACCTGCGGGTCCGCGCCGCGGGTGTGCACCGCGATGCTGGCCGGCTTGCTCTCCAGGCGTACCCGGGGCCGGTCGGCGACGATGCGCCGCAGCTCGTTGCGGAGCCGGGTCCGCAGCTCGACCTGCTCGGGCGAGAGCCGCTCGACGAAGCCGATGTCGAACTCGGACCCGTGGCTGCCGACCAGGTGGACCTCGCTGGGCAGCCGGGAGAGGGTGGCCAGGTCCCGCAGCGCGCGCCCGGAGACGACGGCGACGGTGGTCTGGGGCAGGGCGGCCAGGGCGCGTACCGCGGCGACCGACTCCGGCAGCGGTACCGCCTTCGTCGGGTCCTCCACGATCGGCGCCAGCGTGCCGTCGTAGTCGCAGGCCACCAGGAGCTGCGGCGAGCGGGCGATCCGGCCGATGGCCGCGCGTAGTTGGGGGTCGATGACGTCCGGGCGCGGGGCTCCGTCGATGACGGATGTCTTCACGCGGCCTCCGCCTCGGGGACGCCCAGCTCCTTGAGGAAGGAGCGGGCCCAGTGCTCCACGTCGTGGGTGCGCAGGTGGCGCTGCATGATTCGCATGCGGCGCCGGGCCTCGGCCCGGTCGACGTGTACCGCGCGCAGCAGCGCGTCCTTCACCCCGTCGGGGTCGTGCGGGTTACAGAGGAATGCCTGGCGCAGCTCGGTGGCGGCGCCGGCAAACTCACTGAGCACGAGCGCGCCGCCAGTGTCGGCGCGCGATGCAACGTACTCCTTGGCCACCAGATTCATTCCGTCTCGCAGCGGGGTCACCATCATGACGTCGGCCGCGCAGTAGAGCGCGGCGAGTTCACTGCGACTGTACGACTGGTGGAGATAATGCACCGCAGGCACGCCCACTCTGCCGAATTCGCCATTAATCCGACCAACTTCGCGTTCGACCTTGACTCGAAGTGCCTGGTAGTGCTCGACCCGTTCGCGGCTAGGTGTGGCGACTTGCACCATAACGGCGTCGGGAACTGTCAACTTTCCGTCAGCCAACAGTTCGCGGAACGCCTTGAGGCGCAGTTCGATGCCCTTGGTGTAGTCGAGCCGGTCGACGCCCAGGATGATCGTCTTCGGATCGCCCAGCTCAGCGCGGATCTGCTTGGCGCGGGCCTGCACCGCCGGGTCGGCGGCCATCCGCTCCATCTCCGCCACGTCGATCGAGATGGGGAAGGCGCCGGCCTTGACCTGACGGCCGTCGACCTGGATCATCTGGCCCTCGTACCGCAGCCCGAGCAGGTGACGGGCGAGCCGGACGAAGTTCTGCGCGGCCAGCCGCTGCTGGAAACCGACCAGGTCGGCGCCGAGCAGGCCGCGGAGCACCTCGGCCCGCAGCGGCATCTGCATGAACAGCTCGATCGGCGGGAACGGGATGTGCAGGAAGAAACCGATGCGCAGGTCGGGACGGAGTTCGCGCAGCATCGCCGGTACCAGCTGGAGCTGGTAGTCCTGCACCCAGACGGTGGCGCCCTCGGCGGCCACCTCGGCCGCCGCCTCCGCGAACCGGGCGTTGACCAACCGGTACGCCTCGCGCCAGCGGCGCTTGTACGCCGGCGTCTCGACCGCGTCGTGGTAGAGCGGCCAGATCGTGGCGTTGGACTGCCCCTCGTAGTAGCGCTCCAGCTCCTCGGCGCTCAGCGGTACCGGGTGCAGCCCGATCCCGTCGAGGTTGAACGGCTCCGGAGCGGCCCCCACCCCGCCGGCCCAGCCGACCCAGGTGCCCTCGTGCGCCACCAGTACCGGGTGCAGGGCGGTGACGAGACCACCGGGACTTCGCCGCCACTGGCGTCCCTCCGGCGTCGTCACCTCGTCCACCGGCAGGCGATTCGCCACGACCACGAACGAACTCCGTACCGTCACGTGCGTTACACCTCCGGTGGTCCGACTTCACCGCTGAGCGTACTGTGCGTAAGTGCGGTCTCCGCGCCCCAGTGCGCTCTGTCCCGAACGACCGACCGCGCCCGCCCGTACCGCGGCTCCGGCGACGACGCCGGACCCGGCCCGGCCACGGCCGGGACGAAGACCAGGTCAGGGCCGCGGGGGCGACCGACGGACGGCCGGTCACCGCCTCAATGCCCCTTTTCCCCGACCGGCCAAACCCCTTCGTGATCTTGCCAACATCGACCGCCGTGACCGGCCTGGGAACCCCGTCGCGGACGCCGGAAGCCCCGTCGAGGACGCCCCGGAACCCCGTCGCGGGCGCCCGGCAGCCCCCGTCGGCGGCGGCGGCGCGGATCCGTGGTACCGCGCCCGGCGGGGTGATGTGGGCGGACGGGTCGGTACCTGTCAGGATTGACGACGGCGTTCGCAGAACAAACCGCTTGCTCGCGACCGCGAGGCTCGCAGGCTCGCCCCCGGCGCTCGCGGCACTCCATCCGCCGCGATCCGGAAGGCCGGTCCGCCGTCCTCCTCGTGCTCGCCGGCTCCCACACATTCTGGAGGTAGGCCGCACCGTGGCCCAGTACATCTACGTCTTGGAGAAGGCGCGCAAGGCGCACGGCGACAAGGTCGTGCTCGACAACGTGACGCTGAGCTTCCTGCCGGGCGCCAAGATCGGTGTGGTCGGCCCGAACGGCGCCGGTAAGTCGAGCCTGCTCAAGATCATGGCGGGGCTGGACCGGCCCAGCAACGGCGAGGCCCGGCTGATGCCCGGCTTCACCGTCGGCCTGCTCGCCCAGGAGCCGCCGCTCAACGACGCGAAGACCGTCCTCGGCAACATCGAGGAGGCGGTCGCGGAGACCAAGGCCAAGCTGGAGCGGTTCAACAAGGTCGCCGAGCAGATGGCCACCGACTACTCCGACGAGCTGATGGAGGAGATGGGCCGGCTCCAGGAGGAGCTCGACCACGCCGACGCGTGGGACATCGACTCGAAGCTCGAACTGGCGATGGACGCCCTGCGCTGCCCGCCGCCGGACGCCGACGTCACCCAGCTCTCCGGCGGCGAGCGGCGCCGGGTGGCGCTCTGCAAGCTGCTGCTGGAGGCGCCCGACCTGCTGCTGCTGGACGAGCCGACCAACCACCTCGACGCCGAGAGCGTCCAGTGGCTGGAGCAGCACCTGGCCAAGTACGCGGGCACCGTCATCGCCATCACCCACGACCGCTACTTCCTGGACAACGTGGCCGGCTGGATCCTGGAACTGGACCGGGGCCGGGCCGTGGGCTACGAGGGCAACTACTCCACCTACCTGGAGAAGAAGGCGGCGCGGCTCGCGGTGGAGGGACGCCGCGACGCGAAGCTGAAGAAGCGTCTCACCGAGGAACTCGACTGGGTCCGCTCCAACGCCAAGGCCCGGCAGACCAAGTCCAAGGCCCGGCTGGACCGGTACGAGGAGATGGCCAGCGAGGCCGAGAAGACCCGCAAGCTGGACTTCGAGGAGATCCAGATCCCGCCGGGTCCGCGCCTGGGCAGCCAGGTGATCGAGGTGAACGGCCTGACCAAGGGGTTCGGCGACCGCATCCTCATCGACAACCTGAGCTTCTCGCTGCCGCGCAACGGCATCGTCGGCATCATCGGGCCGAACGGCGTCGGCAAGACCACCCTCTTCAAGACCATCGTGGGGCTGGAGCAGCCGACCGGCGGCGAGGTCCGCGTCGGTCCGACCGTCGAGCTGTCGTACGTCGACCAGAACCGGTCCGGGCTGGCCGGGGACAAGACGGTCTGGGAGGTCGTCTCCGACGGGCTCGACCACCTGATGGTGGGCAAGGTCGAGATGCCGTCGCGGGCGTACGTCGCCGCCTTCGGCTTCAAGGGGCCGGACCAGCAGAAGCCGACCAAGGTCCTCTCCGGTGGTGAGCGCAACCGGCTGAACCTCGCGCTGACCCTGAAGATCGGCGGCAACGTGATCCTGCTCGACGAGCCGACCAACGACCTGGACGTGGAGACGCTCTCGTCGCTGGAGAACGCGCTGCTGGACTTCCCCGGCTGCGCCGTGGTGATCTCCCACGACCGGATGTTCCTGGACCGGGTGGCGACGCACATCCTGGCCTGGGAGGGTACGGCCGAGAACCCGGCCCGGTGGTTCTGGTTCGAGGGCAACTTCGAGGCGTACGAGAAGAACAAGATCGACCGGCTCGGCGCCGAGGCCGCCCGCCCGCACCGGGTGACCTACCGCAAGCTGACCCGCGACTAGGCGCCCGTGACCAGCTCGGAGACCGCCGCCGCGCCGGCGGCGGTCCGCTACACCTACCACTGCACGCTGCGCTGGTCCGACCTCGACGCGTTCGGCCACGTGAACAACGCCCGCTTCCTCACCCTGTACGAGGAGGCGCGGGTGGCGCTGATGTTCACGGCGGCGCGGGCGCGGGGGCTGACCTCCTTCGCCGAGGGGGTGGTCATCGCCCGGCACGAGGTCGACTACCTGCGGCCGGTCGACTACGCCCTCGGCGGGGACGGCGGCGACGCGGCCCCCACGGTCCGGATCGAGATGTGGGTGGAGGAGCTCAGGGCGTCCCGCTTCACCCTCGGCTACGAGCTTTTCGACGCCGGCGCGCTGGCCAGCCGGGCCCGCTCGGTGCTGGTCCCGTTCGACCTGCGCCGGCAGGCGCCCCGCCGGCTGACCGAGCAGGAGCGCGAGTTCCTGCGGCCGTACGCCGCGCCGCAGGCCGGTGAGCGGGCGTGACCGCGCCGCGCCAGCCCGGCGGCCCGGTCGGGGCGGAGGCCGGTCACGGCCTGACCGGCGTACCGGACGCCGGAGCCTTCCTGGCCCGGTTGACCCGGCTCGACCCGGCGACGCTGGTGCGGCTGCGCTCCGTGGCGGGACCGGAGACCACCGGGCCGGAGGACTCCGGGCAGGAGCCCATTGCGCGGGAGGCCACCGGACCGGAGAGCGCTGGACCGGAGGATGCGGGGCGTACCGCCCTCTGGGCGCGGCTGCCCTGGGGGGTGCTCGTCTGCCGTACGGTCGCCGGGGCCGGGCCGGGTGACGCCACCGTCGCCGCCGCGGAACTCCTCGCCGAGCTGGGCCGCGCCGGGAAGCGGCTGCCCGGCCGGCGGGACGCGCAGTGGCGCTGGCCGCTGCCCTCCTCGACCGGGCGGCTGGTCGAGACGGTGGCCGGCGCGGACCTGCGCCGCATCGCCGCCGCGGCGGCCGGCACCCTGCGTACCGCCGCGACCGAGGGGGTGGCCGGCCGGGCGGTCGGGCAGCGGGTGCTCCGCGACGCCCTGCTCGACCACGTGGCGATGGTGGTGACCGATCAACCCGCCGGGGCCGCGCGGATCGAGGTGTCGCAGCGGCTGGTCCAGGCCGTGGTACGGATGGGCTTCCTCGGCCCGGCGGAGACCGCGACGGACGACCGGGTGCACGTACGGCTCGCCGGGCGCTGGGTGGGACTCTCCGCACCATTCGGAGCCGCCTGGTCGCTGAAGGTTAGCGAGATGCGGCTGACTCCCGTTGGAGATCGTCCGAACGTATGAGCTGGTATGGTCCGTCTGGGTCGGGGCGGGCGTTGGGGGGATGCTTCACGCCGGCTGTCCGGGTACCGTCCATCCTCGGATCCCACGCACCGTAGGCGTGTGGATCCGCTGGGGAGTGAGGTGCGCGAGCGATGCCGTGGTGGTCATGGCGTCCCGGTCCCGCCGGCGGCGGTGATTCGGAGACCCGAAGCAGGAGTTCGGCGGACGGTGCGGTCCGGGTCGGTCCGCCCGCGCCCCGGGAGCCGGACCACGACTCGATATCGGCGGATCTGACCACCATCAAGGAGATGCCGGTCGAGGTCGCGCCGGTCACCCTCCGGCGCGTCAGCAACGCGCTCGACCTGCTCGACGTCCGCTACCTCGCCGACGGTGACGGCAGCCTGCTGGCCATGTGGGAGCGGCACGCGGTGCTGTTCACCCTGGAGGGGCCGGAGGACGAGATTCTGGTGATGCGGGCCCGCCCGCACGCCACGGTGCCGCCGGACTGGGCCGACCGCGCCTACCGAGTGGTCAACGAGTGGAACCACACCCGGCGCTTCTGCAAGGCGTACGTGGGCGACCCGACCGAGCGCGGCCAGTTGCCGATCTACGCCGAACTCCAGGTGCCGCTCAGCGCCGGCGCGCACGACGCGCTGCTGGTCGAGATGCTCGACTGCGGCGCCGCGGTGGCCACCACGTTCGTCGACTGGCTGCACGACGAGGGCGCGCTGCTCTAGGGCCGTTCTGCTCCAGGACGGGTCACCCTGCGCCGCTGGGACGGCCCTGCCGGTGCCCGACCGGGTCCGGGGCGCGTACCGCGCGGCCCCGCTCGCGGGCTACCGCGTCGCCTCGTCCGCCGGGTCGAGAGTGTTGACCATGAAGTACGCCGCCCGCTCCAGGTAGTCCCAGAGCGTCTGGGCCTGCTCCTGCGGCAGGTCGAGGCTGTCGACGGCGCGGCGCATGTGCAGCAGCCACGCGTCCCGCTCGGCCGGCCCGACCCGGAACGGCGCGTGGCGCATCCGCAGCCGCGGGTGGCCCCGCTGGGCGGAGTAGGTGTTCGGGCCGCCCCAGTACTGCATCAGGAAGAGCGTGAGCCGCTCGGCGGCGGGTCCGAGGTCGGCCTCAGGATACATCGGCCGCAGCAGGGGATCGTTCGCCACACCCGCGTAGAACTCGTCGACGAGCTTGCGGAAGGCGGGCTCGCCCCCGATCGCCTCGAAGAAGGTCTCCGACGCCTGTCCGCGCTCGCCTGCAGGATTCACCGTTCCATCCTGCCAGGTGTGCCGGAAAGCCATCGGTACGCCACCGGCGCCCGCACTGCGTCCTGCCTCACACCGCCCGGACGGCGTCCTGCCCCACACCGCGCTGCCGTGCGGCCGACGGGGGCCGTCGGCGGCCGGTCGCCAGAGCGGATCGTCAGCGGTTGGCGGCGGCGGGACCGCCGGGCCGGCGGACCGGCGGTACCACCGGGCCGGGCGGCGCCTCGGCCGGGCGGCTCTGCTGGGCCTCGGCGATCGCCGCGTTGAAGCGCGCGGGGCTCGGCCAGTTGGCGGCGGCCACCAGCATCAGCAGCACCCCGGCCACGCTCCACAGGCCCACGACCGTGGGAATGTCGTACCGGTCCGCGAGCAGGCCGGTCAGCAGTACGGCCGCGCCCTGCGAGACCTGGGTGCCGGTGGCCATCACCCCGAACGCGCGGGCCCGGAAGCCGTGCGGCAACGCCTGCACGAAGAGCCCGTTGGCGACCGGCATCATGCCCGCCACCGCGAAACCCGAGACCGTCGCCAGCGCGGCCACCACCGCGGTCGGCGGATCCACCAGCGCCGGTATCAGGGCCAGCGGCGCCACCACCGCGAAGGGGCGGATGAGCCGCTGCCGCCCCTCGGGTGGGACGGCCCGGCTGATCAACAGGCTGCCCAGGATGAAGCCGATCGGGTTGGCGATCATGATCAACGCTTGGGCGAGCCGCTCGTTCTGCCCGCCCTGCTCGGCGGCCCAGGCGGCGGCGAGGCCCTCCGGGACGATGGCGAAGAGCATCGCGGAGAAGACCAGCACGGCGATGGCGCGCAGCACCGGGGTACCGAAGACGATCTGGAAGCCCTCGGCGGTCTCCCGGAGCAGGTAGCTGCGGTGGTGCTCGGTCATCGCCGAGGGGCGCAGCCGGACGCCGAACTGGATGATGAGGGCGGAGGCGAGGAAGGTCAGCGAGTCGATCAGCATCGCCACGTGCGGATCGATCGCCGCGATGCCGGCGCCGGCCAGGTAGCCGCCGATCTGCGCGGCCTGACCCGTGCTGAGGCTCAGCGAGAGTCCCAGGACGAGCCGGTCGCCACGGAGGATCAGCGGCATGGTGGCGGAGCGGGCGGCCTGGCTCGGCGAGTTGGCCAGCGTGGTGACGAAGAGCAGGACCAGGATCAGCGGCACCGGCAGGCCGGGGATCGCCACCACCCCGATGAGCACCATCCGTACCAGGTCGCAGGTCACCATGACCCGGCGGTACGGGTAGCGCTCGGCGAGCGTCGCCAGCAGCGGCCCGCCGATCAGCCACGGCAGGTAGCTGACCGCGAAGGCCGCCGCCGACAGCGCGACCGACCTGCTCTCCTGGTAGACCAGCACCGTCACGGCGGCCTTGGCCATGTAGTCGCCGATCCAGGAGAGGCAGCTCGCGACGAAGACCGCCCGGTACTCCGACTCGGCGAACACCTCACGGAATGTGGCGGGCCTGTCGGGGGCGTGTCGCTCGTCGGACACCGGATGAGCCTCCATCGTTCTCGGCGCCGACCACTCGGGATGGGGCAGCCGGGAACCGTCGTCAGATGTACGGGTCGGCGATGACTTCGTCACGCTCCGGGTTTAGCTTGTCCCGGATTCTGCCCGATCGTCTGACGTCTGGCTAGTGCGAACGGCTAGGCGGTCGTATCCCCGACTGAACGAACGGACGATACCTGAGCGTACGCAAGGTGCGCGACCCCTGACGGCCGGCGCTCCCGGCCGATGATCAGGTCGGTCCGCCCTGGCCGGTCTCCGACTCCGCCTCGGGCGGGGCGGCCGGTCGCGGGTAGAGCCGGGTGGCGGCCAGTCGGGCCGTGATGCCCGAGTTCTCCAGCGCCTCGGCCAGTCGCCGGCGCAGCTCCCGACCCACCGCGAACTGCCCGTCCGCGGTGGTCTTCGCGACGGTACGGATCACCGGTCCGTCCATCGTGATCTGCTCGACGCCGAGCACCTCCGGCGGTTCGACGATCTCGGGGGCCAGCTCCGGGTCCACCGCCACCGACTCGGCGGCGGTACGCAGCACCGCCGTCGCCTCCTCCGTACCGCCGAAGCCGATCGGCAGGTCGACCACGACCATGGCCCAGCCCTGGCTCTTGTTGCCGACCCGGATGATCTCGCCGTTGCGGATGTACCAGAGCACCCCGCGGCCGTCCCGGATCGTGGTGATCCGCAGGCCGACCGCCTCGACCACGCCGGTCGCCTCGCCGAGGTCGACCGTGTCGCCGACGCCGTACTGGTCCTCCAGCAGCATGAACAGGCCGGCGAGGAGGTCCTTGACCAGGGTCTGCGCGCCGAAGCCGAGGGCCAGACCGGCGATGCCCGCGCTGGCGAGCAGCGGCGCCAGGTCGAAGTTGAACTCGCGGAGGACCATCAGCGCGGCGATGGAGAAGACGAACGCGGTGACCAGGCTGCGCAGCACCGACCCGATCGCCTCGGCCCGCTGCCGCCGGCGCTCGGGGAAGACCGCGGCCGGATCCGGGGCGGCGGTCGGGACGCGCTCCCGCAGCGGCTTCAGGATCGTCGGTACGGTGCTCTCGGCCGTGGTGCGGACGAGCCGGTGGATCGCGCGGTGCACGGCCCACCGCACCAGTACCGCGACGAGCAGGATCATCAGGACCCGGAACGGCTTGACCAGGATCCAGTAGCTGCCCTCGGCGAACCACTCCGAGTTGGTCCACTTCAGGACCTGCTTGCAGAGGATGTCCGTGTCGCAGCTCGGGCCCGGGCCGGGGGTGACGGCCTCCGTCGGGCTCGGCGTGGGAAGGGCGGCCAGGCTGGCGAGATTCACGGCTGCTTTCGTACCGCATCGACGGCGACGCGCCCATACCGACCCGCCGGAGCGTGACAGACGCCGCCACGCAACGTCGCGGCGCCCGGGTCCGTCTCCCCGCCGTCCGGGCCGGCCGTGCCGTCGTCGGGGCCGACGACGGCCGCCGCCCAACCGGACGGAACCGGTCATCTTGCCACACGACACGAAAGCTTCATGAGGGACCCCGGATTAGTACGTGCAATCGCGGCACCTATCGGGGACTATTGGCGCACGGGCGCCGGTGATCTGCCGGCGTCGGCCGCGGTTCGGTTGACGCTGCGCGGCGGCCGGCACGAGGCAGATGACAGGGAGTGGCCGAGACCCGACAGAGAGGGTGAGTTCGATGCCTGACATACGACCCACGGTGGGCTCCGGCGCGTTGGTCCTCAATGCCACGTACGAGCCGCTGTGTGTCGTGTCGGTGCGTCGAGCCGCGATCCTCGTGCTCTCCGCCAAGGCGGTCTGTGTCGCGGACGGGGACGGGATCCTGCACAGCGCCCGCAATGCTCTCCCCGTCCCGTCTGTCGTGCGGTTAACCCGATTTGTCCGGGTACCGTACCGCACGCACGTCGGGCTCTCCCGGCGTGCGATCTTTGCCCGGGACGGCTGGCGCTGCGCCTACTGCCGGGGCCCGGCCGAGACCATCGACCACGTCTTCCCGCGCAGCCGGGGCGGCCGGCACGCCTGGGAGAACGTGGTCGCCGCCTGCGCGAAGTGCAACCACACCAAGGGCGACAAGACCCCGGCCGAGCTGGGGTGGCGGCTGCACGCGCTGCCCACCGCCCCGAAGGGAACGGCGTGGCGGGTGCTCGGGCACCGGGCCCCCGACCCGCGCTGGGCCGACTGGCTGGACCTGCGCGAGCCCGAGGCGGCGGCCTGACCGGTCACCGCGTCTTCACCAGCGACGCGAAGACCACCACGTTGTCGGCGTAGCCGGTGTGACCGCCGACCCAGCGACCGCCGCAGGTGATCAGGCGCAGGTTGGGGCGGCTGAAGTCGCCGTACACCTGGTCGACCGGGATCTGCTCCTTGTCGAACCGGCGCAGCGAGTCCACCTGGAAGACCGCGACCGATCCGTCCTCCCGGTTGACCTCGATCCGCTCGCCCCTGCGCAGCCGGCTCAGCTCGTGGAAGACGGCCGGTCCGGTCCGGGTGTCGACGTGCCCCACGATCACCGCCGGTCCGTCCTGCCCCGGGGTCGGGCTCTGGTCGTACCAGCCGGCCTCGTCGGGCCGCTCGGGCGGCGGTACGGCGATGGTGCCGTCCGGCGCGATGCCCACGTTGTTGACGGGCGCGTCCAGGCGGATCGCCGGAATCACGATCGAGGTGGGACGGCTGGCCGGCAGCGCCAACTCCTCGCGGGGCGGGGGCCGGAAGCCGACGGTCATCCCGGCGGGCAGCAGGCTCACGCCGGTGATCTGCTGGTACCCGAGGGCGGTCGCGATGACGAGCAGCAGCGCGAGGATCACCACGATCGGCGCCGGCAGGCGCTGACCCCGGTCGGGGACGCGCCGGTGGACCCGCCGCGGCGCGGGTACGACCGAACTCGCGGCGCGCGGGCGCGCCGCCGTCCGGTCCGCGCCGGTCGCCGGCCGGTTCGTGCCGTCCGCGCTGGCCGCTCCGGCCGCCGTCCGGTCCGCGTCGGTGACCGTCCGGGTCGCGCCGGCCGGTTCGCTCCGTCCGGTCGCCGGGTTCGGGCCGGCCGGGGCCGCGCCGGGCGCGACCGGACCGGCACCGGCACCGGCACCGGCACCGGGGCCGGGACCGGCACCAGGACCGGGTCCGGCACCAGGGCCGGCACCGGCGCCGGCACCGACAGGGCCGGGGACCGGGGCGGGCCGCTGGCCGCGCTGCTGCGGCCGCCCGGTGGTCACGCTGGCCGAGGCGGCCTGGGTGGCGATCCGGCCGACCGTACGCAGCGTCCGATTGCGCCGGGGGCGGCCGGACGCGAAGGCGGGGGCCATGGCGTACCCCGGGTCAGGAACCCATTCCGGCCCGGCGGCGACGGGCGGCCACCCCGAGGCCGACGGCGGCGGCGACGGCGGCCAGACCGGCGCCCAGGACCACGGGACCCATGCCGGTACCGGCCGTGCCGCCCGCGCCCGTGGCCGGGCCCTGGGACGGCTTGCTCATGTTCACCACGGTGATGGTGGTGCTGGCGGTGTTGCCGTTCGGGCAGTTCAGATTGACGCCGAAGGTGCCCGGGGAACGGCTGCCCGGAATCGTCACGGCGCCGGTGAGGAAGCCGTTGTCGGGCCGTACGATCACCCGCCCGAACGCGTCGGACTGCACGTTCGCCTGGCGGGTGTTGGTGTCACCGCAGCTGGCCCGGATGCTCACCCGCGAGCCCGCCTCCGCGGTGTTGGGGTTGACCTCGACGAAGGTGTTGCCGGACTGCGACGAGGCGGAGACCGGGTCCCCCAGCAGTGCGGCCGCCGCGATGGTGGCCGCGGTGGCCCGGGCGACAAACGTGAGACCCCGCATGATTCCCCCTTCCGGCCGGGTGCCGGCCGTGCGTGGGCGCGCTCATCCGCGGGCTGCATTCCCGTGTCCCCGGAGCACACACGTGGGCGGGGTCAGCGTCGGCGCGAGCCCGGCGGCTCGCCGTCCGGGGCCGCGAGCGGCGTCACCGGTCGCCAGTCGAGCGGGCTGGAGAGCACCATCGTGCTCGACGGCTGTCCGTACGGGGCGAGACGGTCGATGACCTGCTCGAACGCCTCGATCGAGCCGGCCGCGACCTTCAGTATCCCGCAGGCGTCACCGGTGATCCGGTGGATCTCCAGCACCTCGGGCCAGCGGGCCACCCGCGGGTCGCGCAGCACGCAGTGCGCGCCGTAGCAGGACATCCGGATCAGGGCGACCACGTTCCGCCCGGCCCGGGCCAGGTCGACGTGGGCGTGGTAGCCCGTGATCACGCCGGACTCCTCCAGCCGCCGGACCCGCTCGGCGACCGCGGGCGGTGAGAGGTGCACCCGGCGGGAGAGCTCGCTGAAGGAGAGCCGGGCGTCCGCCTGCAGTTCGCGCAGCAGCGCCCAGTCCATCTCGTCCACGCCACTTTCCTTCCGTAAAGCCTCACGTTGAATTTTGCCCGCGGCGAGGGGGTAGGAGAACCGAAGGGCCGTTGGTTCGGCATTCCGTCAGCCGGCCGGTCGAAGGGATCATGAGGGTATCCGGCCGAGGAGAGAGGGCGAGAGGTGAAGAGCGCAGAGCGGATCGGGGCACCGGTGGTCGTGCCGGTCACGGCGCAGGAGCGGGCCGCCCGGGCGGCGGCGAACGCCGGCCGACCGACCCTGGAGTTCGCCGGGCAGATCCCGTACGACGCGTACGTGCGCGCCAGCACGCTGCACCGGATGCAGCAGACGCTCAGCGACGACCCGGGCGAGATGTCCTTCCTCGTGATCAGCCAGATCATGGAGCTCTACTTCGGGCTGGTTCGGTTCGAGCTGCGCGAGGCACAGCGGCTGCTCCGCGCCGACGAGGTCTGGTCCGCGCTCGCCCCGCTGCGCCGCGCCGCACTGCACCTGGAGGGGCTGAACGCGGCCTGGCGCGGCCTGCGCTGGATGACGCCCGCGGACTTCAACCGCTTCCGCAACCTGCTCGGCGAGGGCTCCGGCTTCCAGTCGGCCATGTACCGCCACCTGGAGTTCCTGCTCGGCCTGAAGAACGCCGCGCTGGTCCGGCCGTTCCGCCGCCAGCCCGAAATCCACGCCGAACTGGTCGAGCAGCTGAACGCCCCCAGCCTCTGGGACGACGTGGTCGCGCTGCTGCACCGGCACGGGTTCCCGGTACCCCGGCAGTCACTCGACCGGGACTTCTCCGCCGAGTACGAGCCCAGCCCGCTGGTGGAGGCCGCCTGGGTGGAGATCTACGGCGAGGACGGTCCCGACAACCACCTGCGCCTGCTCGGCGAGGCGCTCAGCGACGTGGCCGACCAGTTCGGCGACTGGCGGCACCAGCACGTCAAGGCGGTGCAGCGGACCATGGGCGCCAAGGTCGGTACCGGCGGCTCGGCCGGACTGGCCTGGCTGCGACGCAGCGCGGCCCGTACCGTCTTCCCCGAGCTCTGGTCGGCCCGGACCGCGATGTAGGACGCGGCCCCGACCGCGACGTGAGCCGCGGCCCCCGGACCGCGACGTGAGGCGTACGTGAGGCAGGAACTGGCAGACATGGACACCCGTGAAGCGGAGGCGCTCCGCCGCGACGCCGCCGACCCCGGCCACCGGGAACTCTTCCACGTGCCGCCGGCCGAGGGCGGGCGCTACCCGGAGGTGGCGTACCTGGTCGGCAACTCCCTCGGGCTGCAGCCCCGGGCCACCCGGGCGGCGCTGACCGAGGAGCTGGAGACCTGGACGCGGCTGGGCGTGGAGGGCTGGTTCGACGGCGAACGGCCCTGGCTCGGCCACCACGAGCGGCTGGCCGGACCGCTGTCCCGGCTGGTCGGCGCGCTGCCCCAGGAGACCGTGGTGATGAACGCGCTCACGGTCAACCTGCACCTGCTGATGGTGTCGTTCTACCGCCCGGACGGGCGGCGCGACCGCATCGTCGTCGAGGAGAACGCCTTCCCGTCGGACAGCTACGCGGTCCGCAGCCAGGCCCGCTTCCACGGGCTCGACCCGGACACCACCGTGGTACGGCTGCGTCCCCGCCCCGGCGAGGAGACCCTGCGTACCGAGGACGTGCTCGACTATCTCGACCGGGAGGGGGAGTCGGTCGCGCTCCTCCTGCTCGGTGGGGTCAACTACCTGACCGGCGAGCTGATGGAGATCCCCGAGATCACCCGGGCCGGGCAGGCGGCCGGGGCGCTCGTCGGCTGGGATCTGGCCCACGCCGCCGGCAACGTACCGCTGGCGCTGCACGACTGGGGCGTCGACTTCGCCGCCTGGTGCCACTACAAGTACCTCAACTCCGGGCCCGGGGCGCCGGCCGGCGCCTTCGTGCACGAGCGGCACCTCGACGACCCCACGATCAACCGCTTCGAGGGCTGGTGGGGGAACGACCCGTCGGTGCGGTTCGAGATGGCCCCGGTCTCCCGACCGCTGCCCACCGCCGCGTCGTGGCAGCTCTCCACCCCGCCCGTGCTCGCCCTCGCGCCGGTACGGGCCGCCCTGGACATCTTCGACCGGATCGGGATGCCGGCCCTGCGGGCCCGCGGCGAGCGGCTGACCGGCTACCTCGAAGGGCTGCTCGACGAGGTGACCGCCGTCCGCCCGGCGACCCTGGTGACCCCGCGCGACCCGGCCCGGCGAGGTTGCCAGCTCTCCCTGCGGATCGGCCGCGGCAGCGCCGGCGACGTCGTCAAGCGGCTGCGCCACGAGCACGGCGTGCTCGCCGACTCGCGGGAACCCGACATCGTCCGGGTCGCGCCGGTGCCCCTGTACTCGACCTATCACGACTGCTGGCGGGTCGCCGACGCGCTCACCGCCGTGCTGTAGCTGCGCTATCGCCACCCCGCGATCTGGCGAGGACCGCCCTCCGCTACCGTGAATGCAGCTGAGTCGGGTGGGTAATCACCCCTGATCGCCCGCCCCGACCGGGTGCTCTGGTCCCTCTTCCGCCTGGGAGCGTACGAGGTTGTCTGTTTCCGACACGTTGCTGATCTTCGTCGGCATCCCGGCCGCCGTGGTGCTGGTGATTACCGCGTTGGCGCTCGCCGGTCGGGGCCGCGGCGGCGCCAAGCGGTACCGGCCTGGCCGGCCCTTCGACTTCACGCCGGTGTGGTTCCTCTCCTCGCCCGGGCAACTGGCCGAGACGACCGGGGTGGCGCTGCCTCCGGGCGGACAGGCCCCCGCCCTGACCAACGGCGCCATCGAGAAGGCCGAGGGCGCGCGAGTGCCGGCCGCGGCGACGGGAGGCGCAAGTGACCGCTGGTGACACCATGACCGAGGAACACACCGAGACGTCGAGCCGCCGGCCCGAGGTGCTGGACGGCCCCTTCTCGACCCGACAGTTGCTCCGCATCGACGAGGCGATGCGCCTCGCCGACCAGAGCACCGACCTGACCTTCACGATCTACGTCGGTCACCTGGAGGAGCCGGTCCGCGAGCACGTCCAGCGGCTGCATGCCCAGCTCGCCGACCCGAGCCACGCGGTGCTGATCGGCATCTCCCCGAACCAGCGCGTACTGGAGATCGTCACTGGCCCGGAGGCGCGCAAGCGCATCCCGGACCGGGACGCCAAGCTGGCGGCGCTCTCCATGGTGGCCGCCTTCACCGGCGGCGACCTCACGGGCGGCATCATCAGCGGGCTGGACCAGCTGGCCACCCGCGCCGGCCGCGCCGCCAAGCGCTGACCGACCCCACGACCGGCGCCCGGCGCCGATCCCACGACACCGGCGGAGCCCACCACGGCCCGCCGGTGTCGCGCTTTCCGGGCCTCGCCAGGGCGGGGCCCGTCGCCGTCCAAGCCGCGTACGCGCCGCCGGGCGATCGCGGCGGTGCGCGCGCCACTGCGTCCGCGTGTACGCGGCACGGCCGGGCCGACCCGGTGGCCACGGCCCCACCTCGACCAGGTCGGGTGGGGGCCGCCGTGCCACGGCGAAGACATCAAGCCTGACGGGATTCGCCGGGGTACGGCGGCCCCACCCCCACCGTTCGCGGCCAGGCCACCGGAACCGCCGCGGCCCCCGCCCCAGGTGTAGCGGGCGGGGGCCGGCGGCTCAGGCCGAGGCGTCCTTGGCCCGGGCGGCCACCGCGCGCACCACGCCGTCACGCCCCTCGGTCACCAGACGCCGCAGCGGCGCCGGATGCCCGGGCTGGGCGAGCCACGCGTCGGTCGCGGCGATCGTCTCCTCGCTCACCTGGTAGGACGGGTAGGCGAGGATCACGAACTCCTGTGCCGGCTCGCTGTCCCGGCTCGCCCAGATCCGCCCCACGGTGGCGAAGAACTTCTCCGCGTAGGGCGCGGTCAGCTCGACCTGGGCGGGGTGCTGGAAGCCCTGGAGCAGGGCGCGGTGCCGCCAGTTCGGCAGCGCCTCGTCCCCGGTGAGCCGCGCCCAGACCTCGGCCTTGTGCTCGGCGGTCGGCACCAGCGCCCGGGCGTACGCCGCCTCCCGCTCGCCGCTGGCGGTACGGTCGCCGGCCAGCTCCGCCTCGACCTCGGGGATGCCGGCCGCACCGTTGGCGACCAACGCGGCCAGCACCGACCAGCGCAGCTCGGTGTCGACGGTCAGCCCCTCCGGTACCGCGCCGCCGTCGAGCCAGGCGCGCAGCGCGGCCAGGTCCTCGTCGGAGCGGGCGGCGCCGGCGTAGGCCCGCGCCCAGGCGAGCTGGAGCCCGCTGCCCGGCTCGGCCGCGTGCAGGGCGGTACGGGCGGTCTCGGCCAGCTGCGCCCAGCCGGTGGGCGCCCAGTCCGGGTCGGCGTACATGGTCAGCGTGCTGGCGGCCTGCCGCAGCGTCTGGGTGACCAGGTTGATGTCGCGCTCGGCGGGGAGCCCGGCCAGCACCAGTGCGACGTAGTCGCGTGCGGCGAGTTCGGCGTCCCGGACCATGTCCCAGGCGGCGGCCCAGCAGAGCGCGCGGGCCAGGGAGGACTCGAAGGCATCGATGTGCTGCACCACGGTGGCCAGCGACCGCTCGTCGAGCCGCAGCTTCGCGTACGTCAGGTCGTCGTCGTTGAGCAGCAGCACGTCCGGGGCCGCCACACCCACCAGCTGGGGCAGCTCGGTCCGCTCGCCGGTCACGTCGACCTCCAGCCGCTCCCGCCGGACCAGCCGGCCGTCGCGCAGGTCGTAGAGGCCGACGCCGATCCGGTGGGTACGCAGGGTCGGGTAGTCCGCCGGCGCCTCCTGGCGGATCTCCACCCGCGCGTACGTGCCGTCGGCCGCGATCTCCAGCTCGGGGCGGAGCGTGTTGACCTGTGCGGTCTCCAGCCACTGCGCGGCGAACTTGCGCAGCTCCCGGCCGGAGGCCGCCTCCAGTTCGGAGAGCAGGTCGTCGAAGGTGGCGTTGCCCCAGGCATGCTTGGCGAAGTAGCTGCGCAGCCCGGCCCGGAACGGCTCCTCCCCGACGTACGCGACGAGCTGCTTGAGCACGCTGGCGCCCTTGGCGTAGGTGATGCCGTCGAAGTTGACCTCGACGGCCTCCAGGTCGGGCATCTCACAGTAGACCGGGTGGGTGGAGGAGAGCTGGTCCTGCCGGTAGCCCCAGTTCTTGCGTACCGAGAGAAAGGTGGTCCACGCGTCGGTGAAGCGGGTGGCGTTGCTGTTGCACCAGTGGCTGGCCCACTCCGCGAACGACTCGTTGAGCCACAGGTCGTTCCACCACCGCATGGTGACCAGGTCGCCGAACCACATGTGGGCCAGCTCGTGCAGGATCGTGTTCGCCCGCTGCTCGTACTCGAAGTCGGTCACCTGCGAGCGGAAGACGTAGTGCGCCTCGGCGTGGGTGACGCAGCCGAAGTTCTCCATCGCGCCGGCGTTGAAGTCCGGCACCCACACCTGGTCGTACTTCGGCAGCGGGTAGCGGACCCCGAACTGCTCGTGGAAGAAGTCGAAGCCCTGGCTGGTGACGAGGTTCAGGTCGTCCGGGTCGAGGTACTGGGCCATGCTGGCCCGGCAGAAGTAGCCGAGGTCGATGCCGTCGTGCACGTACCGGACCTCGTGGTACGGCCCGGCGCAGAGTGCGGTGATGTAGGTGCTCATCTTCACCGACTCGGCGAAGTGGACCGTCTTGTACCCGCCCTCGGCCGGTTCCTCGCGCTCGGCCGGCATGTTGGAGATCACTCGCCAGTGTGCCGGCACGGTCGCGTGCCAGGTGAAGACGCTCTTGAGGTCCGGCTGGTCGAAGGCGGCGAAGACGCGCTGCGCGTCGGCCGTCTCGAATTGGCTGTAGAGGTAGGTCTCGCCGTCGACCGGGTCGACGCTGCGGTGCAGGCCCTGCCCGCTGGCCGAGTAGAGGAAGTCGGCATCGACCACCAGGGTGTTCTCGGCGGCCAGCCCGGCGAGGGTGAGGCCGGTCTCCGCCGACCAGCCCGAGATGTCGACGGGGGCGCCGTTGAGCGTCGCCGAGCGGACCGAGTCGGCGGCGACCTCGATGAAGGTGCTGGCGCCGGGCTCGCTGCAACGGAACCTGACCTCGGTGACGGAGCGGAACGTCCGATTGCCGGTGGTCAGCCCGGCTGAGGAGAGATCGAGGTTGATATCGTAGCTGGTGACGTCGAGCAGGCGGGCCCGCTCGGTCGCCTCGACCTGGGTCAGGTTGCGCACTCCCGGCACGTGAATCTCCATCCAATCTTGGCCCGCTGTCCTCGTTGACAGCCATCGGATCCCCGTCTGACGGGCTCTCGGGCGAGTCTTCCACGTGGAGTCGTCGACCGGTGGCCGAGGTCACGGTCTGTTTCCGATATCCGCCTTCGGGGACGGGGTGATTATCAAAGGGTGGCTCCAGTCTGGCGCCCGTGTCTCGTGAAGGGATCCCCCGTGTCCGATCGCACGCCCGTGGACATGTTCTTCGACCCGCTCTGCCCCTGGGCCTGGCTGACGTCGCGCTGGCTGCTCGAGGTCGAGCAGGTCCGCCCGATCGACGTCCGGTTCCGGGTGATGAGCCTCGCCGTACTCAACGAGGGGCGGGACGAACTGCCCGAGGAGTACCGCACGTTCCTGGAGACGGCCTGGGCGCCGGTGCGGATCTGCATCGCCGCCGAGCAGCGGTACGGCCGGCAGGTGCTGCGTGACCTCTACACCGCGATCGGTACCCGGGTCCACCCGGGCAAGCAGGAGCGGGGACCCGAGCTGTACGCCGCCGCGCTGACCGACGCCGGCCTCGACCCGGAGCTGGCCGCCGCCGGCGACTCCACCGAGTACGACGAGGCGCTGCGGGCCAGCCACGACGAGGGGATGAAGCCGGTCGGCACCGACGTCGGGACGCCGGTGATCCACGTGCCCGGCCCGGACGGCTCGACGGTGGCCTTCTTCGGCCCGGTCGTGACGCCGGCCCCGAAGGGCGAGGCGGCGGCCCGGCTCTGGGACGGCGTGCTGCTGGTGGCCGGCACCCCGGGCTTCTACGAGCTCAAGCGCTCCCGCGAGCAGGGTCCGACCTTCGACTGAGCGGCGGTCGGGCCGGCCACGTGCCGTGGGCGGGTCCGCGGCGCGGCACGCCGCGGACCACGCCCAGCGGGTGGACACGCCACGGGGTACGCGTCGACCCCCGCGCCCGCGCCGGTAGCGTCAGCGGGCATGACGGTCGTACACCCGATCGCCCGGGCCTGGATCACCACCGGCGGCACCGGCGCGCAGAACTACGACGAGTTCGCCGACGACGCGGAGATCACCGCGATCATCGAGGCGAACCCGCACAGTGCCCTCGCCATCGAGATGCCGCACCGGGCGCCGGAGAGCCTCGGCGGGTCCTTCCTCGACTCCCTGCCGGCCGCGGCGGCGCGGCTCGCGGAGGCGAAGGCCGACGGCAGCTACACCCCGGCCGAGCGGGTCCTGGTGCTCTACCGGATCAGCTCGCCGGTGGACGACCCCGCCTACGGCGTCTTCGCCATGGTCGACACGGACCAGATCTCCACCCGGCGGGACGAGCCGGGCCTGGTCATCCGCAACGAGGACGTCTTCATCGCCAAGGTGCGGGAGCGGGTCGCGCTGGCGGAGGCGGTGGGGCACCTGCTCTCGCCCGTACTGCTGTTGCAGACCGGCCGGGGCGAGGAGCTGCACGCGGCGCTCGCGGCGAGCGTCGACGCCGCCGGAGCGCCGGCCGCGACCGACATCGACCCCAGCGGCCGTACCCACGCGATCTGGCTGCTCGGTCCCGGCCCGGAGCAGGACCGCATCCGCGAGCTGGCCGGCGGCGGGGAGCTGGTGGTCGCCGACGGCAACCACCGCAGCCTGGCGGCCCAGACCGGCGAACTGCCCCGCTTCCTCGCCGTCATCACCACGCCCGCCTCGGTGACGATCCAGCCCTACAACCGCCTGGTCACCGAGCTGACCGCGGCGCCGGATGAGCTGCTCGACCGGCTGCGCGCCGCCGGCGCCCGGGTCGAGCCGCTCGCGGACCGGGCCGCCGTACCGAGCGAGGGCGGCACGGTCCAGCTCTACCTGGGCGGCCGGGGCTACGCCGTGGCGCTGCCGGCCGGACCGGGCGGGGGACTGGAGAACCTCGACCACGCGCTGGTCGAGCGGATCGTGCTGCGCGACGCGCTCGGGCTGGACCCGGGGGACAAGCGGATCGTGTACGTGGGCGGCGACTACCCGGCCAGTTGGCTGACGGGCGAGGTGGACGCCGGCCGGGCGGAGCTGGCCGTGCTGATCGCCCCGGTGACCGTGGACGACTTCGTCGCGGTCAACCTGGCCCGGGAGAAGATGCCCCGCAAGAGCACCTGGTTCACCCCGAAGGCCCGGGCCGGGCTGGTCCTGGCCGAGCTGGGCCGGGACGCGTAACGCGGCGGGAAGAGAGCACGCCGCCGGTCCGGGTGTCCGGACCGGCGGTACGCCCCGGGTGTGACGTACGCCGGTGTGGGTGCCGCCCGGGGCCGCGTGGCCGGCGGCGGGCTGACAGACTGCCCGGTATGCGCGTCTACCTGGGTTCCGATCACGCCGGTTTCGAGCTGAAGATGCACCTGGCGAACCACCTGGCGAGGCAGGGTTACGAGCTGGTCGACGTCGGGCCGCGGGTCTTCGACCCGAACGACGACTACCCGGCGTTCTGCCTGCACGTGGGCGCCCGCGTGGTGGCGGATCCGGGGAGCCTGGCCGTGGTGATCGGCGGCTCGGGCAACGGCGAGCAGATCGCCGCGAACAAGGTCGCCGGGGTACGCGCGGCGCTCGCCTGGAACGTCGAGACGGCGCAGCTGGCCCGGGAGCACAACGACGCGAACGTGGTCGCGGTCGGCGCCCGCCAGCACACGTTGGACGAGGCGACCGGGATCGTCGAGGCGTTCCTGAGCACCCGCTTCTCCGGTAACGAACGGCACAGCCGGCGCATCGCGCAGGTTGCGGCGTACGAGAAGTCCGGCGAGCTGCCCGAGCTGCCCTGAGCCCGCCCGAGCTGCCCTGAGCCCGCCCGAGCTGCCCTGAGCCCGACGGTTCGCCCGGGCCTGGCCTCCCGTCCGGGGTCCGGCCTTCGCCCGGGCCCGACCCGCGACCGGCGTTGGGCGCGACCGTGGTCAGCGCCCGTTGCGGGGCAGCTCCTCCCGCGGCACCCAGTTGCGGCGGACCACGACCAGCCGCTCCTCGGCCTCGGCCAGGTCCGCCTCGCTCGGCCGGGACGCGTCCCGGGCCCGCAGCGCGGCACCGACGCTGACCTGGGACGATCCGGAGCCGACCAGCCCGCGCAGGCCGCGCTCGCCGTCGCGCTCCTCGGCGGTCGTACCGGGTCCGGCGCCGTGACCTCCGCCACGCCGCGATCCCGTCGGCTCCGGTACGGGATCGTGCACCTCCGCCGTCACCGCCGACCGCCCGGCGGCCGTCGAGCCGGACGGGCTGGCGCCGCCCGCCGGGGGCGCTTGTCGCTGCCGGCGTCGCCGGCGCTCGGAATCCGCCATGCGCCGACGGTACCTCCCGTCGAGGCCCCTTCCGCCGCGCTCGTCGATCGATGCCTCGCTCGGCGGGCCTTTGCCCGGCTGGCTACCCTCGTGGGTGAGACGGGTGAATCGGGTGGTTCCACCGGACTCCTCGGGGAGGAAGGACGAGAATGGCAGACCAGACGCAGCCGTGGGCCGAGCAGACGGTCGAGGTGCCGCCGCAGCGCGACGGGTACCGCCGGGGTGTCGCCTCGGTCGGCCAGCCCAGGATCCGCCAGGAGCCCGGTACCGAGGCGTTCGAGGTCGCGCCGCACGAGCCGACCGGTACCGGCTGGCCCGGTGAGCCGCAGCTGCGCCAGCCGCTCGGCTACCACCTCCGGCAGCTGCGCCGGGGCGGCGAGTGGAGCGCGATCGCCGGCATCTTCGCCTTCGTCTGCTGGGGGATCTGGGCGATCTCGTCACGCGGCGACCTGACCGGCCCGGTGGTCACCTTCGTCCTCACGCTTCTCGTCGCGGTCGGCCTCTTCGCCCTGGTCCGGCTCCTCGGCCGGGTGATCCTGGAGCGGCAGCTCGGGCGGGTACGCCACACCGCGCGCGGCGCGCACCTGGTGACCGCGCTCTTCCTCGCCGTCGTCGGGGTGGCCTACCTGCGCCAGACCGAGTGGGTCGTGAACGCCTGGAACTGGGTCACCGGTCACTGACCGGGGTCGGTGAGCCGGTCCCGCATCCGGCTGGTGATGGCCCGCAGCTGGGTGACCTCCGCCGGGCTGAGCAGGTCGAACATGTGGGCGCGTACGGCGGTGACGTGACCCGGCGCGGAGGCGGCGAGCTTCTCCGCGCCGGCGTCCGTCAGCTCCGCCTCGGTGCCGCGCCGGTCGTCCGGGCACTCGACCCGGCGGACCCAGCCGGCCTGTTCGAGTCGGGTCACGGCGCGGGTCGCGCCGCTGCGGGTGGAGAGGGTAGCGTCTGCGAGGTCGCGCATCCGCATCCGCCGCTCGGGCGCCTCGGAGAGGCGTACCAGCAGCTCGTAGTCGGTGAGGGAGAGCCCGGCGTCGGCCTGTAGCTGCTTGTCCAGGGCCTGGAGGAAGAGCCGCGTCCCGTCCAGGTACGCCCGCCAGGCCGCCTGTTCGTCGGGATCCAGCCATCGCACCTCGTCCATGGGACCAGTCTAGCGGAATAGTTGACAGTGCAACGACATTGGGTAGGGTACAAGTCGTTGACTCCGCAACGACATGACCCGAACCGAGGAGTGGTCCCCATGCCCGCCGTCACCGTCGCCAACCCGCTGGCGCTGCCGAGGGTCCCCGAGCCGAACCCGCTGACCGGCACCGAGCGCCCCGTGGTCTCGGTCACCACGGCGCCGAAGGGCTTCGAGGGCGAGGGCTTCCCCGTGCGCCGCGCCTTCGCCGGCGTCGACCTGCGCGCGCTCGACCCCTTCGTCCACATGGACCAGATGGGCGAGGTCGAGTACGCGCCGGGCGAGCCGAAGGGAACGCCCTGGCACCCGCACCGCGGCTTCGAGACCGTCACGTACATGATCGACGGCGAGATGGCCCACTCCGACTCGCACGGCGGGGGCGGCCTGATCGGCGGCGGGGACACGCAGTGGATGACGGCCGGCAGCGGCATCCTGCACATCGAGACCCCGCCGGAGCACCTGGTCGCCAGCGGCGGCCTCTTCCACGGCATCCAGCTCTGGGTCAACCTCCCCAGGGCGCGCAAGTTCGCGGTCCCGCGCTACCAGGACATCACCTCCGACCGGGTGGCCCTGCTCAGCTCGGCGGACGGGGGCGCGCTGGTCCGGGTGATCGCCGGTGAGGTCGGCGGGCACGCCGGGCCGGGCTCGACGTACACGCCGATCACGCTGGTGCACGCCACCCTGGCGCCGGGCGCCACGCTGACGCTGCCCTGGCGGCCGGACTTCAACGCGCTGGTCTACGCGCTCGGCGGTGCCGGTACCGCCGGCGCCGAGCGGCGTCCGCTGCGGGCCGGGCAGCTGGCCGTCTACGGGCCCGGCGGCGCCCTCACCGTCGCCGCCGACCCGAAGCAGGATTCCCGTACCACCGCCCTGGACGTCTTCATCCTCGGCGGCGAGCCGATCCGCGAGCCGGTCGCGATGTACGGGCCGTTCGTGATGAACAGCCGAACCGAGCTGGCCCAGGCGTTCGAGGACTACCAGGCCGGCCGGCTGGGCAGCATCCCCGCCGCCCACGCGGAGGTGCGCGCGGCCACGCCCGACGCCGACTGACCGGCGCGCGTCCCGCGCGACGCCACCGGTACACCGCCCCTCGGCACGCCGCCCCCGGGTCCGCACCGCCCGGGGGCGGCGTCGTGTCGGCCCGGGGGCGGCGTCGTACGGTCCGGCGTCGTGTCGGCCTCCCGCCAAAGTCCTGCCTCGAAATGTAGTACACCTGCTATCGTTCGCGGGAGATGTTGGACGGGGAGGGGGAGGAATATGACAGCCCTGCGCGAGCTGGGCACGGAGACGGCGGTCGCCGAACCGCCGGACGAGCAGACGGCGCTCGACGTACGCGATCTCCGCATGCGGTACGGCGCGGTGGACGTGCTCACGGGGGTGACCTTCACGGCGCGCCGGGGGGAGGTGCTGGCGCTGCTCGGTCCGAACGGTGCCGGCAAGACCACCACCATCGAGATCCTGGAGGGCTTCCGGATGCGCTCGGCCGGCCAGGTCAGCGTGCTCGGAGTCGACCCGGGCCGGGGCGACGAACGGTGGCGGGCCCGCCTCGGCGTGGTGCTCCAGTCCTGGCGCGACCACGGCAAGTGGCGGGTGCGTGAGCTGCTCCGGCACCTCGGGCTCTACTACCGGAGCTACTCGACCGACCGGATCACCCGCCCCTGGGACGTGGACGAACTGGTCGAGGCGGTCGGGCTCACCGAGCACGCCGACAAGCGGGTCGGGCAGCTCTCCGGCGGGCAGCGCCGCCGGCTCGACGTCGCGATCGGCATCGTCGGCCGCCCGGAACTGCTCTTCCTGGACGAGCCGACCGTCGGTTTCGACCCGTCGGCCCGGCGCGAGTTCCACGACCTGGTGCACCGGCTCGCCGACATCGACGAGACCACGATCCTGTTGACCACCCACGACCTGGACGAGGCCGAGAAGCTGGCGGACCGGATCCTGATCCTGGCCGGCGGGCGGATCATCGCCGACGGGTCGGCCGACGAACTGTCGCGCCGGATGTCGACCGAGGCGGAGGTGCGGTGGAGCCAGGGCGGCGGACGGTTCGTGCACTCGACCGGCGACGCGACCCGCTTCGTACGGGACCTGTTCCGCCAGCACGGGGACGCGATCGAGGACCTGGAGGTACGCCGGGCCAGCCTGGAGGACACGTACATGGCGATGGTGCGGGAGTTCGAGGCCGGCCGGCGGGACGCGGCGGCCCAGCGGTTCGCGGAGGTGGCCCGATGAACCCGAAACTGGTCGCCGCGCGGGCCGGCTGGGCGCGGGGCGGGATCGAGCTGCGCCAGACCCTCACCACCGCCCAGGACCTCTGGACCTACTTCTTCCCGACCGTGATCCTGCTGGCCGTCATGCTGTTCATGCGCGGCTCGACCGTGCCCGGCACCAGCTTCTCGCTCGGCTCGCGCACGCTGCCCGGCGCGCTGGGCATGGGTATCGCGTTCGGCGGCCTGCTCACGGTCGCCCAGCAGCTCATCGTGGAGCGGGAGGACGGCACCCTGCTACGCGCCAAGGCGACGCCGGACGGGATGCTGGGCTACCTGATCGGCAAGATCGTCGTGGTCTCCGGGATGACCCTGGTCAGCTTCTCCCTGCAACTGGTTCCCGGCCTCTTCGTCCTCGACGGACTGGAGCTGGGGCGGCCGGGTACGTGGCTGACGCTGGCCTGGGTGCTGGTGCTCGGCCTGGTGGCGACCATGCCGCTCGGCGCGATCGTCGGCTCGTTGATCTCGAACCCGCGCAACATGGGCCTGGTCATGCTGCCGATCATGGGGCTGGTCGCGATCTCGGGCCTGTTCTATCCGATCTCGAACTTCCCGGGGTGGCTCCAGGGGCTCGCGCAGGTCTTCCCGATGTACTGGCTAGGGTTGGGAATGCGGTCGGCGCTGCTGCCCGAGAGCCTGGCGGCGGTGGAGTTCGGTCACTCGTGGCGGCACCTGGAGACCTTCGGGGTACTCGCGGCCTGGGCCGTACTCGGTCTGCTCCTGGCGCCGGCGGTGCTGCGCCGGATGGCCCGCCGGGAGTCGGGGTCGAGCGTGGCGGCGCGCCGGGAGAAGGCCATGCAGCGGGTGACATGAGGGGCGAGACGGAATGAGTGAGGTGGTCTACAACCGCCTCGCGATGTTGCGCGCGGAGCGGGGGATCTCCCGGCGGCAGCTCGCCGAGGCGCTCGGCGTCCACTACCAGACGGTGGGCTATCTGGAGCGGGGCGAGTTCCGGCCGAGCCTCTACCTGGCGCTGCGGATCGCGGAGTACTTCGAGGTGCCGGTGGAGGTGGTCTTCTCCGTCGAACCGTTCCCACGGCTCGGCGGAGCCACCGCGTCGGACGGCGAACGCTCGGCGTAATCACCTGGAAATATTCGCTTCCGAGAATGCGATCTCCAGTCGTCTGCTCGGAGGTCGCCGTGCCCAACCTGCCACGATCCTGGATGTCGTCGATGCCGCGGCGGTTCGCCCCGCTGGCCGTACCGCTGCTCGGTGCGGCGCTGGGCGCCGCCGCGGTGCTCGCCGTGACGGCGGTACCCCGACCGGCGCCCGACGCCGCACCCCCGTCCGCCGTCCGCTCGGTGGTCGCCCCCGCGGAGATCCGCAGCGTCGCGTACACCGAGACCCTCGCCGCCGCGAAGACGCGCAAGCCCAAGGTGGCCGTCGTCGGTACCGGCGGGACGATCTCGGGAGTCGCCACCTCCCGGAGCGCCTACACCGACTACCAGTCCGGCCGGATCCCGATCGCCACCCTGGTCGGCCAACTGCAACCGGAGATCGGAACGGTGGCCGACGTGACCGCCGTCCAGTACGGCAACAAGGGCTCGGGCGGCTACACCATCCCCGAGTTCCACGGGCTCACCCTCGCGGTCGAGTCGGCGCTGCGCGGGGCGGACGCGGTGGTGGTCACCAGCGGCACGGACACCATGGAGGAGTTCGCCTACTGGCTCGACCTGACCGTGCAGAGCCGCAAGCCGGTGGTGCTGACCGGCGCGATGCGGCCCTGGGCGGCGGGCACCCCGGACGGTCCACAGGTGATCGGTACCGACGGCCCGGCGAACCTCTACAACGCCATCGTGCTCGCCGCCAGCCAGGTCACCTACTGCTTCGGCACGGTGCTGATGCTCGGTGACGAGTTCCACGCCGCGCGGGACGTCACGAAGACCAACTCGTACCGGGCGGACACCTTCCAGAGCCGCGAGTTCGGCGTGCTGGGCTGGATCGACGGGCCGAATATCAAGGTCGGCCGGGCACCGTCGCGGGTGGAGCGCTGCGACCGGGAGCGGAGCTGGCTCACCCCGTTCGCGCTCTCCCGGGTCGCGCCCGCCGCGCTGCCCCGGGTCGAGGTGGTCACCTCGTACCAGCAGGCCGGCGGCGAGGCGATCACCGCGTTCGCGGCGGCCGGGGTGAAGGGCATCGTCACCGCCGGCACCGGCTCCGGTGGCCTCTCGGCGGAGCAGTCGGCGGCGCGTACGGCCGCCGCCCGCGCCGGCGTGGTCTTCGTCAGCACGACCCGCACCGGCTCGGGCTCGGTCTACGGCGACAGCGACACCCTTCCGATCGTCGCGGGCGACGACCTGCTGCCGCAGAAGGCCCGGCTGCTGCTCCTGCTCAGCCTGGCGTTCGCGCCCCGCGACGTGGACCGGGTGAAGGAGTGGGTGACCACCCTCGGCAACCCGGAATGGGAGACCGCGCCCGGTAGGTAGCCGACGGTGACGATCGCCGCCGTGGGCATGGACGGCCCGTTTCGGGGAAGTCCCGTCGTCGCGCGGTGGCACCGGCCGGGGCCACGGCGGGCTCGACCGAGGGGAGGCGTCGAGATGACGGCCGTGCAGGAACAGGACGTGGTGGACCTGTTGGTTGACCAACATAACGAGATCAAGGCGCTGTTCGGGCAGGTGAGCCGGGCGCAGGGCGCCGAGAAACGGGAGTTGTTCGAGGGGTTGGTCCGGCTGCTGGCGGTGCACGAGAGCGCCGAGGAGATCGTGGTCCACCCGACCGCCCAACGCGAGATCGAGCGCGGCAGGGAGGTGGTGAAGCAGCGCCGGCAGGAGGAGGACGAGGCCAAGCACGTGCTCGCGGAGCTCTACGACCTGGGGGTCGACCATCCGGACTTCGACCAGCGACTCGCCGCGTTCGCGGACGCGGTCGTGCAACACGCGGGCAAGGAGGAGTCGGAGGAGTTCTCGGCCCTGCGCCGGAGCATGTCCGCCGAGCAACTGCGACAGATGAGCGGGGCGATCCGGGCGGCCGAGGCGATCGCGCCCACCCGACCGCATCCTCACAGCGGGGAGTCCATGGGCGCCAACGTGCTCGCCGGGCCCCCGCTGGCCGTCTTCGACCGGGTACGCGACGCCATCCGGGACTGGCGCGAGGCGCACGCCAGGTAGCGCCACCGCGGCCGGTGGGGCCGCCCGGGTGCCGCCGCGACGCCCCGGGCGGTCGCGGCGGCCGCCCGCGCGGGGAACGGGTGGCGCTCCGGCCCGACCGGCCGGTCGGCGCGTTCACCCCTGCGGGTAGGTCACCCCGGTCAACCGCTCCGAGACCGCCCAGAGCCGGGCGGCGTCCGCCTCGTCGCGCGCCCGGTCGGGCACCTTGGCCGGCGCCGGGCCGCCGGTCAGCTCGAAGAACCCGTCCGGGCCGTAGTAGGCCCCGCCCTCGGCGTCCGGGCTCGTGGCGGCGTACAGGGCGGGGAGGATGCCGGTGGGGATCTGCTGCCACATGCCGGGGACGCGGTACAGCACCCGGTAGAGGGTGCGGTTGAGCCGGGCCGACGCGCCGCCCCCGTGGGTCGGGCCGGTGACCTGAAGATTGGTGACGGTCGCGCCGGGATGTGCCGCGTTGCTGCGGATTCCCCAGCCGCCGGCCCGGCTGCGCCGGTCGAGTTCCCGGGCGAAGACCAGGTTGGCCAGCTTCGACGTGCCGTACGCGCGGCGCGGGTCGTAGCGGCGCTCGCTCTGCAGGTCGTCGAAGTCGAAGCGGCCCCACCGGTTGGTCAGGCTGCTCAGCGTGGTGACCCGCGCGCCGCCGTCCCGCAACAGCGGCAGGAGGTGACCGGTCAGCGCGAAGTGCCCGAGGTGGTTGCCGCCGAACTGCAGCTCGAAGCCGTCCCGCGTCTGGAGCCGCCGTGGCGGCGTCATGATGCCGGCGTTGTTGACGAGGTAGTCGATCGAGCGGCCCTCCTCACGCAGCCGCGCGCCGAGCGCGGCGATGCTCGCGAGGGAGGAGAGGTCCAGGTCGCGCAGGCTGAGCTTCGCCTCGGGGTGTTCGGCGCGGATCCGGTTCACCGCGTCGGTGCCGCGCTCGCGGCTGCGTACGGCGAGGATCACCTCCGCGCCGGCCCGGGCGAGCCGGCCGGTGAGCCCGAAGCCGATCCCGCTGTTCGCGCCGGTGACGACCGCCAACCTGCCGCTGAGGTCGGGCACCGGGATGTCTGGTGTCGTCCGTGCCATGGGTCCGGTTCCTCCGGCTCGTCGGGGATCGGCTGGCGCCGCGCCCGACGTTATCAGCCCAGTGGTCCGTTAACAAGAGTCCAGTGGGCTGATAGCATTCGACCATGGCCGACCGCGACCCCACGGGCTTCCAGCGGGCGCGGCGCCCGGAGCAGGTGGCCGCGCGGCGCCACGCCATCCTCGACGCGGCCCGGTCGATGCTGGCCGAGCGGCCCGTGGCCGAGATCAGCCTGCGGGAGCTGAGCGACCGGGTGGGGCTGGCGAAGTCGAACGTCCTGCGCTATTTCGACAGCCGCGAGGCGGTATTTCTGGAGTTGCTCGACGCCGGCTGCCGGGAGTGGCTGGACGAGGTCGAGAGCGCGCTGCGGACGTCCGGGGAATCGCGGACCGAAGGGGCGTACGCGCGCGAGATTCGTACCGCCTCCGTCATCGCCGACTCGCTCGTGCGGCGGCCATTGCTCTGCGAGTTGGTCAGCGCGATGGCGAGCATCCTCGAACGCAACATCTCCGTCGAATTCGCGCGTACCTTCAAACGCCGCGCCGCCGCGAACAGCGACCGGCTGGCCGGACTCGTACGCGCCGAACTGCCCCGGCTGAGCGCCGACGCGGCGGCGCACTTCGCCGGCGCGGTATTCGTCATCGTCGCCGGTCTCTGGCCGTACGCGACGCCGACCGAGGCGGTCGCGACGGTCACCGCGGAGATGGGCGCCCCGCCCGCCGAGGTCATGTTCCCGCGCGGCCTGCGCGACGGGCTGGTCAACCAGCTCGTCGGCCTGTCCGCCCGGGCCGGCTGAGGCGTCCGGCGGGGACCCGGGCGGTCGCGTCGGTCACCGGGCGGAGGTGCCGACCGGTGCGTCCGCCCGGCGCTCGCGCTCCGGGGCGCGCGGCGCCGGCGGCGGGCCGCCCGTCCGCGGCGCGCCCGTCCACGGTCCGGCTCCCGCGACCCCGGGGGCCGGGCGGCCGTCGTGCCCGCCGGCGGTCCCGCCGGGCCGGTGCGCCGCCATGATGGCCAGGTGCTCGCGGTCCCGCTCGCGGTTCAGGTGCGCCTTGTACCAGGAGACGACGTCGAGCCGGAGGAACCGGAAGCCCTGGATCAGGTCCGCGCCGTCGATCAGCTCGTCCACGTGCCAGCGTTCGGGGAACCAGCCGTCGAATATCTCGATCTGGCCCTCCCGCAGCACCACCCGCTGGACCGTCGAGTAGGGAGCGTCGGCGGGCGGTACCAGCCGGGTGGCGGCCGACCAGGCGGCCCCGCGCGCCACGATGTCGAGGTCGGACGGGTCGTCGATCCAGCCCCGCGCGTAGAGCGGGCCGCTGCCGGCGATGACGAAGTCGTCGCGGCAGAGGCCGATGCGTACGATTTCCCGGATCAACCGATCCTCTCGCAACATATACACGGACGTTTCCCCTTCCGCTGTTGCCGCCTCGGTGCTCATCGACCGAATGTCGAACAGGCGTACGGATGACCGCGGTTCGACGGGGGCCGAGATCCTGGGCGGGATCGGTCATCGTTTCAAAGGTAACGGATTTTGCCGGTTCGACCTATTGTGGAATCGTCGACCGGTGGAGAAACGCTAAGCGTTCCGGTGGAAATCTCCCTGCTTGCCCAATAGATCTAATCGCCGGCCGGGGATCCGGGCGGAAGTCGCGCGCCGTCAGCGGCGTACGCCGGACGGCCGGCGGGACTCGACCAACTCGGCCCGACCGTCGCTGACGGAGGCGGTGAGCCGGCGCAGCAGGGTGCGCAGGGTGTCGAAGTCGTCGGCGGGCAGTCCCATCAGGCGGCTCATCACCGGCGGGATCTCCTCGGCCCGGTCCCGCAGGGCCCGCCCGCTGTCGGTGAGGGTGACGTGCACGCTGCGCTCGTCGTCGCTGCGCCGCTCCCGGCGGATGTGTCCGGCCGCCTCCAGCCGCTTGAGCAGCGGCGTGAGGGTGCCGTAGTCGAGCTGGAGGGCGACGCCGAGGTCCTTGATCGCGCAGGCGCCGCGTTCCCAGAGCGCCAGCATGACCAGGTACTGCGGGTAGGTGAGCCCGAGGTCCTCCAGGATCGGCCGGTAGGCGTTGGTCACCGCGCGCGAGGCGGCGTAAAGCGCGAAGCACATCTGGTCGTCCAGCGACAGCGGGTCGGACGACCCCCCGGGCTGCTTCCCCTGGTCGGTGGTCATGTGGGTGCACCTCCATCGGTGATGGCGGGACGGCTGGCGCGCCGGCGGCGCGGGCCGGACGGCGGCCGTGCCGGCCAGGCCCCTCGGCACGGCCGGGCGCCCGCGGACGGGTCCGCGCCGGCCGAGGGCGCGGGCCGGACGGTCCGGTCCGCAGGCCACTCGTGCCATCCTAACTGTTACCCGAGCCACTTTTGCCAAGTTAACTTGTGCACGAGGTAATCGCCTACTAGGTTTCTGGGTGTCGCCGCGACGAACGTCCGGCGACCACCGACGAGCGACGGCCCACCAGGCCGGGAACCAAGAGGAGAGGGACATGAGCCAGTCGACGAGTCAGCCGGTGGTGCTCGAGCCGGCGGCGCAGGCGTTCGCCGAGGCGACCGCGAACCCGCCGTACCTGTTCGACCTCGGGCCGGTCGAGGGACGCAAGGCCGTGGATGAGGTGCAGAGCGGCGAGATCGCCAAGCCCGAGGTCGAGATCGAGGAGATCGACGTACCGGGCGGGCCGAACGGGCCGGTCTCGGTACGGATCGTGCGCCCGGTCGGCGCCGCCGGTCCGCTGCCGGTGATCATCTACATCCACGGCGCCGGCTGGGTCTTCGGCAACGCGCACACCCACGACCGGCTCGTCCGCGAACTGGCCGTCGGCACCGGCGCGGCGGTGGTCTTCCCGAACTACAGCCTCTCGCCCGAGGCGCGGTACCCGGTCGCGATCGAGGAGAACTACGCGGTCGCGACGTGGGTGGCGGCCCACGGGTCCGAGCACGGGCTGGACGCCGACCGGATCGCCGTGGCCGGGGACAGTGTCGGCGGGAACATGACCGCCGCCCTGACGCTCATGGCGAAGGAGCGCGGCGGGGTGCGGCTGCGGCAGCAGGTGCTCTTCTACCCGGTCACCGACGCGGCCTTCGACACCGGCTCGTACCAGCGGTTCGCCACCGGTTACTTCCTGCGCGAGGATGCCATGCGGTGGTTCTGGGACCAGTACACCACCGACCCGGCCCAGCGGGCGGAGATCACCGCCTCCCCGCTGCGCGCCACGGTGGAGCAGCTCACCGGCCTGCCGCCCGCGCTGGTCATCACCGCCGAGGCCGACGTGCTGCGCGACGAGGGCGAGGCGTACGCGAACAAGCTGCGCCAGGCCGGCGTCCCGGTCACCGCGGTGCGCTACCAGGGCGTCATCCACGACTTCGTGATGCTCAACGCCCTGCGCGAGACCCACGCCGCCGAGGCGGCCATCAACCAGGCCGTCGCCGTGCTCCGCGGCGCCCTCGGTACCGCCTGAGCGGGGCCGGAACGCCGGGGCGGACGCCCGCCGTCGCCTCGGCCCGTACCCGCTCGACTCGTACCCGCCGGTCGTCGTCCGACCGGAACCGAAGGGGCCCTCCCGCCGGAGTCATCGGGCGGGAGGGCCCCTTCGTCGAACTCGGCCCGGCGCCAGGGTCGGGCGGGCCGGGTCAGGCCGCCAGCAGCTCGCGTACCCGGGGGATGACCTTCGTGCCGTACAGCTCGATGTTGGTCATCAGCGCCGCGTGCGAGAGTCCGCCCATGGCGTACTTCAGGTCGAAGCGGGTCGCGCCGAGCGCGGTCAGGTTCGCCGCGATCTTCCGCGCGACCGTCTCCGGCGACCCGACGTAGAGCGCCCCGTGCGCCCCGATCTCGTGCCGGAACGACTCCCGGGTCGGTACGGCGAACCCGCGCGTACGGGCGGCGCGCCGCATGACCTCCAGGTAGCGCGGCCAGAACTCGTCCGCGGCCTGCTCGTCGGTGGCCGCGACGTGCCCGGGCGAGTGCACCCCGATCGGCAGGGCGGGCTGGCCGAGCTGCTCCAGCGCCCGCCGGAAGAGCTGGGAGAAGGGCACGAAGCGGGTCGGGGAGCCGCCGATGATGGCGAGCATCAGCGAGTACCCGTACCGGGCGGCGCGGACGACGGACTGCGGGCTGCCGCCGACGCCGATCCAGGCGGGGAACGGTCCGGCCTCGGTGTGCGGTACGACGTCCTGGTCCTTCAGCGGCGCGCGGGTCCCGCCCGTCCAGGTGACCGGCCCGCCCCTGCGCAGCTCGGCGAAGAGCTGCACCTTCTCCTCGAAGAGCCGCTCGTAGTCGGCGAGGTCGTAGCCGAAGAGCGGGAACGAGTCGATGCTCGACCCCCGCCCGAGGATCACCTCGGCCCGCCCGCCGGAGATCGCGTCCAGCGTGGAGTACCGCTGGAAGACCCGTACGGGGTCGTCGGAGCTCAGCACCGTGACCGCCGAGCCGAGGCGGATCCGGTCGGTACGGGCGGCGATCGCGCCGAGCACCACGTCCGCGGCCGAGAGCGGGAAGTCGTCGGTGTGGTGCTCGCCGATGCCGAAGAAGTCCACGCCGACCTGGTCGGCGAGGACGCCCTCCTCGACGACGTCGCGGATCGTCTGGGCGTGCGAGAGCGGGCGGCCCTGCGCGTCCTGGGTCACGTCGCCGAAGGTGTCGAGCCCGAGGACGAGCGGAAACTCCGTCGTCGCCGGGGCGGATGGTACGGGTGCGGTGCTCACGTCGATCTTCCTGTTCTGGTCGGGGCGGTGCCGTTGTCGCCGGTGATCTGGGCCGTGCCGTCGTCGTCGACGGGGTCGGGGCGGGAGGGGATCGGGGCGGTGCCGTTGCCGTCGTGGGATACGCGGTCGGCGGCGCGGACCGCCGGCGCGGACCGCGGGGATGGCGGGCCTGGTGGCGGGCGATCGGCCCGGGGTTAGGGGGTGGACGCCAGGGCCCGCTCGAACTCGGCGCGGCGCAGCGACGCCCCGAAGACCGGGCCACCGGGTTCGAGGAGCCGTCCGGCGGCCAGGCTCGCCAACCGGACGGCGTCGTAGCCGATGCGCTCGATGAACTCGGCCACGGTGCGTACCGCCTCGGGGTCGTCCCCGGCGACGCCGAGCGCGCGGCGGTCCGGCGCGCCCGCGGGGCGGCGCTCGGCCTCCAACTCGTGGTACCCGATGTGGTTGAGCGTCTTGACCACCGTCGAACGCGCCAGCCGGCGCTGGACGATCTCGCTGCTGCCGTACCCGCGGTCCTCGAAGAGCTCCTGGACGCCGTCGACGGGCGGCCAGTAGTTCATGGTGTCGACCACGAGCTTCCCGGCCAGCAGGTCGGGGTCGAGCGCGGCGAACCGGTGCAGCGGGATCGCGAGCACCACCACGTCGGCGTCGGCGACGGCCTCGGCCGCCCAGCGCGGCTCGGCGCCGGGTGCCAGCACCTGGGTGATCAGCGCGATCCGTTGCGGGTCGCCGGAGGCCGCGACGGAGACGGCGTAGCCGGCCGCGAGCGCGACCCGCGTGATCACCGGGCCGGTGTGCCCCGCACCGAGTACGGCGATCCGCGGCAGCCGCGGCGGAACGGCGTCGGTCATGGTTGTCCCTCTCGTTGCCCCAGGTCCTTGACGAGTCAAGAATACTCCGGGTATTTGACGCGTCAAATACGACGGAAGTGACCAATTCACGTCGGTCGAGGTGGGGCCCGAGGCGGCGCGATGGTGCCGGTTACCCTCTCGCCCGTACGGTCGAACGGCTCCGCGGGGGTGCGGCGTGGACGAGCGCGAGCGGCTGGCGGAGCGGTTCGAGGAGCACCGGAGCCGCCTGCGGGCGGTGGCGTACCGGATACTCGGCTCGGTGAGCGAGGCCGACGACGCCATCCAGGAGGCGTGGCTGCGGGCCAGCCGCGTCGACATCGGCGAGATCGAGAATCTCGGCGCGTGGCTGACCACCCTGGTGGGACGCGTCTGCCTGAACATGCTGCGCTCGCGGGAGCGGCGCCGCGAGGACCCGCTCGACGTAGGGATACCGGAACCGGTCGTCAGCCGCGAGTCGGGCACCGATCCCGAGTACGAGGCGCTGCTGGCCAACTCGGTCGGGCTGGCGCTGCTGGTGGTGCTCGACTCGCTGGCGCCCGCCGAGCGGCTCGCGTTCGTGCTGCACGACATGTTCGCCATACCGTTCGAGGAGATCGCCCCGCTGGTCGACCGCTCGCCGGCGGCGACCCGGCAACTGGCCAGCCGCGCCCGCCGGCGGGTACGGGACCAGGCACCGACGCCCGACCCGGACCGCGCCCGGCAGCGCGAGGTCGTCGACGCGTTCTTCGCCGCGACCCGCGACGGCGATCTCCAGGCGCTCGTCGCCGTGCTCGACCCCGACGTGGTACTGCGCTCCGACGGCGGCGCCACCCTCGCCCACCAGACCGTCACGATCAGGGGCGCGCGGACGGTGGCGGAGCGGGCGGCCACCTTCGGGCGGCTCGCCCCGTTCGCCCGTCCGGTGCTGGTCAACGGGCTCGCCGGAGTGGTCGTCGTGGCTCAGGGGCGGCCGATCTCCGTCATGGGCTTCACGGTCACCGCCGGGAGGATCGTCGCCATCGACGTGCTCGCCGACCCCGAGCGGCTGCGGAAGCTCGATCTGGCGGTTCTGGACGACTGAGCCGCCCGGTTGCGGGAAGACGGGGATCTCGGTGACTCGGGGTCTCGGTGACTCGGGGGTCTCGGTGGCTCGGGGGAGTGGTGACGATGGTTCGGAGATCTCAGACGCGCGGCATCAGTGAGCGACTCAGGCGGGTACGGAACCGTACGAAGCGGCGACGGGTGTCGTTCGCCCAGCGGGCCGAGGAGTTCGCCGCCCAGGTCGGGGTCCTGCTCGGGCGCAAGGCGAGGAAGGCGGGTCGCAAGCGACCGCTCAAGATCGAGCGGGGCGGTAGGCACGCCACGCGCAGCGTGGGCCGGGCGACCCGGGGCATCAAGGCCGTGAAGATCAACGTACGGAACGGCCGGAAGGTCGGGCGCGGCCGGAAGCGGCTCGGCTCGGGCTGATCCAGCCGCGAGGCGGTGCGATCTCCACGGCGAGGCGGTGCGATCTCCGGGGCGCGACGGTGCGATCTCCGCGGCGAAAGGGTGCGATCTCCGCCGCGCGACGGGGGTCACATCAGCGAACCGTGCCGATGCGTCGATCGTTCGAGGCTCGCATGCTGTGCTCCAATGCACACGGGGCGAGCCTCGGGAGGTTGGCGTGCCACGATCAGCCGCGGCCATCTTCGACAGCATCGGTGCTGCCGAGGACCGTACGAAACCGGCCGTCGTCCTCGACCGGGCCGTCGTGCTCGGCGGTAGCGTCGCCGGCCTGCTGGCGGCCAGGGTGCTGGCAGACCACGCCGAGAGCGTGGTGATCATCGATCGGGACGACCTGGGCGCGACCGCTGAGGCGCGTGCCGGTGTACCACAGGGGTCCCAGATACACGCGCTGCTGCCCGGCGGCCTGATCCAGCTCGACCGCTGGTATCCGGGCTTCTCCGAGCAGGCCATCGCCCGGGGCGTGTACGTCGTCTCGCCGGACGTACGCCGCTCGTACCTGGACGGGCGGCGCAAGGTCCGGGGCTCGGACGTGGACATTCTCTCCGCGAGCCGGCCGTTCCTGGAGAGCCTCATCCGCGAGCGCACGCTGGCGCTGCCCAACGTCAAGGTGGTCACGGGCCGGGTCACCGGCCTCGACTTCGGCGACGACGCCGTCACGTCGGTGCGGTACGAGTCCGCGGACGGTCCCGGCGCCGAGCCCGCCGACTTCGTGGCGGACGCGATGGGCCGGTCCAGCCGGCTCGGCGACTGGCTGGAGCAGGGCGGCTGGGAGCGACCGCCGATGACCCGGATGATCATCAACGTCAACTACGCGACGGCGATGTTCCGGCGCGCCGAGAGCCGCCCGGAGATCGCCACGGTGCTCGCCACCTCCACGGCGAAGGTCTCCGGGGACATCGGCGGTGCGATGTTCACCGCGGTCGAGGGCGACCGGTGGATGGCGATGATCGGCGCGTACGGCGAGGTCAGGCCCGGCCGCAGCAGCGAGGAATTCCTGCGCCGGTTGCGGGAGGACTTCACGCCGGAGTTCGAGCGGGTGGCCGGGAGCGAGTTGCTGGGCGAGGTCAAGACCTACCGGCAGGCCGACAGCCGGCGCCGGGACTTCACCGCGCTGACCCGGTTCCCGGCCCGGCTCGTCAGCGTCGGCGACGCGGTCTCGTCGTTCAACCCCATCTACGGCCAGGGGATGACCTCGGCCACCCTGCACGCCTCCTGCCTCGCCAGGTACCTGGGCTCCCGGCCCGACCTGGCCCGCCCGGCCCGCGAGTTCTTCGCCCTGCAGAAGGTCGTCGTGGACGCCGCCTGGGGCATGTCCACCTCCGCCGACCTGGCCCGGCCGTCGGTACCCGGTCCCTACCCGCGCGGCTACCGCCTCTCCTCCTGGATCGGCAATCAGATCCTGACCGCCTCCGTGGTCGACCCGGTGATCGCCCGGCGCTTCGACGGGGTTACCCACATGCGGCGGCATCCGAGCCACCTGGCGTCCCCGGGGACCATCCTGCGCGCGCTCCGCGTCAACCGGCGGGCCCGCCGGCGCGACGGCGTGACCGACGCGGCCTGACGTACCGGTACGGGAAGCCCGGGGCCGGGCGGCCGACCCGCGCCACGGCCGGCGTGGGCGCCGGAACCGAGCAGGTTCCGGCGCCCACGGGTTTCGGTGCCGTACGGGATCAGTGCGGTGTCGCCGACCCGGTCACCTCGTGGCCGTCCACCAGGCGGTGACGATGGCGGCGTAGTCGTCCGGTGCGGACTCCCAGGTGAAGTGCCCGGCCTCGACGATGTCGAGTTTGCTGTTCGGCAGCCGCTCGTGCAGGTACTCGGCGTTGACCAGCGGTACTGCCGTGTCGTGCCGTCCGGCGATGATCTGCACGGGCGTGCGGATCTCCGGCAGCAGGTCGCGGAGGACCGGTAGCTGCTCGGGATAGCTGCGTACGTAGGGCAGCGACGCGAAGAACCGGTCACCCTCGTACGAGGACAGGTAGTCCTCGCGGACGTGGTCGGGGATCGCATACCCCTCGATATGTGGAAGCACCGCCTCGACGACGTCCCGCCCCTCGGTGCGGAACGCCTCGACGTCGGGGGCCAGCACCCAGTCCCGCAGCACCCCGCCCAGTTGGATCGGCACGGCGGCACCTCCGCTCCCGACGACGAGGCTTCGCAACCGGCCCGGATGCGTCGCCGCGGCGAAGAGCGAGGCCGAGGTGCCGATGTCGGGCCCGACGACGTGCGGGCGGTCGAGCCCGAACTCGTCGGCGACGCGGACGACGAAGTCGCCCATCGCCCGCGGGGTCAACCACGCGTCGCGGCGTCCGGACCGGCCGAAACCCGGAAGGTCGATCGCGACCAGATGGGTACGTTCGGCGAGCCGGGACCAGGTCGGCTCGAAGGCGTACAGGCTCTCCGGCCACGGGCTCAGCAGGAGCGCGGAATCGCCCCGCTCCTCGCTCTCGGCGTAGCGGACCGGCACGCCGTCGACGAGCCGGGTTCGCGGCCGGATCGGTGTGCTCGACGAGGTCGTCAACGCCTTACCCCTTCTCGTGTGCGATGGCCATGGGCTCGGTCCGGCCCGGTTGGTCGCGGCGTCACGCAGCCTGCCCGGGGGTGAACAGGATCTTGCCCGAGCGCCGCTCGCGGCCCGCGTGGGCCAGGGCCTCGGCGAACCGCTCCAGCGGGTACGTCGCCTCCACCTTCGCCTTCAGCACGCCCTGCTCGACCAACTCGGCGAGCTCAGCGTAGATCCGGGTCAGCCGCTCACGCGGGGTATCGCGGATCCAGGAGAGGATGAAGAAACTGCGCAGCGAGATCGAGCGGTAGATGAAGTCACCGAGCGGGAGGACCGGGGCCTGCCCGGTGATCGCGCCGAACGTCACGACACTGCCGCCGTCCTCGACCAGACGCACCAACTCGCCGACGTGCTGGGGGCCGCCGGTACCGTCCAGGAGAAGCCGTAGCCGGCGATCGTCGAGCGCGGCGGCGGCCCGGTCGCCCAGGCCCTCGCCGTCGAGCACGACGACGTCGGCACCGTGCTCGCGCACCTGTTCGGCGGCGTCCTCCCGGCGCACCACGGCCAGGACGTGCAGCCCCGCCCGCTTGGCGAGGGTGATGACGTGCTGGCCGACGGCCGAGTTGGCCAGGGTCAGGCCGATCCAGTCGCCGGGCTTGAGCTCGGCGTAGTCGTGCAGCAGGCCGTACGCGGTCGCCGGATTGACCGGGAGCATGGCGAGCTGCAGCGCGTCGGCGTGCTCCGAGATCGGTACGACGTCGCGGGCGGCCACGACCGTCCGCTCCGCCCAGGTGCCCCGGACGAAGGTCGGCAGGATGAGTACCCGCCGCCCCACCAGGGACTGGTCCGCCTGCGGCCCGGCCCGCAGCACGCGGCCGACACCCTCGGCGCCGAGCTGCGCGGGGACCTGCGGCTGAACGCTGAACCAGCCGGCGGTGAAGAGCAGGTCGGCGGGGTTGACAGGGGCGGCCTCGATCGCGACGAGCAGGTCCCCGGCGCCGAGGGTGGGATCGGGATCGCGGGCGAGCGTGACGGTCTCGTTCAGGTCGCCACCGACCTTGGTGAGGATGAGCTGGCTCATGGGGAGCTCCTTCTGGCACAGGTCCCGTAATCGGCTATCAAGCTATGACCATTACGGTTGTAGCGCGCGATCGGGGATGTGTAAAGGTCTTTGTTAGTTAGGCCATGTCGCGGTACCGTGTGGTCCATGGCCACGTACGAGCGCCCGAGCGCGGCCGACCTGCGGATCCCCGCGTCGGCCGCGGCGATCGTGGACCTGCTCAACTCCCGGCCGCACGCGACGCCGACACTGCCGGACACCCTGGACGACACCGGGCAGGCGGGCGCAATCCTCGCCCCGTTCGACCCCGACGTGCGGGAGACGCTGACCCCGGCCCGGGTCGAGCGGGTCCGTGCCGTGCGCGACGACCTCATGGCGGTGCTGGCGGCCGGCAGCTCGGGGCAAACCGCCCAATCGTGGACGGCGCTGACGCAACACGCCAGCGACCTCACCTTCCAACAGACCTTCGCGCCGGACGGGCAACCGCGACTGCGGCAGGTCACCGGAGATCCCCTCGTCGGCCGGATCGTGCTCACCGTCGCCGAACTCGTCCGGGACAACACCTGGTCACGGGTGCGCATCTGCGCTAACGAGATGTGCTCGCACGTCTTCTACGACACGACCCGCAGCCGTACCCAGCGCTGGCACTCCTACGAGTCGTGCGGCAATCGAACGAACGTGGCCGCCTACCGGGCACGCGCCCGTGGAACTCGCGACAGCGGAGCATGACGGCCCTCTGGGTGCCGCCGCCTGGCGCCCGGGGACGGGCCCCGGAGAACGTGGGGCAAGCGGGCTATCGGCCGGGGTGGGCGGGCACGTCCGCGCCGGTCAGGTGCGGGGTGACGGCGAACTCGACCAGGTCGAGGCGGCCGTTGGCGTGGACGTAGCGGGTGAGCGAGGTGTTCGCGATCGGGGTGGCCGCGAGGATCGCGTCGAGGTCGGTGAACGGCAGCCCGTCGAGGATGTGCCGTACGGTGACCACGACCGCGTCGTGCGCCACGATCAGCACCCGCTCGCCGGGATGGTGGGCGTTCAGGTCGGCCAGCACGGCGCGTACCCGGGCGGCGACGTCGTCGAACGTCTCGCCGCCGGGCGGCAGGTAGGCGTAGGGGCCGTCGGCGGCGAGGCGAGCCGCCTCGGCGGGAAACCGTTGGGCGATCATGGCGGGGGTCATCAGCTCCAGGTCACCCATGAGCCGGTCGCAGAGCCGGTCGTCGACGCGGGCCTCCGGATAGCTGACGCCCTGCGCGGCGGCGGTCTCCGCGACCCGGGTCCAGGTCTGCCGGGCCCGCACGTAGGGGGAGCAGACGATGTGGTCGGGACGTTGACCCGCGGGCCGGGTGGCGAGCCACCGGCCGAGGTGAGTGGCCTGCTGCCAGCCCAGCGGTGACAGCTCGATGTCGGCGTCGCGCCCGGTGACGCCGTGGTCGGCGAGCCCACGGGCCTGTGCGTCGGCGAAGGCCGCGTTCGCCGTACTCTGCCCGTGACGGACGATGGTCAACTCCGCGACGGTGTCCATGCTTCCATTGTCCGACCGGCCCGTCGGCCCCGAACGCCCCTGCCTCCGGTCCGGTCCGGGCCGCGCCGCGTTTCCCGGCCGCGCTCGTGACCTGAACGCCGCACCGTCGAGTGCGGCGGCGCGCGTTGATATTGGCCGATGTTATCGCTAACGCAGCACAGTTCGGTGCGGATGCCGGTCTTCACTCATCGCCCCATGGGGATGGTCGCCACGCGAGAGCGCGGAGCCGAACCGGAACACCAGCCAGATCTCTCGCGGTGCCCCGCGCTGGGGGCGGCCGTCCCCCGAGACTGGACGGGCTGGACGGACTTGCCGGCAATCAATCGAGCATAGTCAATGTTATGGTGAACATTGACAGGCGCTGGCCGGACCCGCGTGGCCCGTGTCGGCCCACTGGGCGAGACAGAAAGGAGTCCGGGATGTCGAGATACAAACACCTCTTCGCCGCTATCACGACCGCGGCCCTGCTCGTCACGGCCACGGCTACGGCCGGGGTGCTGAGTGGCGGCCTCGATGGCACCGCGGTGGCCGGGACCAGCGGCACCCTCGCGACGACCGCTGGATGCGGCCGGGCGCCAACCCTGACCAGCGGCACGCGATCCATATCGAGCGGCGGCCAGAACCGGACCTACATCCTCAGGATCCCCGACAACTACGACCGGAATCACCCGTACCGACTGATCTTCGCCTTCCACTGGTTGAACGGCTCGGCCAGCAACGTCGCCTCGGCCGGCTACTACGGGCTCCTGCCGCTGTCGAGCAACAGCACGATCTTCATCGCGCCGCAGGGCATCGACGCGGGCTGGGCCAATCCCAACGGCCGGGACCTGACCCTCTTCGACGACATCCAGCGGCAGGTCGAGAACGATCTGTGCGTCGAGACCAGCCAGCGCTTCGCCCTGGGCTGGAGCTACGGCGGCGCGATGAGCTACGCGGTCGCCTGCGCCCGACCGACCGTGGTGCGCGCGGTCACCGTCCTCTCCGGTGCCAACCTCAGCGGCTGCAACGGCGGCACCCAACCCGTGGCGTACTTCGGAATCCACGGCACCCACGACAGCGTCCTGAACATCTCCCAGGGACGGACACTGCGCGACACGTTCGTCCGGAACAACGGCTGCACGGCGCAGAGCCCGCGCGAGCCGGGCCAGGGCAGCCTCACGCACATCACCACCCTCTACTCGGGTTGCCGCGCCGGATACCCGGTCCAGTGGGCCGCCTTCGACGGAGACCACACCCCGAGCCCGGTGGACGGGTCCGGTACCCCCAACGACTCCCGGACCTGGACCTCCGGCGAGATCTGGCGGTTCTTCAGCCAGTTCCAGCCGACCACCCCGCCGACGAGCGCGCCGCCGACCTCGGCACCACCCACCTCGGCGCCGCCGACCAGCGCGCCGCCGACCACGGCCCCGCCGACCGGCGCGCCCGGCGCCTGCACCGCCACCTACCGGGCGGTCAACACCTGGCCCGGCGGCTTCCAGGGTGAGGTGACCGTGGCCAACAACGGGCCCACCACCCTCACCGGCTGGACCGTGGGGCTGACCCTGGCCAGCGGCCAGGCCATCAGCAGCGTCTGGAACGGCACCAACACCGGTACCACCGGCAACGTCACCGTGAAGAACGCCCCCTACAACGGCACCCTCGGCGCGAACGCCTCGACCACCTTCGGCTTCACCGCCACCGGCAACGGCGCCACCCCGCCGAGCGGCATCACCTGTACCAGCCCGTGACCGTGCTCGGGGCCCACGGCCGCCCGGCGGTGGGCCCCGGCGAGCCGCCGGCCTCGGCCGTCGCGGGTTTCTGCCGTTGCGGGTTCCTGCCTCGCCGCCGGCCAGAGTGCGGCATCCCCGCCGCTTCGGTTACCGGTAGACGGTCGCCGCAGGGGATGGACAGTCAGCACCGGGCCAGATCGTACGCGCCGCAGGTCCGGACACGACGGCCGTCTACCGCGCCCTCGGCCATCAGGCGGTACCGTCACTCGTCGATCCGGTCATCTCGAAACTCTTTCGAGCACCTCCACCGCCACGTTCTTCCCCAGTCCGGTCGCGGTGGCCATGTCCTTGTTCTGCTCGTTGATCTCATCGCCCGCGCCCATGATGTCCTTGACGCTCGGAACCTGAAGCCCGATGTCGAGGGCGGAGCCGACCACGTCCTTTCCTTGTACCACGATCGCGCCGGTCTCCATGACTTCCCGCATCGCTCGCGCGCCCGGGAACAAACCAACGACGTCGCCAAGGACGTCGACCCACTTGTCCCCGTACTCACCGGTGGCGACCATGTCCGCGAGATGGAGGCCCAGGGCGGCACCCCCGCTCAGCAGCGCGATCGGTGCCGCGAACACCTGCAGTCCGGGGATGAGTGCCAACCTGCCCGCCACGGCGGAGACGGCGCCGGCCACGTCGCCCGCCTTCTCCAGCAAGCCCTCGTTCTTCGGCGGTGGCGGTGGCGGATTCGCGGCCGGCGGCGCTTGCGCATTCACCGCCTGCCCGGCGACCAGCGCCTGGAGCTTTGCCGCGACGTCCGCGGCGAACTGCTGCTGCCTGGCCGCGCCAGCCGCGCCGTACATCGGGTTGCCGAGTTGGAGATAGGTCGGCAGGTTGAGGTTGATGTTGTGCACGATGGCGTTCTTGACGTCCGTCAAGGCTTTCGCGTACTGGTCGGCCCTCCCGGCCTGCTGTTCCGCATTCCGCCGCTGGCTCTCCAGCGCCACGGCGCCGTTGCCGATCTTCTCGCCCATCAGCTGCCCGGCCTGGTCCTGCCACGCCTGCTGAGCGGCGCGCCGGGACTCGTTGAGCTCCGTACCGCCGAGCTGGGCCGTCTGAGCGGCTCTGCGCCAGTCGCCCGCGAGCTTCTTCACCTGGTCTTCGTTGTCCGGAGGCCACGGGTTCGAGATTGCCTTGACCGCGGTCCACAGCTCGTTGTTCGGTTCGGCGACGGCCATCCGCGATCACCCCCGGCGGAACGCTTCGCCGCCGCGGGCGTCCGCCGCCAGGTAGCCCCGCACGGCGAGATGGCCCGCCTCCGCCAGCTCCCGAACGCCGCGCGCGATCCTGGCGGCCTCCTCGTTCAGCCGTTGTTCGGCCGGCGCGAACTCGGCCAGGAACCTGGCCCCCATCGGGCCCTGTCCGATACCGGCGGTCCCGCTCGCGACCGCCGCCGACCACCCGGACTGGAACCGGCCGCCCGCGTCACCGACACCGGTCATCGCCGACGTGGTGGCACTGGTGTCCATGTGCACCCCATCCTGTTCGCCCGTCAACACCCTGCCCCTTCGGTCTCGGCCTGCGGCCTCCTACGGCATCGGCTGAGTCAACGGCCTGACGTGACGCTGGGCAGCTCCAGCTGCCGCGTGGTCAGCTCGAACGCTCGCTTGTCGGCCAGGGCCCGCGCCGCACGGTAGGTCTGGGTGACCACCCGGGCCAGGGCCATCGCGTCGGCGTCGCGGTAGATCCGCGGGTCGAGCCTCAGTTCCAGCAGGTCGCCGCGCGCGTCGACCTTTGCCTCGACCAGACCGTCCTCGGATACCGCCACCTCGACGATCTCGGCAAGCTCGCGCTGGATTCCGCGGATCTCGTCGGCCAGCTGCTCGAACCGCACTGGCTCGTAGGTCAGCACTACACGCCGCGTCTCCATCGCCGTCTGTCCTTCCGCCCAGCCGCATCCCGGACCGCCAGTCTGTCCGCGCATATCGGCTCCCGCGGCCGGTGTGGCAGTTTGTGGCCACGGCCCGGAGCGCCGGATCGGCGCCGGGATGCGCTCGACACGCGAACGGCATGGCCGCCCTCGCGATCGTCACGGCCTACCGGACGTCTGGACCATGAGGACGTCGTGACGTGGTGGGGGTGCGGTAATGCCTTGTTGCGGCTGGGTTACTTCGCGTCGCCGTCGAAGCTCGCCCGGTCCGGGTTCGGCTCGATCCAGTCCTGGGCCCGGCGTCGCCAGACCTCGACGGACGGCTTCAGCCCTGAGGGGTCATCGAGGGTGCCGGCCTTGACGATCATGAGATCGGGCCGCTCGTGAAGGAGCGTGAGGATCGGGGTACCGCACTCGCCACAGAAATACCTGTCTCGGAGGTTCCCGTTCTCGACTCCGACGGTGTTGTAGGACTTGGGCGTCCCCTTGATTTCCAGGGCATCGCGCTTCACCATGACGTTCACCGAGAATGCCGCACCGGTGTTCCGCTGGCAGTGTTCGCAGTGGCAAAGGACGACAACCTCGGGCGCTACGTCGAATCGGTAGCTGACCGATCCGCACAGGCAGCGTCCGGTTCGCACACGGGAGTCCGGTGCCGAGTCGATGGTACTCATTTGATGATCTCCCTTATTGGGTTCGCTGGGTTCTCCCGGCGATGGTCTTTTGCGTGCGGCACTGTGGTTGCGATGTGGCGCCGCATCATGCGTTCCGCGGGAAGGCGTGCTTCTTGCCGCCGATAACGGTCACCGCCGCGGCGATCAGGAGGATCAGCGCCGCCCAGGTGATCGACGCGGTGCTCAGGCCCGAGAGCAGGAGACCGCCGATGAGGCCGCCGGCCGCGATGGAGCCGGAGAAGACCGTGATGACGACGGACTGGGCGACGTCGGCGGCTTCACCCGTGGCGTTGATCGCCGCACCGATGAACAGGCTGGGGGAGCTGCCGAACGCGAAGCCCCACGCTGCGACGGCGACGTAGACCAGCACCGGCGCGTTCGCGAGAGCTGCCAGCACGAGCACGCAGGCCCCGAACACCGCGGTACTGCTCACCGTGAGTTTGCGCAGGTGATGGTCGATGTGCGTCCCGACCACGAGCACGCTGAGCACGGAGGTGACCCCGAACGCGAACAGCACCCAGCCCGTCTGGCCGGCCATTCCCGCGTAGGAGAGGAAGTCGGTGATGTACGTGTAGAGGATGTTGTGCGCGACCATGTACGCCGCCAGCGCGAACAGGATGGGGCGCAGTCCGGGGATGACCAGGACCTGCGAGATCTTGAAACGTGTCTCGACCGGCTGTCCCGGCAGGTTTGGAAGGGTCACCAGGACCCATGCCATGGTCGCGACGGTCACGGCAGCCGAGGCGTAGAAGGCGAGCTGCCAGCCGCCGAGGCTGCTGAGCCAGGTTCCCAGCGGGATACCCAGAGCAAGACCGATCGGGGTTCCGGCCAGGGCGATGGCGATGGCACGGCCCTGCCGCCCCGCCGGTGCGAGACGGGCGGCGTAGCCACCGAGGAGGGGCCAGATGAGTCCGGTCCCCAGGCCGGCGACGAAGCGGAGCGGCAGCGTCAGCGCGTAGTCGTCGGAGAGCGCGGTGAGCGCGTTGGTGACGACCACCACGGCCAGGGCGAGCTGCAGGACGCGCTTGCGCGGCCAGGTGGCCGTTGCCCGCGCCAGGGGGATGGCGCCGAGCGCGGTGGCCAGCGCGTAGATTGTTACGGTCTGACCGGTTAGCGAGACGCTTGCACCGAGCGTGCGGCTCATCTCCGGCAGCAGGCCCGCTGGGAGGCATTCGGTGAGGATGCTGATGAAGCCGGCCAGGAACAGGCCAAACAGGGCCTTGCCCGGGATTCGGTTCTGCCGGGCGGAAGCCGGGGTCCGGGATTCGGTGACGGTGACGGTGTTGGTCATGGTGATATTCCAGGAGCGATATGTGGCCCGTCACGGCATCGGGCGACCTGGCTGATGCGGCCAGGAGCCGTGAGGTGGAGGCCCGGGGCAGGGCCACGGCTGGCAAACCGTGGCTCAGGGACATACCGAAGAGTGCTTCGCGCGAACGGCGTCAACCAGACACCCACTTCGTCTACGTCTCATGTGGCTATCACTGGCAGGGACAGGCTGGGCTGCCGAATCCGAGCGATACTCGGAACATGGCATCCCGCCGCGCCGCCCGCAGCGGCCGCTCAGCCGATCCGGAATCGGCTCCGGAACTGCAGCAGGCGCTCGACCCGCGCGCGGAGCTGAGCGAGTTTCTGCGTACGCGCAGGGCCCGCCTCAAGCCGGCCGATGTAGGGCTCACCGATTACAGCCGGCGGCGCCGCGTACCGGGTCTGCGGCGGGAGGAACTGGCGCATCTCGCCGGAGTCTCCGCGGCGTACTACACGCGATTCGAACAGGGCAACGCCCGCAACGTCTCACGCGAAGTGCTGAACGCGATCTCCCGCGTGCTCAACCTCTCCGACGCCGAGCACGCCCACCTGCTGCGTTTGGCCCAGCCCAAGCGGGACCACCGGCAATCCGAACCTCCCCGCCAACAGGTGCGGCCCGAGGTACGAGAGCTGCTGACGGCGATGGAAGGTATACCGGCGTACGTATGGGGCCGCCGCACCGACGTCCTGGCGTGGAACCAGACCGCCTCCGCCCTCTTCGGCGACTGGGCAGCCCGCGCCCCACAGGAGCGGAACTGGGCCAGGATCACCTTCCTCGACCCCGCATCCCGGAAGCTGTTCGCGGACTGGGAGTCCAAGGCGTACGACGTGGTGGGACAACTACGGCTGGGTGCCAGCCTGAACGCCGACGATGCGCTGCTCGCATCGCTGATCGGTGAGCTCTCCATGAAGAGTGAGGACTTCCGTCTTCTGTGGGCCGCTCATGACGTCAAAGAGAAGACGCACGGTACCGTGCGCCTGTCGCATCCGCTGGTGGGCGAAGTGACGCTGCGCTACGAAACCCTCGCGCTCCCCGGCGATCAGGAACAGTCGCTGACGACCTATCACGCCGAGCCCGGCTCACCCTCGCAGGAGGCCCTGCGCCTGCTGGCCAGTTGGGGAGCGGACGCCTCGCAGGAGCGCCCGACGGACCTCGCCGGACTTCCTGCTCCTGAGCGAAGCACACACCGTTCCGCCTGACGGCGCATTCCTGGTCGCCGCCACGTCGCGCCGACCCCGTGCCGCCAGGTCAAACCTCCATGATCGTTGGCCCGCACGCTGGGGCGGTGGCCGCTGGTGCCGTTGGTCAACGTCATTCCGGGGGAGAAGGTCCCGGTTGCGCCGATGAATGTGCGGCTGCCGGGGTGGCGGGTGCCGGGCTCGGTCCTGTGCGCCGTCGTCCTCGCGGTCGCTGCCGGGTGCCTGGGCCGCTGGCGGTCGGCTGTGGGTGTGTCGGCCCCGGTGGGCGTCGACGATGGCGACGTGTGGACTGGCGACGGCGTTCGCCGAGGACCGGTACGTGCCGCAACTGCTGCCGGCGCGGTCAGACCGGTACGGGGGCGATCACGTCGCTGACCTGGGCCGGAGTTCGTGGAGCGGGCGACGGGAATCGAACCCGCACCGTCAGTTTGGAAGATCGTTATCCGCCGACCCGATCTACCCGTTGTGCCTGGTCGTCGGCGGTGTCGTGGTGACCGCTCGTGCCCGCTGGCGACCGTCTACGGCACCGGTTACTGGCCCGTGAATGGCCCGGCCCAGTGGCGCGGTTGGCCGGCGTCGTACGGCTTTCCGCCCTGGCTCTCGGGTCGGGGCGGCTTGCCGTGGCGCCGGCTCACCGTGCTCCTGGACCATGTACTCCGGTGGCAAGCCGCGGAGCGGCGCGGCAGCCGATCGCCCGGCACTCGACGGCGAGCGGCCACCCACGCGATCGTCACGGCGTCAAGGAACAACCCTGTAGGGATCCGCATCGCCGCGAAGCCGCCGCAACTCATTCCAGCCGTCTACGGAGGCGCTAACCCACCGGTCACGTCGAGCGCCGGTCTCGTCCTCAGCCCGGAGCACTGCGGCGGCTTCGATGCTGCCAGGCGACCGGCCGGAGGGCGCATCAAGCTCGCTCCGTATCGTGATCGCTTCCGGCAGTGTCCAGTCCGGGTCCAACTCCGGATGGTTGGTGGAGTCGAGTCCTTCGGCTTCGCCCGCGAGATCCGCCTCGTGAACCGAGACCAGGATCCCCGACACCGGCAGCGGGTCGACTCTGACCCACCGGATACGCCACTTTCCGTTCCGGCGCACTCGCCCCAAGTACTGCTCGATGGGGGTCATCCAGGATAGGGCCATCACGGGTGCGGCTGGATCGAGGTATCGCATGGAGCCAGCTTGAACGGCTCGGCTGGCTGTGCGCAATCGCCGTGAGCCAGGGTGGACCCCGTCTCGGCGATTCCAGTACTCCCTGAGGACCTGCGAGCTGTCGCCAGACGGACCGCGCGGCCGATGCCGGCCGGAGGCCGCCAGCAGGCCAGCGCGAGGCCGGCTGGCGCGCCGCGCTTGCGCGGCGCCTTGATCCAGAAGAGATCGTTTCGGCAGTAGTTGCAGCAACACTGCTGTCGTGTCCCGGTAGATGCTTTACATCTGCGTCCCACCTGATGCTTGACATGATCCTTAGTTGGTTCGTTGATCACGTGTTGTTTGCGGGCATCGCGTGGTCAGGGGGCCGGGATTGGCGCTGGTGGGGTTGTCCGTGGTGGAGCAGCGGTATCAGGCGGTTTTGGCCGTGCTGGCTGGGGATCGGGTGACGGAGGTCGCGGCGCGGTTTCGGGTGTCGCGGCAGAGCGTGCATGCCTGGTTGGGTCGGTATGCCGAGGAGGGGCTCGCGGGGTTGGAGGACCGGTCGCGGCGGCCGGAGTCGTGTCCGCATCAGGCGTCGCCGGAGGTGCAGGCGGCGGTGTGTGAGTTGCGGCGGGCGCATCCGCGGTGGGGTGCGCGGCGGATCGTGTTCGAGTTGGGGCGGGCTGGTTGCCCGGCCGTGCCGTCGCGGATGAGCGTGTACCGGATTCTGGCGCGGCATGGGTTGGTCGAGCCGGTGAAGCGGCGGCGGGGGCGTAAGGACTATCGGCGGTGGCAGCGGGCCGCGCCGATGGAGTTGTGGCAGATGGACATCGTCGGTGGGGCCATGCTGGCCGACGGGTCGGAGGCGAAGGTGGTGACCGGGGTGGACGACCATTCCCGGTATTGCGTGATCGCCAGGGTGGTGCGGCGGGCCACGGGCAGGGCGGTGTGTGAGGCGTTCGCCCGGGGGATGGCCGAGTTCGGGGTGCCGCAGGAGATGTTGACGGATAACGGGAAGCAGTTCACCGACCGGTTCGGCAAGGGCGGTGAGGTGTTGTTCGACCGGATCTGTCGGGAGAACGGGATCGTGCACCGGTTGACCCAGCCGGCGTCTCCGACCACGACGGGCAAGGTGGAGCGGTTCCATCAGACGCTGCGGCGGGAACTGCTCGACGAGGCGGGCCTGTTCACGGACTTGGAGGCGGCGCAGGCCGCGATCGACGTCTTCCGGGACGAGTACAACACCCGCCGACCGCACCAGTCCCTGGACATGGCGTTTCCCGCCGACCGGTTCACCCCGGCGATCGGTGGTGAGGGGCAGCGGCTGGTGCCGCTGAAACTACCCAACACCCTCGCGGCCACGGTCGCGGATCCGCACCTGCCGCCGCCGGTGGCGCCTGTCGGCCTCGCGCCGGCTGACCCCGCTCCGGTGGTACCACCACCCGTGCCGGTCGGGTCTGGGTGGGTTGGTGAGGCGGTCGAGTTCGACCGAGTCGTGCCGCCCAGCGGGAACATGCAGGTCAGCGGCAAACAGTTCTGGCTCGGTCCGGCCCGCTCCGGGGTCACGGTCACGTTCTGGGCCGACACCGACGTCGTCCACCTGATGATCGCCGGCACCAGGCTCAAGTCCTGCCGGTCGCACCTGTCCGTCACCGATTTGGCCGCTCTCCTGCGTGATGGTGGCCGGCGCGCAGGGCCGCCACCGCTGCCGCCGGCTCCGGCAGGTCAGACACCGGGTCCGGTCGAGGTCGACCGGACCGTCGGCAGCAGCGGCTGCGTGTCCTTGGGGCAGCACATGGTCCTGGCCGCGGAGATCCTCGCCGGCCGCCGTGTCGGTGTCCGCGTGGACGAACACACCCTGTCGTTCTTCGACCCAGAAACCCGCGAGCTGCTGCGCACCCGGCCCAACCCGTTCACCCCGGCCGAGGTCGCCCGACTGCGCAGCGCCCGCCCCGCCGGCCCGCCACCACAACCCCGCACCGACCCGGTCCGGGTCCAACGCCGCGCCTCCAACAGCGGCACCATCATGGTCGTCGGCCAGAAGATCGCCCTCGGCCGGATCCACGCCCGCAAGACCATCACGATCGACGTCACCGACACCGAACTAGCCATCCACTGCGACGACGGCACCCGGACCATCCGCCGCACCACCACCGACCCCGTCATCCAAACCAAAGCCCAACGACCCCGCATCCGCAATGGTGACCACGCAGGTAGCCAGGGAATATCGAGACGGCGGCACACGGGGATGATCAACTCATGAGCATCTGGAACGACCTGGGCCTCGAAGAGCGCGTGATCTTGCAGAACGCGCTCGAAGAGGCGTGGCTGAACAACGTGATCGGTGACTACCTCGGCCACGCTGAGCATGGCGGTGCGGTCTGGATGATCAGCAGCGACGAAGACGCCATCCGCCCACTCGTCCCCCGGTTCGCTGCCATCGTCAAGGACATGGTCCAGCAAGACCTCATCGCGCTCATTGACACGGCCCGCCATACCGACTGGGCCAACGCCCCGCACATGACTGACAGCGAGATCGACGCAGCCCTCGCCAACCCTGACACGTGGTTCCCAGCACGGGGAGCCGGTCCGGTCATGCTCATGACCACCGACCACACCGACCGCCTGCTCGGCAGGTGACAGCCGTGCAACTCAACGACCCCGCAAGGTCGACCCGAAGATCTAGATCACCTGTCAAGGATCAGGTGGGACGGATCCGTCAAGCATCAACTGGGACTAGACATTGCAGCAACACTGCGTCAGCCCGGAACCGAGACGGACCTTCTTATACCTTTTAAAAACTGCCTATCCGTTAATTGGACACTTCCGGGATCGACGTCGCTGCTGACTTGTTGCCGATGTTTTGCAGCGTCTTGTGTGTCTATGCCCGACATCCGTCCTTTCCAAGCGAAGGAAATGATCACTAGGTGTTCGTGGGTGGCCTAGCTCGGCAAGGGCTAACACGCCAGCCTGACGAGAGTTGAGAGTATCTGTCGCATCTTGGACACTCTCTGAGATCGCAGGAGTCTGTCTAGCTCCGTAGATTGTTCAGATTAGGAGATCTTCCTACTCCTGGATGGTGAATCTCTGTGACCAAGCAGCGCCGGGTAGTTTTTGCCAGGATCAATCGTCGTAACAACACGCTCGGCATGCGCCCCTTCGCGGTGGACATGCGGGCCCTTGCCGAGAGCCGGCAAACGACGTTCGTGGTGCCAGCGACGCCTGAGCGTCCGGCTCGCGCCTGGTATGCCGCTGACATGCGCCTCGCGATGGGTGACGACTTCATGACCGGCATCCTTGGCTACTCAGTCGTTGATCAAAAGCGGTACTTCGATCTTGGGAGTTGGTCATGGATCAAAGGTGCCACCGAAGACTCCGATGCAGCGTCGCAGGACACAGTCGTCCCTTTCGCAGTTGACTTAAGGGAGCACAACCGCTGGGTGGCCTTCGCTACGACCCAACGGATCCAGCCAGCCAGCTTCCGGCCGGCCCTCGGTGAGGTGCTGTCGGCAGCGGCCCAGAATCTCGGCCTCCTGCCTGCGGACTGGGAGTGTGACCCCGTGGTCTCCCAGCACACAGTTCAGGAATGGATCGAGCAACACCCGAACGTCAAGTTGCTACGCCGCATCGTCAAGTTCTCGAACCCCGGCCGTGACCTGGATGAAGTTCGGGCCAAGATGCGGGAAATGAAGGCAAGGCGGGCAACCGAGGAATATGCCGCCTATCACTCACAAATACTCGATGTCGAGGCTGACGCGTTCTGGGGCAAGCTCCAAGGGTTGGAGACCGGCGACGCGCGCGTTCAGATGGAGTCGCGCGAGGCGCAAGGCGTAGATGCCAAGTTCGACAGTGACACCAAGACTGACGAGACGAGAATCGACGACTATGGGAAAGATCTTGAACGAGGCATGGATCTGGTGCTTCAGGCGCTCGTGGTCTACGCCGGCACGCGGCCGCAGGGGCGCGCGACTTAGGTGATCAAGCTCTACTTCCTGTCACACCCGGAGCGTACATTTGTACTAACGCAGAGGAGGTGTGGCCGGCGTGGCAGACATCAATCGGCACCTGTGGGCGGCGCTCGACTTCAAACTTAGCGAGCTGCTACGCGTGGACCTCGGCGTTGGTGTTGTTTTCGGCGCGACTGCCCTTACCCTGTCGTTCATCTACCCAGATGCTGTTCTGCGGGCCGCACCTGGAGCAATTGGAGTGGTCGGCGTCATCGTCGGGGCCGTCATCGCTGGCATATCCTTCCAGGCAGCCTTTATGGATCAAGCGTTCTTGAGGAAGCTTCGAGCCATCGGCTCTGAGCCAGTTTACTACCTGGCTCCGTTTCTTTTTACTGCGGTGCTGGGTGTGCTTTCGATGCTCTCCCTAATCGTTATGTCGGCCGTTAGCGCGAAGGCCCCCGAAGCCTTGATTGCGCTCATCAGCACACCAACCGCTCTGGTTACGGCGTGGACGATCGCGAGCCTGGTGCCGGGGTTAGCCACGTTGGTGCAGTTTGTTGGCCTGAAGATGGACGCTCTTGACATTCCGGATGACATCGTCACGCCAGAGACGGACCGACGGTCTATGCCTCGGTGACGTGACCTGCAATCCTTATTCGGATCGAAGAACCACTTCGCAGCGGAAGGCGATTGCCTGGCGCGCACACCTGACTACAACCTTGCATGGTCCCGCCTACTTGCCTGCAACTTTGCGTAGCCGTTCCGTAGCAACATAGATGGCTTGTTTTGGACCTGGGCGGCTAGGTCGCCATTCGATGAGGATGGGGCGGATGGCGTCGACCAAGGCGGCAAGATCGTCAAGGGTGTCGACGTCGGGCAGGCTGTTGAGCGCGGAAACCGCGTCAGCGGTGCGGTGGTAGCGACGCAGGTTGATGGTGTCGCCGGGCCAGTTCGGGGAGTCGCGCCACTCCTGCAGGCGGGCGAGAACTTCGGCGGCGGCGGCACGGATGTTGGCGGCGCGCTGCTGTGGTGTCAGCGCGGCTGGCGGTTGTGCGTCGCGGTCGTCGTCCGGGGGCGTGGCTGCGTCGCGCATGTCCGAATGCTACAGACAGCGCGACGCTGCGTGATCTTGCCTCCGCTTAACCAGGCAGACGGCTACCGACCGGTTGGCGGCCATTCGTGGGCGAGGATGGAGTAGAGCTGGGAGTCCCGCCAGGCCCCGTTGGTGTAGACGTGGTCGCGGAGGCGGCCTTCGTACTGCATGCCGAGACGTTTGGCGACGGCGATGGAGGCGGCGTTGTCGGGGCCGATGGCTGCGGTGATGCGGTGGAGGCCGAGGTGGGTGAAGCCGTACTGGATGAGGGTGCGGGCGGCGTCGGTGGCGTAGCCGTGGCCCCAGTGGTCGGCGTTGATGGCGTAGCCGAGTTTGGCGGCCTTGACTCCGGTGAGCCCGAGTCGCGCGAAGCCGATCATGCGGTCCGACGCATCGGCCACGGCGAGGAAGTATTCGGTCCGCGGGTCGAGCTGGGCCCGACTGATCGCACCCTCGATGATGGCGGCGGTCTCGTCTCGGCTGCGGCTGTCGTAGGACAGCCACTGGGTGACCCGGCCGTCGCCGTTGATGGCGTGGGCGTCGGCCACGTCGCCGGGGCGGAGTTCGCGCAGGGTGACGACGTGGCCGGGGATAGTGATCGGGTACATGACGGTGATGGTGCCTTATCGGGGGAGGGCGTTGGCGGGGGTGTGGGTGAAGTGCTCGATGCCGTCGACCAGATCGCGGGCGTCGGTGGCGAGTCCGGCGCGGGTGATGGCCTGGTGGACGCGGCGGACGGAGTGCATGATGCCGTTGATCCGCTGCTCGCCGGGCAGATCCAGGACGGGGGAGAGGGCGTCGGCGGCGCCGTCGAGGTCCCGGGCGGCGACGCGGGAAATGGCGAGGTCGGCGTGTGAGCCGGCCTGGTCGCCGAATGCCCATGCGGGGTCGTGGGGGTCGGCGTAGGCGGTGACGGCCTGGGTGGAGTACCGCTCGGCGTCGCTGGCGTGGTCGGGGAGCCAGGCGAGGGCGTCGGCGGCGTAGTAGAGGGTGCGGGGCTGGTTGAAGGTGCAGATGCCGCCGATGGCGTCGAGTTCGTCGGGGCGTACCCGGGTCCAGGCTTGTTCGGCTTCGGTGATGGCGGCCTTGGCCTGTTCGGCGTTGCCGAGGGCGGCGTAGGCGCGGGCGGCGCTGACGGGGAGCCAGACGGCGGTGGTGCCGCCGGCCTGGGTGGCGTGTTCGCGGCCGGCCTCGGCGTAGCGGACGGCTTCGGCGTAGCGGCCGGCCCAGTAGGCGACGAGGGATTGCATGCCGCGCAGCCAGGCTTGCAGGCCGGGGTGTCCGGCCTGTTCGGCGCAGAGGACGGCGGTGCGGGCTTGCAGCATGGCCGAGTGCGGGTCGGCCAGGTCGTGGGAGACCTTGGCGAGTAGTCCGCTGGTGATGCCGGCGAGGAAGTGCAGGTCGCGGGACTGGTTCGGGGGCTGTCTGCGCTCCAGCAGGCTGAACAGGGTGTCCTGCGTTTCGGCCAGGTCGCCGATGAGGTGGCTGACGGGCTGCTGCGGGTAGGCCAGGGCGAGGCGCTGGACCTCTTCGGCGAGCTGCTGGATAGCGGCCGGGGTGGTGGCTTCCGCGGCGAGCATGGCGTACTGGCGGGCACGGTTGGCGGCCATGGCGAGGATCGTCCTTTCGTCGCCGGCACCGGGCAGCGCCAGGGCGGCGGCCGGCTCCAGCGAGGTGGAGGGGTTGGAAGGGGCCCAGGGCTGCTGCAACTCTTCGACGGGCTTGCCGAACATGGCTTGCAGAGCGCGGCGGGTCGCCGGTGTCGCTCCGGTGATGTCCCGCTCGCCCCGCGCCAGGCGGCCGAGGTGACGGGCGCTGATCGCCGCCCGGGAGTCCAGTCGGGAGAACTCCTCGGCCAACTCCTCGTAGGTGCGTTCGCTCTGCTGGATCAGGAACTCCAGCACCGTTCGGGGTTCGCGCCGTTCCCGGGCCATCGTGTCGCCTTCCTTGCTGGGCTTACATCCACGCTCGCCTACGGCAGGTCCTTACCTCAATGCAGGTCCTTCGGATGTCCGCACCGTGTCCGCCACTGGTCCTGTCTTGGGCCCTCGATAGGTCCGAATGCCTCGATGGACGATCTATCGCGTGAACCGCTCACACAACGTTCCGCTCGGTGACTTGAGGTTATCGCGCTCCCGGCGGCGCACCGGTCCGGCGAACCCGGCTGCGCCGGCGCCGCACGTGATGCGGGTCGTCTCGCCGGCATGCGGCATCCACAGTCGGCGCATACCGGCCGTCGAGCAGGCCAGCTCGGATGTCATCGAGCCTGCGGTCTGTCCGGGCTGCGAGGGACGGGGCTGGCGGCTGGCCAGTCCGCGGCGCGCCTTGCGGTCGCCGGGTGATCCGCAGCGGTTGCAGCGGCGGACCTGTCCGGACTGCGGCGGTACCGGGGTGAGCGGCCCCACGGTTCCCGACCGGGACGAGACACCGGCCGGGTGAAGGCAGCGCCGGGGCGGGTGCCGGGTAGGTGGCCGGTCACCCGACGAGGGGGCGGCAGGGCCGGGCCACTGAACCCCGCCCGCTCCGGCGCTCTCCAGGATCGGAGGCCACCACGTGCGTACGGACGAGATCGAGCAGCCGGGCTGGTATCGGCCTGGTGGCGGGCACACCGGTACGGATCACGGGTCGGAGGTGTCGCGTGGTGCCGAAGCCAGGTGACACCATCATCGTTGACGGGCGGGCGTCCGTGCAGTTCGCCGGTGACCGGGCACTGCTGTTCCGGGTCGTCTCCGTGCCGGACTGGGCGACGTATCACGGCTGGTGCTGGCTGGTGGGGTACGTCTTGGACCGGACCGGCCAGGCGGTCGAGCGACGCCAGATCTTCGTACAGACCGACGGGCTCCGCCTGCCTCCACCTCCGCGCAAGACACCCCCGCCGACGCAAGCTCCGACGGCCCGGCCGGCGGTGCGACGTGGCGTTTGACGTACGGGTGCAACTCGGCCAGGCGCTCCAGTTGACCGCGGATGACCGGCGCCACCCGACCGACGGACCGGTAACGCTGTGGGTGACCGGCGTGCGGCTCGTCGCCAACAGACCGGAACACGACGCGTGGATATGGTTGGAGGGCATGAAGATCATGCATGGCGGACAGCTCGGCGACCGGACACAGGTTCTGGTCCGGGCCTCACGGCTGCGGCCGTAGGAGGGTCGAGCGATGGGCGTTTACCTCTCCCGTATGCCGCCGCAGCGGATACGCGCCGCGCACATCCGCCGGGTCCGCTTCCGGCGGGCCGGATTCGGTCGGCGCGGTCTGGCCGAAGATCAGGTGTACGCGTTCGTTCGCTGGATGGTCGACGAGCTGACAGCCCGCGAGGCCACCGAAGCGGTGCTCCGCGACCAGAACGCCAGACTTAAGCAGGCCCTACGCCAGCGACAGGCCCGGCAGTCGACAAGGAGACACCGGAACGCGGGGCGTTGGACAGACCCTGAGCGGCACAGTTAGCCTCTCGACAAGCCGAGTTGTCGTCTAGGGAGGTGAGACGGGTGCCGATCGAGGTTGCGCCACCGAAGTACGTCACGATCGTCAACGCCGTGCAACAGCGCATCGAAAACGGAACCTACACGCCCGGGGCGATGCTCCCCAGCGAAACCGAACTGATCCGCGAGTTCCGCGCCTCCCGCCCAGTCGTCGTCCGGGCTCTGGACCTGCTTCGACAGGATGGCTGGATCGAAAGTCGGCAGGGCAAGGGCCGCTTCGTGCTCGGCCGACCGGCCCGCGCGGCCGAGCGTGCTCGCGAACGCAGCTACGCCGCCCTGGACACACCCGAACCAGCCGGGTCAACCGTGCTCGCCGCCGAAGTGGTCCCCGCCCCGCCCCGGGCAGCCGCAGCCCTCAACATCGAAGCCGGTACGCCGGTCGTCGCGCGCCGCCGCCTGGTCGTCGTCGACGAACTGGGCCCCGTGGAGCTTGCCACCGCCTACCTGCCGACACAGCTAGCCGAGGGCACCGAGGTCGGCAGCACGGAACCGCTGGCGGAAGGACTGCTGCGGCACCTAGTGGGACGCAAGTCCGTGAAGCTCGACCACGTCGCCGAACGCATCTCGGCCCGGCTCCCCACCAGCGACGAAGCGGACCTGCTCCAGATCGCAGAGACCGCACCGGTGCTGACCGTGCTCCTGTCGATCTGCGACCGCACGGCAACACCGCTGCTCGCTGCCGACGTCCTGATCCCCGCCAGCCGACACGAGCTAGAAGACGTGTACCCGCTCGATTGACCGCAACGATCATTGCCGACAGATGTCGACGTACCGGCTGGAATGCAGAGCCAGTGCCAAATGACATGAAAAGATCCATATGCCAACGAAGCGCGTCGGCCGCCTTGGTGAGCTGCGATCTTCACCGCCAAAGTTCGCTGGTCCGACGATGTCCGTTACCGCAAGATGAGGGGGCGCGCGGCTGTCCCGGTGGACGACGCGAGCAACGCTGGCGGTGTGACCACGACGCTCCAAGATACGGCAGATTTTGTTCGCATGCGCACCGCTACGATCTACAGTCGTGCGCGAAGGGATAGAACAACAGCCTCCGAACCACGCCCTCCTTGTCCGGCTAATCGGCTATGCCTTCAACGGCCTCGCCGGCACTGAGCCGGTCGTTGTGTCCGTCGATAACGACATGCGCGTGCGTCTCGAGCATGGCTGGCGAACGCAGTTCACCCGTTCGGCTGAGGATCTGGGATCTACGGCCACCAAGGCACTGCAGAGCTCGCCGGTGCTGCTGGTCCCGCCGTGGGAGCGTCTCACCAGTCCGCCTCCGGATGGGCTTCCGCTGCGCGCGGTCGAGCAAGTTGCGGTCGCTGCGGTACGACCAACTGGTCCTGATGCGCTTTTTGCTGCTGTGCTGCCCGTCGGAGATTTGGTCAATCAGCTCGATCAAGGGTTCCGAGAGCTGATAAGCAATATTTGGCAACCTCGATTAGTCATATACGCAGAGCACGTCTTTTCCGGGATAAGCCAGCAAGTTCAAGCAGCTGTGGTCTTCTGGCGGCAGAGGCGGCAGCAACCTTCGCCGCTGCTGCTTTTCCGAGTTCCGCGGCATCCGAGACCGGCTGAGGTGGAAGACGACTTCCGCAGCCTGATAGCGCGTGCAGATGGCAGGGGCAGGTTCGGCTACCAATTGCCACAATTACCGGATACTGGCAGTGGCTACTCGTTCGACCTAAATAATCCTGCATATGCAGCCAGGCTGTCCGATCTACGAGTGTGGGGCAAAGAGGTGAGCCTCGGTGCAGCCTTTACCTTTCCGGCCCCGGCGCTGGAACAGAGCCGCGACCGGAACCGGTTGCACGAACAAGCAGCTGATGGTTTGGTACGGGTCGTATCCGGGCGGGATCTACGCCGTGATGGCCGGATCGCGGGACCCGACGACCTCTCCCGATGGGCCGAGGTCGGCGCAACCCACCGGTTGCAGGCCGGCGACCTGCTCATGCGCCGCATGATAGCGCCGAACGCACGTGGTCCGCTCGTTGTCGTGGAGGTCACCGCTGAGGATCTACCCGTCGCGACCGACAATAGCGTGGTAACGCTGCGCCCTATTGCAGCTCTCGATGGCCCACAACGACTGATCGCGGGCCTTTTCTTGCGATCGCAGATTGCCCATGAGTACGTGGTAGCCCACCGTTTCGGCACTCTCTCTCCCACAATATTGAGTAAAATGCCCCTTCCTCAGCCAGACCTGGCTCTGTCTGCAACATTAGAGGGCCTCGAAGCTGCGCGAGAGCAACTGCAGAAGTGGCGGGATGAGGCGGAGGCGCTGCTTACTTCCGTGTTTGAAGACGAGAGCGCAGTCGCGGCAAGGCACAGGATTCTGGCATCCGGACGGCGTCTACGGATGCGCGTAGACGCCGCAGAGCTACTCGACGACTTCGGCTATCAGGTCCGTACCCGCTATCCACACCCAATTGCATACCGTTGGAGTGAGGTGCAGGCTCATCGGTCCCGCGGCGCCTATCGGGCGGCGTACGATGCGATTCTGGAGACGAGCGAGGTGCTTCTGTGCTACGTGGCTCTAGTAGCCATTTCTTTGGCATATGAGGCGGGCCGGACGGTTGGTGCCATGAGCAGCATCCGGAATCGATTGTCCCGCAGCGGCACCAATGGTCCCGGCTTCGGCGACTGGTCCGCTGTCTTGCAGGAGATCGCGGACAGCCGCGCGTTTCGGGGTCTGCCCGACGACAACCCGCTGAACGACGTGCGCCGCGCTTACGCCGACCCGCATGCGACTGCGGCCCGCAAGCGGCTGGCCAGCCGCCGCAATGACCGGTCGCACCTCCGCCGGGTCGACGACCGAGACCTCCCGGGCGCCGTCACTGATGCTTATGCCGACTTGGCGACTCTGCTGAAACAGGCATCATTCCTGACGGATCTGCCCCTAATCCATGTCACCGCGGTCCGGTGGGATGCACTGCACGGCATAGGTCGAGTGGGCTACCAAGAGCTGATCGGTGATAACGTTATCGTACCTGATCGGGGACGCTCGTACGGTAGCAGCGACCTGGAGATCGGCAGTCTGTATGTGGGAACCAGCGACGGTCGCCTTCACTTGATGCGGCCCTTTCTTGTCCGTCGACAGTGCCCGATATGCCGAGGTTGGGAGACTTTTCATCTCGACGCGGCGCCGGATTCCGAATCCGTGACTATCAAGAGTCTTGAACGCGGACATGTAGACAGTGATCCTGACCTGTTTGCAGTGCTGCAGCACGTCGGCTTGCTCGGCTGAGTAGATGCATTGATGGTGCGCGGAGCAACCTTGACTTGTATAGATCTTGCCGTTCCAGGAGATAGCCGTTGAGCACTTTTGGGTTTCGAGGATGTGTAGCTGGCGGCTGGTAGGGGTGCGAAAGCGTACGCATATCGACAAGACCGCGTGTTTTGTGATTTCCTAGACCGCGTCGTCGCTGCCCTGCTCCGTCGGCGGCAGGCGGGGATTCAGCCTGCCGTCTGGCTGTAGATGTCGAACGCGACCTTTGTCACCTGGGCCAGGTTGTGCAGGTTCGCCGGGGCGCCTTCAAGCAAGCCCTTTGCGCGGTCTAGGAGCGCCTTGACCCAACCCTTGTTGGGCTCGGTCTTGGTCGCCTCCCGCTCTAGCGCCTGGGCGACCTCTTCGTATTCGGGCTGCTGCTCCGACGGTAAGAGTTGCCCGAACTCACGGAGGGCATTCGCGTAAATCGCGAGCGCCTCGGCCTGGTTGGTGCTGGTCTGGTTCTGGGCAACATCCCGGTTCGCCACCGCGAGCTGGCCGCTGTTGTTGCCCATGATCGTCACGTTCACGCCAGCATTGTTCGCCCGGTTCAGGTACTCCACCACGCCTCCGTATTGCTCGATGCACTCCGTCCCGGCCGGCTCGATGGTCGGGGTCTCGTCAGTTCCGGCCAGCAGTCGCCGATTCCGGAGGAACTGGACAGCCTCCACCAAGTCAGCCGCGCTGAACAACATCCCGTTGAACCAGCCGTACGGACTGGTTGCGATCTCGGCGATGTCCGTCGACTCGCCGTTCGCGCCCCGCTCGTAGACCCACCGGAGGACCGCGTCTCGACACGCACTGCGACGGGTGAGATTGTCCTTGCGGCGCTCGATCCGCGACACCGCTTCGCGCTGACCGACGTCGGTAAGCCACACCGGAAGCCCCATGCCGTCGCTGCCGAAAGTCCTCGCCGAGCCGTTGAATAGCCCCGCCTCCTCAAGCGTGGCCACTGCAACCTCAACGTAGGGCTCGACTAACGGCACGAACTCCTCGGCGCCTACGTCGCTCATCATCTCGGCAACCGACGGGACGAGGCCCGGCTTTACCTTCGAGTAGGCGTATCCCCAGTCGAGCAGCCAGCCGGCCACCAACTCCAGCTCAGAGCCGGTGGTCGCCCTACCACCCACGCTGCCGCTGGCCGTCGGCTCTCCGTTGACCGGAAGCCGTACTGGAGTCTTCGCAAACTCACGCTCGATCTCCCGAACCATTTTTCGGATGCCCTGCTTGTCGATCTTAAACCCGCTCGCCATGCGGTCCCCCTGGATCGTCCATGGTCACATCGACATGACACGGTACTCCCAGGGTGGGACTCAGAACGACTGCCAACCCGAGCGATACTCCAAGTTGTGGAATTCCCTTGTGGTCCGTCATCACCCTGAACCCCGCGCTGCAGCTGGGTGGGTGGACCTGAAGCCTTTGCCGTCCTGTTACTCACGCCTCGCGCTATGTTGTGTCGCGCAGCGATCTGCGGGTCCTTTTCTCATCCCGCTCGGGGCGCGGAGTGGTGGCACTGGTAGCGGAGTTCCTGGCCAGTCCACAGGGGACGCCCAGCTTGACAAGTCGAGTTGGACGGAGCTACCTTCGAGCGACTTAACAAGTCGACTTGTCGTCTTGCTGGGCGGCGGGTTCATTGGGGAGGTACTTCTCGTGGTTCCTGGCTCGATCAAGATTCCGGTCCCGTTCGACTACGCCTTTCCTGCTGGGGCGCTGTTCCTGGGCGTCGGTCCGCAGGTCGACTTTGACCGGCGTGGTGAGGCGGATGACCAGGTGCGGGACAAGGAGACGGGGGAGCGGGTCTGGGTGGTGCGGGTGCTTGACCTGGACCCGGAGGCGGGCAAGTACGGCCGGTCGGAGGTCAAGGTCAAGGTGATTGCGCCGCAGCAGCCGGTTCCGCCGGCGCCGGGTGTGCCGGCGTACCCGCCTGCGGTGCAGTTCGAGGGCCTGACGTTGACGCCGTACGTGGATTCGCAGCGGTGCAAGTCGTCGGGGCAGTGCCGGGCGCGGATGGCGTACTCGCTGCGCGCGACGGCGATGGTGCCCGTTGAGGCGCTGGCCACCGCTGCCTGAGCGCGGATCGCACGCGGGGCGGGCCGTCACCCCGCCAAGAGTCTCGGCTCGCCCCGCGCCTACATCCCTTCAACCCCTCGGAAGGGGGCGGGCTGTGATGCCCATGCTAGTGAACCTTGTCCGCGTCTCGACGCGGCGTAACGAGGTGTGGCGCCACTGCGAGAGCTGTGACGAGCTGGCCGCGATGGCGCCGTACCAGGTCATCTGCTCCGCCTGCTCGTCGATCGATGTGCCGCCGTACCGGCCTGAGCTGACCGGCCGGGGGTGGTCGTGATGCGCCGTACCCGGTTGGGCTGGTGGCGGTACGCCGCCTGGGAGTTCCGCACGGTGCTGCGCCGGTTGCTGGGCCTGCCGTCGGCTCCGGCGCTGGTGTACGCGATCCGGTGCCCGCGTTGTGGTGAGTGGGTGAAGCCGGGTCGGTTCGATCTGCTGCACATGGCGTGTCGGACGTGTCTGGAGACCCTTGCTCGGCCTCGTCGTACCCGGGGGTTGCTGTGGTAGCGGCGACGCTCACCGGCTCGCCTGCGCGTTCGGGTGGTGGCCGCTGATGCCGTTGATCAACGTCATTCCGGGGGAGAAGGTCCCGGTTGCGCCGATGAACGTGCGGTTGCCGGTGTGGCGGGTGCCGGGCTGGTTGCTGCCGTTGTGGTGGCTGCTGCGGGGCCTGGTCCGCCTCACCGTCCTGGCGGTCCGCTACTGGTGGCTGTCCGCCCCGACCGCCGTCGGGCTGTGGGTGTGGGTGCGCCTCGGCGGGCTGGTCTTGGGCGCCGTCGTCCTCGCCATCGCCGCCGGGTGTTTGGGCTGGTGGCGGTGGCACCCGGCGTCGTGGTTGCGGTTCGGCTGGTATCCGCTGGTGGGCCGGTGGCGGCGGTTGTGGGTGTACCGGCCGCGGTGGGCGTCGACGATGGCGACGTGTGGGCTGGCGACGGCGTTCGCCGGGGACCGGTACGTGCCGCAACTGCTCGCCGTGCGGTCGGACCGGTACGGGGACCGGGTGACGGTGCGGCTGCTGCCGGGCCAGATTCCCGCTGACTGGGGTCGGGCCGCGGAGCGGTTGGCGTACGCGTTCCGCCTGCGGGAGGGCCGGGCCCGCGCGACTGCGCGGGCGGATCGGGTGGAGCTGCGGTTCCTGCGCCGCGACCCACTGGCTGGCACGGTCGCGCCGCTGCCGGTGCCCGTGGTGCCGGACTTCGACGCGCTACCCCTGGGTGTCCGTGAGGACGGGGAGGTGTATCGGCTGCGGTTGGCCGGGGCGCATGTGCTGATCGCGGGGGCGACGAACTCCGGGAAGGGCTCGGTGATCTGGTCGCTGATCCGGGCGCTGGCTGGTGGGGTGCGGTCGGGGTTGGTGGAGCTGTGGGTGTTCGACCCGAAGGGCGGCATGGAACTCGGCGCCGGGCTGCCGTTGTTTGCTCGGTTCGCCTACGAGGACCTGGACGGCATGGCCGGGGTGCTGGAAGAGGCCGTGAAGCGGATGCGGCGGCGGGCGGCCCGGCTGCGCGGGATCGCCCGCCAGCACACCCCGACCCCGGATGATCCGCTGCTGGTGCTGGTGGTCGATGAGTTGGCGGCGCTGACCGCGTACATCTCCGACCGCAAGGTCCGGGATCGGATCAAGGACGCCTTGGGCCTGTTGCTGTCGCAGGGTCGGGCGGTCGGGGTGCACGTGGTGGCGGCGTTGCAGGACCCGCGTAAGGACGTGCTGCCGTTCCGGGACTTGTTCCCGACCCGGGTCGGGTTGCGGATGACCGAGCCGGAGCAGGTGGACATGGTCCTAGGCGACGGGGCCCGCGACCGGGGCGCGGTCTGTGACCGCATGCCCGAAACGTCGCCCGGGGTGGGCTACGTCGCGTTGGACGGCGTCCGTGAACCGGTGCGGGTCCGCTTCTCCTACCTGACCGACGGCGACATCCGCGAGTTGGGTCGCCAGTACCGGCGGCTCTGCGACACCGACGAGCAGGAGGGGGCGGCGTGAAGACCGTCAAGACCCGGGGCGAACGAGCTGAGGGCGTGGTCCTGGTGCTCATCCTGGTCACCGTGGGCGGCCTGGCCGGCGCCGCGTCCTTCACTCACGTTCACGACTGGACGATGGACAACTCCCCGGCGCACACGGGGGACTGGTTCGGCTGGGCGAATGCCGCGATTTCGGAACTCATCCCTCTGGCGGCGCTGCTGACGATCCGGCGTCGGCGCCGCACGGGCGGGCCGATCGGGTACCCGATGACGTTGCTCGTGGCGGCGGTGGCGTTGTTGCTGTCGGCGCAGTTGGCGGTGGCCAAGCCGGGCCTGTCCGGCTGGCTGCTCTCCGCCGTCCCGTCCCTGGCCTTCCTCGGCCTGTCGAAACTCGTCCTCTCCGTCAAACCACCCGCACCGCCGTCCCCGACGGTCCCCGACCCGTCCCTGACCGGTCCCGCCGTCCCGACCGTCGAGGACGAGACGGAGCCAACGCCGTCCCCGGCCCGTGTCGAGCCGGTACGGCACCTGTCCCGGGACTCGACCCGCCCGGACGAGCCGGTACCGGCCACGCCGTCGAACGGCACCGGTCCGGCTGATGGGGACGGTGATCGTCCCGAGCCGGTACCGGCTCAGGCCACCACCGAGGACGAGCCGGACGAGGAAGTACATCGGCAGGACGAGGAAGACGGGCAGGACGAGGACGGGGACGGCCAGGTGCCGGGCGTGGACCTGGTCCAGTTGGCCCGGCAGCGTGCGGCCGAGCATCGGGCCGCGACGGGACGGCCGATCACCCGCGACGAACTACGGGCCGTCCTGCGGGTCGCCAACGGGACCGCCTCCGAACTTCTGCGCCAGGTGCGCGAGTCCGACCGTCCCGCGCTCGTCCCCGTACCCGCGACCGCCTTCACCCCACGCAACGGCACCACGTTCCACCCTTCGGCGCCTTCGGAGGTCAGCAAGTGACCGTGCACCAACTCGAACTCGCCCCACCCCCACGCCAACCGGAATCGCCCACCCCGGCACCCGAGCCGCGGCCGGGGTCGCGGGCGGCCCGGATGCGCAAGCCGCTTGCCAAGGACGCGCTCAAGCAGCTCGCCGAACAGCACGGCGTCTGTGTCCGGCCCCTGGCGCTGCGGCGTACCGACACCCACACGGGCAAGACCGAGGTCATCGAGGTCCCGTGCGGGGCGACCCTGGCCGTGAAGTGCAAGCCCTGCGCCGAACGCGGCCGGCGGTTGCGCATCCAGCAGATCCGGGAGGGCTGGCACCTGGCTGACGAACCGGCCGTACGCCCCGAACCACCGGACGCCGGTGTGCTCGACCTGGTACGGGTGCGGGCGCACCTGGAGTTCGAACGGACCGCCGTGCAGTACGAGCCGATGCACCCCGACGAGCGGGCCGCACAGATCGTCGAGATCGACCAGGCCATCGCCGAGCTGGACGAGGAACTGGGGGAAACCAGCCTGCGCGGGCACCTCACGCCGAAGGAGCGCGACGACCGGCCCCGGCGGAAGCGGTCAACCAGGCGGCGGCAGGACTCCCCGGACCTGCCCCGCCTGCCCGTGTCGCCAAAGACGATCGGCCGCGCCTACGCCGGAAAGGCGGGCAAGACGTACCGGCCGTCGATGCTGGTCACCCTCACCCTCGGCTCACACGGGCCGGTCCACTCCCACCTACGGCGGGGCGCCTACATCGCCCCGTGCGAGTGCGGCCAACGCCACGGCCCACACGACGACGTCCTCGGCACCCCGGTCGACCCAAGCAGCTACGACTACCGGCGGGCGGCCCTGGACGCGATCCACTTCGCCCGGGTCCTGGACCGGTGGTGGCAGAACCTGCGCCGGGCGGCCGGCTGGAACGTCCAGTACGCGGGCGCGGTCGAGCTGCAACGCCGCCTCGCCCCGCACGCGCACTTCGCGATCAGGGGCACCCTGCCCCGGCGGCTGCTCAAGCAGGTGGCGGTGGCCACGTACCACCAGGTGTGGTGGCCAGCCTTCGACGAACCGACCTACACGGTCGACAAGCCGCCGGTCTGGGACGTCGACCAGCAGTGTTACGTCAATCCTAGGACGCTCCAGGCGTTGCGTACCTGGTCACAGGCGCTCGACGAGTTGGAGGAACCCGACAGCCGGCCCGCGTACGTGGCGAGGCTGGGTCGGATCGACGCCCGGGGCATCGAGCAGGGCACCAAGGACGCGGAACGGTCCATCCGGTACGTCACCAAGTACGTCACGAAGGATCTGACCGAGCAAGCGAAACCGCGGTCGGATGCACAACGCGCACACTTCGACCGGCTCCACGCGGAGCTGGCCGTGCTGCCGTGCTCGCCGACGTGCGCGAACTGGCTGCTTTACGGCGTCCAGCCCGACGGCGCCAAGCCGGGGCTGACCCCGGGCCGGTGCACGGGCAAGGTCCACCAGCGCACCACGCTCGGCTTCACGGGCCGGCGGGTCCTGGTCTCCCGGCAGTGGTCCGGCAAGACCCTCGCCGATCACCGTGCCGACAACCGGGCCTGGATCCGCGCCGTCCTCGCCGGCGGCATGGCCGACGCCGACGAGCACGACCAGTGCGAGGCCGTCGACGACAACCGGTACCGGTTCGAACTCGCCCGGCCCGAAGACCCGGACGTGCTGCCGCTGGAACACCGACTCCTGCGCGCCATCTCGGCCCGAATCCGCTGGCGAACAGACCTCGACACGGCCCGCCGGAGAGCGGCCGGCGCTGTTTCGGCAACCGCTCCGACCCTTGCCTCTGCTGCCTGACCGATGAAGGAGGACATGAATGGATGACGAGCTGTTGACCCCCGACGAGGTCGCCGCTCGCCTCCGTGCAACACCGCGATTCGTGCGCCGACTGGTCGCCGAACGTCGGATCGCGTTCGTCAAGGTCGGTCGCCTGGTGCGCTTCGAGGCGTCCGCCGTCACCGCCTACATCGACAGAAACCGGGTCGTACCGATGACCCGCGCGCAGCTGCGCGGCTACCTGGGGGAGGTCGCCTGATGGCGAACAGCAAGGGCCGTCGCCGTTTCGGCAACGTACGGAAGCGGGCCTCCGGCCGCTTCCAAGCTCGCTACGTCGGGCCGGACGGGATCGAGCGGACCGCCCCGAAGACCTTCGCCACGGAACGCGAGGCCACCCGGTGGTTGACCCTGGTCGAGTCGGAGATCATCAGGGGCGATTGGACGGCACCGGAGGCCGGTGAGGTCCAACTCGGCGAGTACGGGCAGAAGTGGATCGCGGAACGCAAGCTCCAACCGCGCACGCGAGAGAACTACGAAGACCTGTTTCGGCTGCACATCCGTCCGCATCTCGGCAACCTGGCGCTCGGAGCGATCAAGCCGCAGACCATCCGGAGCTGGCGGAAGCGGCTGCTCGACGGCGGCACAACCGAACCGCAGGCCGTGAAGGCGTACTCCCTGCTCCGAGCAATCCTGAACACGGCCGTCAAAGAGGACGAGATCATTCGGCAGAACCCGTGTCGGATCGCCGGCTATGACCGCTATCACACCCCGGAACGACCGGTGGCGAGCGTCGCCCAGGTGCTCGCGCTCGCCGAGCGTATGCCGGCCCGCTTCTCGTCCCTCGTCATCGTCGCCGCGTTCTCCGGGCTGCGCTGGGGCGAACTGGCGGCGCTGCGGCGCTCCGATGTCGACCTGGAGGCGGGCACGGTCCGCGTCCCGCGCAAGCTGGCCGCGCTGCGTAACGGAATGGAGTTCGGCCCGCCCAAGTCGGAGGCGGGCAACCGGACCGTGGCGCTCCCGGGCGCGGCGCGGGCGGCGCTCGCGACGCACCTGCGGGACTACGTGGGGGAGGGGCCGGACGCGCTCGTCTTCACCGGGGAGAAGGGCGCAGTGCTGCGTACCGGCAACTTCCGGCGGGCGGTCGACTGGGCGGCGGCCGTGCGGGCGGCCGGCATGCCGGCGGGCTTCCACTTCCACGATCTGCGGCACACCGGGAACAACCTGGCGGCGGCGACCGGGGCCAGCACCCGGGACCTGATGCACCGGATGGGCCACGCCAGCATGCGAGCGGCCCTCATCTACCAGCACGCCAACAGCGAGCGGGATCGGGAGATCGCCGCCGCGATGGATCGCCGGATCGCCAAGCAACGGCCCAAGCCCACGACCAAGAAAGCGGGCGGCCGGACGCGGCGCAAGGACGCCGACTCGGACGACGAGGGAACGGCCGGCGTACCGGCCCGAACGCGCTAATGGCCCGCTAATGGCCCACAAGATCAAAGAGAGCTGAAACGAGAACGGCCCAGGTTCGGCGATCACGTCGCTGACCTGGGCCGGAAGCTTTGGAGCGGGCGACGGGAATCGAACCCGCACCGTCAGTTTGGAAGACTGAAGCTCTGCCATTGAGCTACGCCCGCGTGCGCCGTCGATGCCGGCGGCGCGCACCGTAGCCTACCGGGTCACCCTACGGGGCGCGTACCGGTATCCCGTCCGGCCGCGCGGCGCTCTCACTGCACGGCGGCGCGCCACGCCCAGCGCCGGAAGGCAACCGCGCGCAGGGGCCAGTCGTCCGTGCGGCGGGCGCGGCTCGACGCGTACCCGGAAGGAGGCCGGCGCAGGCGCGCGGACCCGGCCCCGCCATGGGGGCGGTTTCCGCCCCCGTGTCCGAACCACGCCCACCCGACGATGCGACGATCGGGCCTGGGGAGCGATGGGAAGAACCGGACGAAACGCGAGGTAGCGTCGGAGGTGGGGGCGGTGGTATGCGGCGCGCCGATACCAGGCGGCGCGGGCGGGCGGGGACGGCATACACTTCTCGTCGCCACGGGGTGTGGCGCAGCTTGGTAGCGCACTCGCTTTGGGAGCGAGGGGCCGTGGGTTCAAATCCCGCCACCCCGACTGTCGTCCGCAGCCGCGCTTCGCGGCGGCGTCACCCGTCCCGGTGTCGGCCGCCGCTCGGCGGCCACGCCGGCTCGCCTACACTCGATGGGCTGAATAGCGCCCATACATCACGCAGACACCAGACCAAGACTGAGATCCATCAAGGAGTACGCCTGTGAAGAGCACCGTCGAGACTCTGAGCCCGACGCGCGTGCGGCTCGCCATCGAGGTGCCGTTCGCCGAGCTCGAGCCGAGCCTCAAGAAGGCGTACCGGGAGATCGGCCAGCAGGTCACGGTGCCCGGCTTCCGTAAGGGCAAGGTGCCGGCGATGGTCATCGACCAGCGCGTCGGCCGTGGCACGGTCCTGAACGAGGCCGTGCAGGAGGCGATCCCCGAGAACATTCTCGCCGCGGTACGCGAGCACGAGGTGAAGACCCTCGGCCGCCCGGAGGTGGAGATCACCGAGTTCTCCGACGGCGCCCCGCTGAAGTTCACCGCGGAGGTCGACGTCCGGCCGGAGATCACGCTCCCCGACTTCTCCACGGTCGAGGTGACCGTCGACGAGCTGCAGGTCGACGAGAGCGAGATCGACCAGCAGGTGAACAGCCTGCGGGAGCGGTTCGCCACGCTGAAGACCGTCGAGCGCGCCGCCCAGGAGGGCGACTACGTGCAGATCGACCTCGCCGCGACCGTGGACGGCGAGGAGGTGCCGGGCGGGTCCGCGAGCAACATCTCGCACGAGGTCGGCAGCAAGCAGCTGCTGCCGGGCCTGGACGAGGCCCTGGTGGGGTTGGCCGCGGGCGACAGCACCACCTTCACCTCCCAGCTGGTGGGCGGCGAGTTCGCCGGCCGGGACGCGGACGTCTCGGTGACCGTGCGTACCGTCAAGGAGAAGGAGCTGCCGGCGCTGGACGACGAGTTCGCCCAGATGGCCAGCGAGTTCGACACGCTGGAGCAGCTCCGTGACGACCTGCGTCAGCGGGTCACCCGCGGCAAGCAGGTCGAGCAGATCTACGCGGCCCGCGACAAGGCGCTGGAGCAGCTGGTCGCCGCCGCCGACGTGCCGGCGCCCGAGGGCGTGATCCGCGACGAGGTCGAGTCCCGCAAGCAGGCCATGGTCGACCAGCTGGAGCGCATCGGCGCCTCGCTGGAGGAGTACCTCGCCGCCGAGGAGAAGACCGAGGAGCAGGTCGACGAGGAGCTCAAGGAGGCCGCCACCGAGGGTGTGCGGATCCAGCTGCTGCTCGACACCCTGGCCGACGCCGAGGACGTGCAGGTCACCGACGACGAGTTCGGCCACGAGATCATGCACCGCGCGCAGCGCGCCGGGATGGCCCCGCAGCAGTACTACGACCAGCTGGTCCGCTCGGGCACGGCCGGCGCGGTCTTCGGCGACGTCCGTCGCGGCAAGGCCCTGGCCGCGGTGATGGAGCGCATCAAGATCACCGACAGTGCCGGCAACCCGGTCAGCCTGGACGCCATCCGCGGCGAGGAGCACGACCACGACCACGACCACGAGCACTGATCCGGACGCGGTCGGCCACCGTCCGTCGCTGTTCGGCGCACGGTGGCCGAGCTCGTTCCGGGGTACGACGGCCGTGGGTGCGCTGAGAGCGAACAGTGCGCCGAGAGGGACGCTGCGGCCCCGGTGAGCGGTTAGTGTCGGGCGTAAGACGGTACGGAGAGCGAAGGGCTGCCATGACCGAAATGCACATCCCAGCGATGCCCCTCCGGGCTAGCGAGCTCCGGGGCGGGGACTCACTCAGTGGCAACCTCGACGATTCGGTTTACAACCGGCTGCTGAAGGAGCGGATCATCTTCCTCGGCAGCGAGGTGACCGACCAGGTAGCCAACCGTATCTGCGCGCAGCTGCTGCTGCTCGCCGCGGAGGACCCCGAGCGGGACATCAACCTCTGGATCAACTCGCCGGGTGGCTCGGTCTACTCCGGCATGGCGATTTACGACACGATGCAGTTCATCGACAACGACGTTTCCACCGTGGCGATGGGCATGGCCGCCTCCATGGGGCAGCTGCTGCTCTGCGCGGGCACCAAGGGCAAGCGCTACGCCCTGCCGCACGCCCGGATCATGATGCACCAGCCGTCCGGCGGCATGGGCGGTACCGCCTCCGACATCGCCATCCAGGCGGAGCAGATGCTCTACACGAAGCGGATGTTCCAGGAGCGGGTCGCCTTCCACACCGGCCAGGACCAGGCGCAGATCGAGGCCGACTCCGACCGCGACCGCTGGTTCACGGCGGCCGAGGCCAAGGACTACGGCTTCATCGACAAGGTGATCACCGGAGCCACCCAGGTTCCGGAAGGCGCCGGGACCCTGAGCTGAGCTGAGGAGCTGACATGACCGACCTGAGCCTGCCGCCGCACGTCAGCGGCGCGTCGTCGCAGTTCGCCCCGGTGCAGAACCGGTACATCCTTCCCTCGTTCGTCGAGCGCACCTCGTACGGCGTGAAGGAATCCAACCCCTACAACAAGATGTTCGAGGACCGGATCATCTTCCTCGGCGTGCAGGTGGACGACGCGTCGGCCAACGACGTGATGGCCCAGCTGCTCACCCTGGAGTCGACCGACCCGGACCGCGACATCACCATGTACATCAACTCCCCGGGTGGCTCGTTCACCGCCATGACGGCGATCTACGACACCATGCAGTACGTCCGGCCGGACATCCAGACGGTCTGCCTCGGCCAGGCGGCCAGCGCCGCCTCGATCCTGCTGGCGGCCGGTACCCCCGGTAAGCGCATGGCACTGCCGAACTCGCGGATCATCATCCACCAGCCGGCGACCGAGGGCGGCTACGGGCAGGGCTCGGACATCGAGATCCAGGCCCGGGAGATCCTCCGGATGCGCACCCAGCTGGAGGAGATGTACTCGCGGCACTGCGGCCAGCCGGTCGACAAGGTCCGCAAGGACATCGACCGCGACAAGATCATGACCGCGGAAGAGGCCAAGGAGTACGGGATCGTCGACACGGTCCTGACCTACCGTAAGAAGGGTCTGCTGGCGGCCAACGCGGCCAGCTGAGCGCACGGGTCAGAGGCCGGCGGCACCCCTGTAACACGCGCCGGCCTCTGACACACCCGTTTTGGGGGTCGGAGAAACCCTCTTCAGCGGGTAACGTCGGGTCTGCACCGCTTCGTTGGCGCGGACCGGCGAGCGAGCGAGCAATATTGATAGCAACGAGGCGTACCGTCCTCAGGTCGGGGGCCGGGGTTCCGGCCGATGAGCGCAGGGAGAACGTAGGTGGCACGGATCGGCGACGGCGGCGACCTACTGAAGTGCTCCTTCTGTGGCAAGTCGCAGAAGCAGGTCAAGAAGCTCATCGCGGGCCCCGGGGTCTACATCTGCGATGAGTGCATCGATCTCTGCAACGAGATCATCGAAGAGGAGCTGGCCGAGTCCGGCGAGGTGAAGTGGGAAGAACTTCCCAAGCCGATGGAGATCTGCCAGTTCCTCGATTCGTACGTGGTGGGGCAGGACCAGGCGAAGAAGGCACTCTCGGTCGCCGTCTACAACCACTACAAGCGGATCCAGGCAGAGGCGGCGGGCGCGCCGGGCTCCGGAAACGACACCGTAGAGCTGGCGAAGTCCAACATCCTGCTCATCGGCCCCACCGGGTGCGGCAAGACCCACCTGGCGCAGACCCTGGCGCGGATGCTCAACGTCCCCTTCGCCATCGCGGACGCCACGGCCCTCACCGAGGCCGGCTACGTCGGCGAGGACGTCGAGAACATCCTGCTGAAACTCATCCAGGCCGCCGACTACGACATCAAGCGGGCCGAGACCGGCATCATCTACATCGACGAGGTCGACAAGATCGCCCGCAAGTCCGAGAACCCGTCGATCACGCGCGACGTCTCGGGCGAGGGTGTCCAGCAGGCCCTGCTGAAGATCCTGGAAGGCACGGTGGCCAACGTGCCGCCGCAGGGCGGGCGCAAGCACCCGCACCAGGAGTTCATCCAGATCGACACGACCAACGTGCTCTTCATCTGCGGTGGTGCCTTCGCCGGCCTCGACCAGATCATCGAGTCCCGTACCGGCCAGGGCGGGCTGGGCTTCGGCGCGCACCTGCGCGCGGTCTCGGAACGCTCGACCGACGACATCTTCGCCCAGGTCATGCCGGAGGACATGCTCAAGTTCGGGCTGATCCCCGAGTTCATCGGCCGGCTTCCGGTGATCACCAACGTGCGCAGCCTCGACCGCGAGGCGCTGGTGCGGATCCTCACCCAGCCCCGCAACGCGCTGGTGCGGCAGTACCAACGGCTCTTCGAACTCGACGGCGTCGAGCTGGAGTTCGAACCGGCCGCGCTGGAGGCCATCGCGGACCAGGCGATGCTGCGCGGTACGGGCGCCCGCGGCCTGCGCGCCATCCTCGAAGAGGTGCTCCTCTCGGTGATGTACGAGGTGCCGAGCAACCCGGACGCGGCCCGGGTGCTGATCACCCGCGAGGTCGTACTGGAGAACGTCAACCCGACGATCGTGCCCCGGGAGTTCACCGGCCGGCGTCGACGGGACCGCGAGGAGAAGTCGGCCTGAGTCGGCCTCGGCGGCGGCCGGATCCGGCCGCCCGCCCACGGCACCTCGGCGCCGGCGGGCTCGCCCTCAGGCGGGCCGCTCCGGCCGGGCGGCGACCCTGCGGTCCCACTCGCCGGACGGCATGACGACGACCATGGTCAGCCGGACGTCCTCGTCACCGTCGTTGCGGTAGGTGTGACCCCGGTCGGCCCGGAACTCGATGGTCTCGCCGGTCGTCACCGCGTGGTCGACGCCGTCGACCGTGACGATCGCGGTACCGGTGAGGATGTGCAGCAGTTCCCGAGTCCCGGGGGCGTGGTCGGCCGAGCCGTGCCGCTCGCCCGGCTTGAGCCGCCACTCCCACAGCTCGACGAAGTTCGGGTCGTTGAGCCCGCCCAGGAGTCGGCCGACGCCGCCCCGCTCGCCCCGCCACAGCAGCGGCGCCTCCTCGGCCCGGGTGATCCGTACCGCCCGGTCCGCGGCCGGCTCCAGCAGCCGGGCGACGGTCACCCCGAAGGCGTCCGCGAGGCGGCAGAGCGTACCGACGCTCGGGTTGGTCCTGGCCCCCTCGATCTGTACCACCATGCCCTTGCTGACGCCCGAGCGTCCCGCCAACTCGTCCAGCGACCAGCCCCGCCCCGTGCGTAGCTCGCGTACGTGCTGGGCCACCGCGGCGGTGACGGCCTCGACCCTGGTCGATCCGGTGTCGGTCAACACACTGTCCTCTGCGGTCAATATTGTGATACGACTTGGTGGTGCTTCCCATTGTCCTCGCCACGATGTCCGCCCTGGCCACAGGGACAGCCGATTTTTCGGGCGGCAAGGCCTCCCGGCGCGGCAGTCCCCTGGCGGTAACCGTCGTCTCCCAGCTCCTGGGTCTGCCGCTCCTGCTGGTCTGCCTGGTCGTGGTCCCCGGCACACCGGGCGGCACGGACCTCGTCTGGGGAGCCGCCGCCGGCCTCGCCGGATTCGCCGGTGTGGTGCTGCTCTACCGCGCCCTCGCCAGCGGCGCGATGGCCGTCGTGGCGCCGATCACGGCGGTCACCGCGGCCCTCATCCCGATCGTCGCCGGGCTCCTCACCGCCAGCAACCCCGGCCGGCTGGCCCTCATCGGGGCGACCGTCGCGGTCCTCGCCATCGGCCTGGTCAGCCTCGGGCCGGGTACCGGACGCGGCAGCGTCTCCGCCCGGCTGGTCGCCACGGCCCTCGCCTCCGGCGCGTGCTTCGGCATCTTCATGACGCTCTTCGCCCAGCCGGGCGCGGACGCCGGGATGTGGCCGCTGCTCGCGGTACGGGTCGCGTCCGTCGGTACCGGACTCGTCCTCATGGCCCGGACCCGGACCCCGTACCGGCTGACCCGTCCCGGGCTCGCCTGGTCCGCCGCGGCCGGAACGCTCGACATCCTCGGCAACGCCCTCTACCTGGCCGCCGCGACCCGAGGTCATCTCAGCGTGGTCGCCGCGCTCGCCTCGCTCTACCCGGTGACCACCGTGCTGCTCGCGCTCGGGGTGGACCGCGAACGGCTCCGGCCGCTGCAGTTCGCCGGTCTCGGGCTGGCCGCCGCCGCGCTGGTGCTCGCCACCGGCTGACCGGACCGGGCGCTGTTCCGCGCGCGATGCTGGCCGTAGGCTCGGTCCCATGCGCGTCGCCGTCTGCCAGCTGAATTCCCGGGACGACCGAGCCGCCAATCTGGCCACCGCCAACGAGCTGCTCACCGCGGCGGCGCGGGCCGGCGCCGACCTCGCCGTCCTGCCCGAGTACGTGGACTACCTGGGCCGCTCGGCCGGGATGCCCAAACCCGAGCCGGTCGACGGGGAGTTCGCCGCCTTCTTCGCGGACGCCGCGCGGCGGCTCGGCATCTGGGTACTGGCCGGGTCGTTCCACGAGATCGGCCCCGACCCGGAGCACACCTACAACACCTCGCTGGTCTTCGACCGTACCGGCGCGCTCGCCGCGACGTACCGCAAGATCCATCTGTACGACGTCGAGATCCCGGGCCGCGTCTCGTACCTGGAGTCCCGCTCGGTAGCCGCCGGCACCGAGCCGGTGGTGGTGCCCGTCGACGGCGTGCCGGTCGGCCTGTCGATCTGTTACGACCTGCGCTTTCCCGAGCTGTACCGGCACCTCGCCGTGGCCGGGGGAGCGCGGGTACTGGTCGTGCCGGCCGCCTTCATGCTGCACACCGGGCGCGATCACTGGGAGGTGCTGCTGCGCGCCCGGGCGATCGAGAACCAGTGCTTCGTGGTGGCCGCGGGTCAGATCGGCGACCACGAGCCGGGCCGCACCTGCTTCGGCCGCAGCATGGTCGTCGACCCCTGGGGCACCGTCCTCGCCCAGGCGCCCGACACGGTCGGGATCACGGTGGCCGACCTCGATCTCGGCCGGCTAGAGACCATCCGTTCGGAGCTGCCGAGCCTGGCGAACCGCCGGCTCTAGCGGACTTTCCCACCCGCACCGGTCGTACGTCGACGCCGAGCGCCACGGTGGCTCGGGCGCGCGACCGTCGGGAACAAGACGACCGCCGCACCGGTCGACCTACCCCGTGGTACGCGGCGCCGAGTCGCGGCGCCACTCCGGGACGGCGCTCAGCGGCTCTGCAGCAGCAGGCTGAGCATCGCAAGTCCGACGATCGCCCCGGCCGTGACGAGCAACGCGGTGGTCATCCGGGACGGGCCCCGTCGGGCCAGCCGCCGGCCGGCGGCGACGACCACGAAGAGTACGAAGCCCCCGATCGCCAGCTGCCAGAACGGCAGGAGGAGTCCCAGCACGGCGTCTTGCGCCAGGACGGGTCCGCGCGTGCTCGACTCCACAGGCATGCCTGCCACTGTGGCACGTGTGCGCCGATCGCGGCGGGTGGAAGGTGCGTGCCCGGTACGAGGGCACGCGTGGCGGTAACCCGACAGCGAGGCCGCCGATCCGGTCTCCGCATCCACGATTGCGGCATCGACTAGCGCTGATTTGCATCGCGGCTCGGGGACGCGTAACTTTCTCTCTGCACGCGGGACACGGACAAAACATCCGAAACCGCAAGCACCAGGCTCGTGGCGAGCGATCGCCGAGCGAGGCTGGACCGGGCGGTGCGCTCAGTCGACAGGATCGATTTGAGATTGCGAGACCGACCGGGTAGAGTGTTCGGAGCCAGCAGGAGCCGGGCAGTCTCGCCGCTTGAGCGGCGGGTGGCCGGTCTGCGAGCTTCCCCCGACAGAAACGGACGCCGGGTTCGGTGTGCGTAGGTACGGGGACACTCGGGCGGGGCATTGAAAGTCGAGAGATCGATTTGACGATGCGAAACCGACCGGGTAGCTTTAAGAAGTTGCCCCGAGAATGATTCCTCGGAATGAGGATCTGGACCGGTGTGTGTTTGTTCTTTGAGAACTCAACAGGGTGCTTGATAAGCCAGTGCCAATTATGATTTATCCTCCGGCTGGCTGACTGCTTCTCTTGGGGAGTGGTTGGTTGGTTTGGATTCCTTTGGCAACTTTTTGTTGCTGGGGTTTTCTCTTCTGGTTTTTGTTGGAGAGTTTGATCCTGGCTCAGGACGAACGCTGGCGGCGTGCTTAACACATGCAAGTCGAGCGGAAAGGCCCTTCGGGGTACTCGAG